>JANOPP010000303.1:0-10399 GCA_031421915.1 Myxococcales bacterium | reverse complement strand
CCGTCACGCAGCGCGGCCTCGTCGGTGGCGACCTGGCGGCACGCATCGCACGTGCGCAGGTGACCGCGCACCACGCTGCCGCGATCGGGATCGAGATCACCGTCGAGGTAGGCGGTCAGCCGCGGGCGGACGTCATCGCAGGTCATGCGCCGTCCTTGTGGTCGCGATGACCGGCGAGCTGCGGTCCGAGGAGCTCGCGCATCCGGGCGCGCGCCTTGTGGAGCTGTGACTTACAGGTCCCCACGCGACACTCGAGGATCGCGGCACACTCCTCGTGGGATAGCCCCTCGACGTCATGGAGCACGAGGATCGCACGGTAGCCCGCGGGCAACACGGCGAGTGCCGCCTGGATCCGAGCCGCGAGCCCGGCATCGCGCTCGACGGCGGGCGGTGCAGGGAGATCACCGAGCGTGTCGTCGCCGACCTCGTGACGGCGGCCGCGCTTCGCGAGGTGCGAGAGCGACGCGTTGACGGTCAGCCGGTAGATCCAGGTCGACAGCGCGGAGTCGCCACGGAAGCGTTCGAGCGCGCGGAAGATCCGGACGAAGACCTCCTGTGCGACCTCCTCGGCATCGCTGGCGCCGACGATGCGATGCGCCATCCCGAACACGCGGCGCTTGTACTGGTGGTACAGCATCTCCATCGCGCGAGCCTCACCACGGCGGCAGGCGGCGATCAGCTGGGCATCGTCGGCGAGCACGGCGGGAACGCGCGGGCGCGGCTCGGCCAGGATGGCTTCAGGCAAGGCAGTCTCTACGTATTCGCTCACGAGGTCCCCAGAGCTCCGGTCCCCTGCGGAGGCAGGTGGATCGTCGCTAGGACCCTCGTCCTCGCTGGAGCGTTGCCCGGACCGGGAGCCTGGAGGACGGAAAGCCACGTCGGGGGGCACGCTAGTCGATAACGCGTGGGGTCGCAGCACCTTTCAGAGATCCTCCCCTCCCCCCGCGACCAGCGTTCGCTGGGTTATGATGGCCGCGTGGAAGCGCCGCTCGTGGTCGGACTGGGGCGGATCGGAGTCGCGATCTCTGCCCTGGGCCCGAATTTACCAGGTGTCGATGCGGCCACCACAGAGCTGGCCGCGCTCGCAACCTCCCCGGCGCCCGGGGTCGCGGTTGCCCTCCGGGCCGCCCTCCGCCTCGGCTGCCGGGCCCGTGCCGTCGGCTCCCACGGTGCGGACCTGCTCGGTCAGCTCGCCCGGTCAGCGCTGCGCGATGCGGGCATCGAGACCGAGCTCCTGCGAGCGGTCGGCTCGAGCGCGTGTGACATCGTGCAGGTCGCCGGCGACGGCAAGCTCCGAGCCCACTACCGCGGCGATCGCGGCGAGCTGGTGTCGAGCGATCCGCGCGCCGCGCTGCAGGGGGCGTCCGCCCTCCTCATCGACGGTAGCGAGCCGCGCGATCAGCTTGTCGTCGCCGAGATCGCGAAGAACGGCAAGCTGCCGGTGATCTTCGACGTCAGCGAGTTGCGCGAAGGTACCTCCGACCTCATCGCGGCGTGCGACATCCTGATCGCGTCGGAGCGCGAGGCCAGCGAGCTCGCGCCGCGCGGCGAGTTGACCGACGCACTCGCCGAGCTCATCCAGCTCGGACCGCGCGCCGTGGTGATCACGCTCGGCGCGGAGGGCGCGATCGGTCGACATGGCGATCAGGTCACGCGGATCCCGGGGTTCCCCAACGCCGACATGCTCGACAGCTATGGCGCAGGCTCGGTGTTCCACGGCGCGTTCGCTGCGGCGCTGCTCAGCGAGCTGCCGTTCGCGCGCTGTATCGAGCTCGCCGCCGCGGCCGCGTCGCTGTCACTGCGCGAGCTCGGACCGTGGGCGGCGATGCCGAGCCGCGACGACGTCCTCGCGCTCACCCGCACGCGCCGCACGTAGGCGTCACTTCTTCGGGCGGACGCCGACGTCCGAGCCCTCGAGACGGAAGTGCGCCTCGGCGGCCGCGTTCTGCTCGGCCTCCTTCTTCGACTTGCCGACCGCGCGCGCCCACTCGTCGGTGCCGATCGTGACTGCGACGACGAACCGCTTGTCGTGATCGGGCCCGAGCTCGGAGACCACGCGATACGTCGGGGTCGCCTTGAGTCGCGCCTGCGCGGTCTCCTGGAGCCGGGTCTTGAAGTCGTAGAAGCCCTTGAACTCGACGGTCTCGATCCGATGCTCGAGCAACCGGCCGACCATGTTCGATGCAGCGGTGAAGCCACCGTCGAGGTAGACGGCCGCGAGGATCGCCTCGAACGCATCGGCGAGAATCGAGGGCTTGGTGCGCCCGCCGCTCTTCTCCTCGCCCTTGCCGAGCAGGAGGTACTGCCCGAGGCCGAGCTGGCCTGCCACCTCGGACAGCCCCGTCTCGCTGACGACCTGCGCGCGGGTCATCGAGAGCTCGCCCTCAGCAAGCTGCGGGTAGCGGATCATCAGCTTGTGACCGACGACGAGATCGAGCACCGCGTCGCCGAGGAACTCGAGGCGCTCGTTGTCCTCGAGGCGCGGGGCCGGGGTCGGCTGCTCGTTGCACCAGCTCGCATGCCGGAGTGCCTGCTGGAGCAGCGCGCGGTCTCGAAACGTGTATCCGAGGACGGTTTCCAGCTCGCCGAAGGAAGAAGGCTCGGCCACGTCCCATGCTACCCTGTGAACCAGTGGAAGCGCTGCGCGAGCGTTTCGGGAAGTATCACGTCCTCGAGAAGATCGCGCAGGGCGGGATGGCCGAGGTCTATAAGGTCAAGACCGTCGGCATCGCGGGCTTCGAGAAGGTCCAGGCGCTCAAGCGCATCCTCCCGGGCTCCGCGCGGGAAGGCCGGTTCATCCGCAGCTTCATCGACGAGGCGCGGATCGCGGTCGAGCTGACCCATCGCAACATCGTCCAGGTCTTCGACTTCGGTAAGGCCGACGGCGAGCTGTTCCTCGCGATGGAGCTGATCGAGGGCAAGGACCTGCGCACGACGATGAGCCAGGCGGTCGCCCGCGACCTCCTGCCCCCGATCCCGGTCGCCGCGTACATCATCGCGGAGGTCGCGGCCGGCCTCGACTACGCGCACCGCAAGACCGATGGCTACGGCGGTCCGCTCGGCATCGTGCACTGCGATGTCTCGCCGTCGAACGTGATGCTGTCGACGGACGGCTACGTGAAGATTCTCGACTTCGGGATCGCACGCGCGACGTTCGCGTCTGCCCTCGAGCGCCGCCGCCTCCGTGGCAAGCCGCGCTACATGGCGCCCGAGCAGACCCTCGGCGAGCCGCCGACACCTGCGGCCGACGTGTTCGCGCTCGGCATCATCGCCTGGGAGCTGTTCACAGGAATGCCGCTGTTTCGCGGCCCGAACATCAAGGCGATCCTCGAAGCGGTCCGCACGACGGTGCCGCCGCCGATCGACCGTCTCAATCCAGCCGTTCCGAAGGAGATCACGACGGCGATCGCGACCGCGTTAGAGCGCGAGCCAGCGGCGCGCGGCACCGCCGCAGACCTCGCGGGCTCGCTGATTCGCACGGCGATGCTCGCCGGCTCGCGCCCGCTCGCGCTGTGGCTCGCCGAGCTCGACACGCGGCCGAGCAAGGTCGAGATTCCGTGGCAGTCGGAGAACACGTCGATCAGCGTGCAGAAGGTGACGGGTGGCCGGTCGTCGCTCAGCTCGCTCTCCGCGCTGACGCCGCCGTCCCGGCCATCGGCGACCGCGTCGCTCGCGAACGTACCCGTGCCGCCAAGCGACATCGGCGAGGGCACGCCCGGGTTCCCCGATGCGCACGCGTTCCCGCTCGACGCCCCGTCAGACGCGCCGACCGCGCAGGCCGCGCGCCAGTTCGAGCCGGAGCGCAGCACGACCGCCGTCTCGCGCTACGAGCCGACCACGACCTCCGTCGCCACCCCCGCGCGTGGCGAGCCGACGGTCAGCGTCACGAGCCAGCGCTATGCGGATCCAACGGCGAGCACGTCGGCGCGCTGGGGCCACGAAGGCACCGCCGTCGGTGGCGGCAAGCTCGCCGATTCGCTCCCCGAACCGAGCTTCGCCAACCGCGAGCCGACGTTCCCGAGCTTCGCGAACCGCGAGTCGACGGTACCCACCGAGCCGTTCTATCGCGCGTCGTATCAGGTGCTGACGCACGCCGTCGACGTCAACCCGAACGCGCTGCGGTTCGACGACGACATCACGAATCACGCCTTCTCGCCGCCGGGCGTCCCGGAGGACACGAGCTACGACGAGCTCGAGCTCGATCCAGAATCGATCGCGGCGCTCGAGGTTCTCCACGACGAACCGATCGATGACGACCTCGGACCGGGTGCGGAGAGCGGCATCTCCGAGCGCAGGCGAACCGTCATCGTCGCCGGTCAGCTCTCGGGCCCGGACCCCGAGGTGCTGCGCCCCGTGACGCGCAGCCTCGGCGAGCTCGCGTACCAGCGCGGCGGCGTGGTGATCGCGCAGGAGGATGACTTCCTTCTCGTCGCCTTCGGCCTCGAGATCGCAGGCGAAGATGACGTCGCGATCGCGATGGGCTGGGCGCTCGATGCGGGCTCGATGGCGCGCGACGCGGGCACCGATCACGGCCCCGGCACCGGCATCACGCTGCGGATCGGTGCGCGCACGGGTGTCGCGACCACCGCGGGTCCCGACGGCGCGGCGCGGATCCCGCCCGATGCCACCGAGGAGGCCCGCTCGCTCGCCCGCGAGGCGACGCCCGATCGGCCGCTGTTCGTCGGCACGACGGGCCGGCTCACCAGCGGCCTCTACGCGCTGCGCGAGGTGCCCGCGCCAAAGCGGATCGCACGGCGGAGCAAGGTCATCGAGGTCGTCGGACCGCGCAGTTTCGACGAGCGCGATCGCGAGCGACTGGAGCGTCGCGGCAAGTTCATCGGTCGCACCGCCCAGCTCACGGAGCTCGAGGCGTGGATGCAGCGCGCGATCGCCGCAGATCGCCGACTGGTCGCGCTGCTGAGCGGTGCCGCCGGCACGGGCAAGAGCCGCCTCGTCGCAGAGCTCGTCGCGCGCCAGGCGGCGGCCGGAACGCCACTGCGGGTCGTGACCACGGCGGCGAGCCCCGCGCACCATCTCGCGCCGTTCGCGCTCGTGATCGATCTCTATCAGGCCGCGCTGCAGTTGCCACCCGCGCGCGGCCGCGCAGCGCGCCAGCAGCTCGTCCATCGCCTGCAGAGCCTGATGACTGGCGCGGGCGTCACCATCGAGCGTGCGCGACAGGTCGCGACGGATCTCGATCGCGCCATGGAGCTCCGCGATGGCGTTGGCGTCGGCGCACCCGAGGTCGCGGATCTGCGGCCACGGATCTCGGCCGGCCTCGCGGCCTTTCGCGCGGCAATGGCCGATCGCGACAAACCGCAGCTCACGATCATCGAGGACATCCACCTCGCCGACAGCGCGAGCCTGGAGGTCCTCCGCCATACACTTGCCGTTCCCCAGGCCGGCCCCGAGCTGCTCGTCCTCACGGCGCGCCCCGAAGGCCCTGCTCCGCCGCCTGTCGACGTCGTCCTGATGATCGGCGACCTCGTCGGCGGTGAGCTGCGCGCGCTGATCGCAGATCGCCTCGGCGACGCGTCGTCGCCGCTCAACATCGCCGCCGTACTCGCGCGCGGCGGTGGCAATCCGCTGTTCGTCGAGGAGCTGGCGCAAGCCGTCCGCGAGGCGGGCGACGACGTGCCCGCCTCCGCACGCGACGTCGTTGCGGCGCGCATCGATCGCCTGAGCGTGAAGTCCCGGAGCGCCCTGCGCTTCGCCGCGGTCCTCGGCGGCACGATCCGCGTTCGCCTGCTCGAGGAGCTCCTCGACGAGGAGTCGCTCGGGGCCGAGCTCGACGAGTTGATCGACGCCGGGTTCCTCACGCGCGCGGCGATCGTCGGTGGTTCGACCGAGGCCGACGTCCACTTTGCCCGCGGCCTGGTCCGCGAGGTCGTATTCGACTCGCTGTCGGCGCGTGCGCAGCGCGACAGCAGTGCACGCGTCGGTCGGCTGCTGGCGTCGCGTTTCTTCGCTGGCCGCGAGGAGCCGCCAGCGGTGATCGCCGAGCATCTCGAGCGCGGTGGCGAGCCTGCGGGTGCCGCCGCGTTCTGGCTGCGCGCGGGCCGGCTCGCGATGACCGCCTCCGACGCCGACGCAGCGATCGCCTGCTTCTCTCGCACGCTGATCCTCGAGCGCGAGCTCGGCGCCGTGCCGCCGACCGCGACGTCGCGCGCTCGCCGTCGCGAGGCGCTCGCCGGCCGCGAAGAAGCGCACCGCCTGATCGGCGACCTCGCCTCGAACCCGAGCGACCTCGACGAGCTGCAGCGGCTGTGCGAGGGCGATGCCGCCCGCCTCGCCGACGTGGCCCTCCGCCGCGCGCATCGCATGCTGCGCTGGGGCGACTACGCGAACGCCACGGTCGCCACGGTCGTCGCCGAGGATCACGCGACCGCCGCTGGCGACGAACGCCTGCGCGGCGAGGCGCTGCGGATCCGCGCCGAGATCCTCGAGCGCCTGGGGCGGTTCGACGAAGCGCTCGTGCTGGTCGGTCACGCGCGCGAGGTTTTCCACCGTCAGGGCGCGATCGCCGACGAGATGGCGGCGATGATCGGCCGCGGTCGGATCCACCTGTTGCGTGCGCACTACGAGGCCGCGCGCGATGCATACCGTCCTGTCGTCGCGCTGATCGACAAGACCGGCGATCCGTGGCTCGAGCGGATCGTCACGAATCACGTTGCCGTGATCGAGATGTGCCTCGGCAACTTCACCACCGCGATGACCTCCGCACAACGCTCGCTCGAGCTGTGTCAGCGCTACGGCGATCGCGCGCGCGAGGGCGACGCGCTCAGCGTGATGGGTATCATCCAGCTCGAGGTCGGCCTCTACGATCAAGCCGCCGAGACTTTCTCCGACGCCCTCGAAATTCTCGGCGCGACCGCCTCGCGCTGGAGCCGCGCCGACTGCCTGATCTATGCTGGCGTGTGCGACGTTCGCCGCGGCAAGGCCGAAGGCATCAAGCTTCTCGACGAAGCGCTCGCCGAAGCACGCCGCCTCGGCGCGCGCTACCTCGAGGCGAACGCGCTCGTCGCCCGCGCCGGTGCACAGCTCCGCCGCGGCAACCTGGCCGCCGCGATCGAGGACGCCGCCGACGGCACCGCGGTCGCACAGCAGGCCACGCTCGTCGGCTACGAGATCCAGGGCCTCGCGCGCCACGCGCTCGCTCTCTCCCGCGCACGCGGTCACACCGCCGAGGCCGGCGCCCTCGTCCACCGCGCGCTCGGCCTCCTCGAGCACCAGCGCGTTCTCGAGGGTTCCGAGGAAGAGGTCTACGCCGCCTGCCTCGAGGTTCTCAGAGCGGCGGGGGCCGCTGATCGCGCCGCGATCGTTCGTGAACGCGGCCACGCTCTCGCTCGGCGCAAGCTCCACGCGCTGATCGATCCTGCGTGGAAGGCGGCGTACACCGCGATCCCGGAGATCAAAGAGCTCCTTGCGTAGGCTCGGCGTCGTCGCATGCCTGTTCGCTGGATGCGGACGCGTCGACTTCGACGCCCCGCGCCCGTTCGTGCCCAGTCACCTCACGGACTCGGTGCCGCTGGGCGCGATCCGACTCCAGCTTGGCAACGCCACGATCGACACCACGACGCTGACGATCGATGGCCTGGTTCCCGCGGGGGCCAGGTTCCTCACGAGCCCGCAACCGGGCGGAGGCGACCTCGCGGTGTTGCATGTCGCGGCACTGACGATCAGCGACGGTGCGACGGTGCGTGTGGTCGGCTCGCGCCCGCTCGTGATCGTCGCGAGCTCGACCATCGACATCGAGGGCACGCTCGATGCCGGCGCGAAGGGAGACGTGGCCGGCCCGGGTGGAGCACCCGCGCGAACCGGCGCAGGTCTCGGCGGCGATGCACCGGACGATGGGACGAACTGTGATCCCGGAGGTGGCGGCGGCGGCTTTGCGCAGCCCGGCGCCGACGGCGGCGCGCAGTGTTTGACTACGGCTCGCGGCGGCACGGTCTACGGCGCTCCCGATCTCTCGATCCTGATCGGTGGCTCCAGCGGAGGTCTCGGCGCATCGACGTTCTGCCCGGCACAGCGGGGGCCGAGTGCTGGCGGCGGTGCCGTCCAGCTCACGGCGTTCGATGCGATCCGGATCGCTCCCTCGGGTTCGATCAGCGCGGGCGGCGGCGGCGGCGTGGGCGGGCCGGAGTGTGGAATGGGGGACGCGGGCGGTGGCTCGGGTGGAGGCTCGGGTGGCGCGATCTTCCTGGAGGCGCGCGGCCTGGAGGTCGACGGCGAGATCCGTGTCGACGGTGGAGGCGGAGGTGCAGGCGGCAATGGCCAGCCCCAGAACGGCGACATCTCCGACGGCGAGCCTGGCGGAGACGGGACCGCCGAGGGACCCGGCGCCGGCGGCGTGTCGCGCGCGTTCGTCAACAACACCGCGGCAAATGGAGGGCGCGGCGGAACGGCGATGCAACCTGCACTGCCGGGCCTCGTCGCGCTCAACGGCGGCGGTGGTGGTGGCGGTGCCGGTTACATCGTCGTGCGCGTCGTCGACTAGCGCGCGAGCCAGCCGCCGGCGAGCACGCGATCACCGTCGTAGATCACGGCAGCCTGACCGCTCGCCGCGACGGTCGCCTCGGCCAGCTTCACGACCGCGCGGTCTCCGTCGATTTCGACCTGCGCCGCGATCGGTGTGCCGCGATGGCGAACCTGCACGGCCGCCGACAGCGACGTCCGCGGCGCGGACAGCCAGCGCAGGTCGCGGATCGTCAGCTCGCTGCGCTCGGCAGCGGCCTTCGGCCCGACGGTGACCTCCGCCTTCACCGGATCGACGGCGGTGACGTACAGCTTGTCCTTCGTCGTCAGGTTGCCGAGGCCACGATGCTGGCCAACGGTGAACCGATGCGTGCCCTCGTGCTGGCCGAGCACGGCGCCGGTCGCATCGACGATCGTGCCTGCCATCGGCAGCGCACGCCCCCGCTTCAGCGCCTGCGCCGAAACGAACCCGGCGTAGTCGCCATCGGGGACAAAGCAGATCTCCTGCGACTCGGGCTTCACCGCGTTCGGCAAGCCGAGCCGCACCGCATGCGCGCGAACCTCGTCCTTCGTCATCGCGCCGAGCGGGAACTGCACGCTCGCGAGCTCGGCCGCGGGCATCGAGAACAGGAAGTACGACTGGTCCTTGCCCGCATCGACGCCGCGCCACAGGCCGCCGTCTCGGATCTGCGCGTAGTGCCCCGTCACCAGGACATCGGCCCCGATCGCGCGTGCCCGTTCGAGCAGTGGCGTGAACTTGATGTGCTGGTTGCACTTCACACACGGATTCGGCGTGTCGCCCGCGAGGTACGCCTCGACGAAGTCATCGACCACGGCCTCGCCGAACTCGGCCGCCAGGTCGACGACGTAGAACGGGATCCCGAGGTGAGCGCACACCGCGCGCGCGTCCTCCACATCGCGCGGACCACAGCACCGGCCGCCCGAGCTCGCCGCCGTGCCGCGCGCGTCGTACAGGCGCATCGTCATTCCGACGACGCGGTGCCCGGACTCGACGAGCAGGGCCGCGGCCACGGCGCTGTCGACCCCGCCCGAGAGGGCAGCTACGACGAGCGGGCCATGCTCCGGCATCTCGTGGTAATGCCCTGGAACCCGATGAAGAGCAACCGTGCGGAGGTCGAGGCCTCGGAGCTCGACGAGGCCGGCCACGGGGTCGGCCTTGCCGGGGACCGCCGTGTTCACGTCACGGACCTCCTCCCCGGCGAGCGCGCCGAGGTCGCGATCGATCACCACAGCCCGCACAAGGCAGAGGCCTGGGGCCGCATCGTGCGCCGGACCGGGCCCGAGAGCCTCGATCGCGTGCGCCCGGCCTGTCCTGCGTTCGGTCGCTGCGGCGGCTGCACGTGGCAGCACCTCGACTATCCCGCGCAGCTCGCGGAGAAGCGCCGCCGGGTCGAGCTCGCGCTCGCCGACGTGCTCGCGATCGCGCACCCCGGCACGGTCGTCGCGCCCGTGCGGCCGTCGCCGGCATTCCTCGGCTATCGCAACAAGGGCAAGTACGTCGCCGGGCGCTCGGGCGATCATCTCGTGCTCGGTGCGTACGCGCCGCGCAGCCACCACGTGATCGATACGCTTGGCTGCCGCGTCGTCGCGCCCGTGATCGACGAGGTCGCGACCTGGATCCGCGGCGCGGCCGAGGAGGCGCAGCTCCACGCGTACGACGAGAAGACTCGCACGGGCGATCTGCGCTACGCGATCGTGCGCGAGGTCGCGGGCGCTGTCCTGGTCGCGCTGATCGTCACGCACACGGCCCCGCGCGCGAAGCTCGAGCGCGTGGCGAACGCGATGTCACGTCATCCGGCCGTGCGCGGCCTGGTCTCGATCGTCAACGATCGCCGCGACGGTGCGATCGTGCCGTCGGGCTCCGGTGCGCAGGTCCTGATCGGCCACGGCCACCTGACGGAGC
>JANOPP010000302.1:0-11892 GCA_031421915.1 Myxococcales bacterium | reverse complement strand
CAGGCCGCCGGCAACGCGTGGAACTCCACGACGCAGGCCGCTGGCAACGCGTGGAACTCCACGACGCAGGCCGCTGGGAATGCGTGGAACTCGGGAACGCAGGCCGCTGGCAACGCGTGGAACGCGACCACCAATGCGGTCGGCAACGCTGCGAACACCGTCGGTAACGCGGCCGGTACCGCGTGGAACGCGACGACCAACGCCGCCGGTAACGCGGCGAACGCCGTCGGCACCGCTGCGAGCGACACCTGGAATACCGTCTCGAGCTGGTAGCTAGTACGGCGATGTGCTGACGTTCAAGGAGAGCGCGAACCGCCTCTCGCTCGCATACCGCCCTGGCGTCCTCGGAGTGATCGGAGGGCCCCTCGCGGCGCTCGGTGCGGTGATCGTGTGCTTCGCCCTCGCGATGCATCACACGGTGACCCTCACCTGCGAGGGTCCGCGCGCGCAGACGTGCGTTCTCGAGCGCATCTCCGTGATCGGGTCCGAGCGAACCGAGGTCAAGAACCTTCGCGGCGCAACGGCAGAACAGGAGCTCGTGCTGCACGCCGATCCGGATCTCGTGATGGGCCGCTGGGTCTCCCGGCGCGTCGTGCCGAGCTATCGCGACGCGGTCGTCACGATCGACGCGTACGTGAGCAGCTCACAGGCGCGCCTCGATGTCTCCGTGCCCGATCGCGCGACGCTCCGGTGGTGGGGCGTCGGGCTGGTCCTCCTCGTGATCGGTGGCGGACTCGTCACGCTGTTCGCGATCGGCGCTCGCATCACGCTCGACCGCACCACGAACGAGCTCCAGCTTGGAAAGCGACGCGTTCCCCTCGGCGACCTGATCGGCTTCGAAGTCCGCGGGAACACCATCGTCGGTCAGCTACGTGACGCTGGCGAGGTCGCGATTGTCTCGACGCTGGGAGGGCGCAAGGGCGCTCGCCCCATGCCGCGTCCCGATCTCGAAACCGCCGCCGAGCGACTGCGGCGCTTCGTCGCTGCGTGACCTGACCGGCGAGGCGTGGTTAGCTCGCCGCCATGGCCACCTGGGACGAGATTCGCGCGCACCTTCGAGAAGGCTTCGTCCTGCAGAGGGACGAGCCCGACTGGGTAGGCCTCGGCTGGAAGGTGGATCTCGGTGGGAAGGACGTCATGCAGCGGCAGCGCGTCGAGCCTGTCTCTGTCCTCGGTGATCCGGGCCTCCTGATCTGGAGCGACATCATCGACATGGACCGCGTCCCACCGCTCCTCGCGCTCGAGCGCAACATGTCGTTCGAGATCGGCGCCATCGCGATCAGCGCTGGTCTCTACGTCTTGCGCGTCGTTCTGGCCCTCGACGGACTCGAGTGGGGCCGGCTCGCGAAGACGCTCGAGTACGTCGCAACGGAGGCCGCACGCCTTCGCGAGGACGCCCCGCCGCTACCCGTTTCGAGCTAGAACAGCCCCATGATTCTGCGGGTTCCCGTGCCGGACGGCTGGACGTCGAAGGTCGTCGACGACGGGATCCTGCACGAGCTCGGATCGACGACGATCCACGCGCTCCACATCCGGGAGCTGCCCGTCGATGCACTCGGCTGGATGCGCAATCGCGCTCTGGCGGGTGCTCCTGCGGGTACGACGTGGACCCAGCGGCTCGCCATGGATCTGACGACCGTCGGTGGCTGGCCCGCGGGAGTGATCGAGGTCGAGCTCGCGCACGCCTCGTTTCAACAGACGCGCCTCGTCGCGTTCTACCAGTTCCGCGACTACGCGGCGGGCGCCATCGTGAGCTCGGAGCCCGCGCGGTTCGCCGAGCTGCGGGGCATGTTGCTCGATCTCCTTGGAGATGCCTGGCCCGACTGGGGCCCGCAGGCGACCACCTGCCTGACCCGGCTGTTCGAAGGCGCGTCGATGGACGTCCACCGCATCACGTGAGCTCGCCGGCCGGGAACCGAGGAACGATCGTCTCGCCGATCTCCTCGAGCACCTCGGCGGCGGGTCGATGACCCGGCGTGAGATTGAGCGCCACGTGGTCGATCCCGACCGCCTCGAGATCCTCGAGGAGCTCGAGGAAGCGATTTCTACCGACGCGATAGCCGAGGTGGATCGCCCACGGCGCCAGGTCCGGATCCGTTGCTAGATCGATGTAGAGCGCCTGCGCGAGCGGTTTCTTGCCTGTGTGCCCCGTACGCCCGACGGCATCGCGCCACGACTGCACGAGCGCCGGTTGCCGATCGAGGGCGCGCGGCCACGTGATCCAGCCGTCGGCGTGCGCCGCGATCCAGTCGAGCGACTGACCCGCACCGCCCGCGACCATGAGCGGGAGGCCGCGCGCGATTGGTCGGGGCACGATGTCGGCGCCATCGAGAACTCCGTACAGCGACTCGATCCGCGCCGTCGGACTCTCGATCAGGGAGCGAGTCATCATCTCGAGTGCGGCCCGAAAGTCTGCGGGCACGTCGAGCGTTTCTCTTCCGAACGCCGGGAACTCGGTGGCGCGATCACCGGAGGCGACTCCAAGCACGAGCCGCCCACCGGAGAGCCGATCGATCGAGGCGGCAGCCTTGGCGACGTGGAGCGGGTGCCGGAGCGGCAGCGCGACTGCGCCGGTGGCAAGTGCGATGCGCGAGGTGTGCGCTGCGATCCACGACAGGTACACGAAGATGTCGTGCACACTTCCGACGTCCCCGAAGCTCGGCACGCGGAGCGGGATGTCGCGAAACCACAGGGCAGCAACCCCGAGCTCCTCGGCGCGGCGCGCGAGGCGCTCTTGATCCGTCAGGACGGGCCGTTCTCGCCACACCGACTCGATCGGTAGCCAGAGGCCGAGGGTCAAGTGGCCCGCCGCGAAGCACCGCTTCCATCCCGGATTTTCCGTCGGAGCCCCTGTGCCGGCGGTCAGCATGCCAACCCGAGCGCTCGGATCATCGCGGTGACGTGCTCGTCGAGCTCGCGCCGCAACCTCGCGACCAGCACTTCGAACGGGCGGGTTCCGACGAGAGTCGCAGCGAGCGCGAGCTTGGGCGCGGGATCGCGCGTGACGAACGGGCACACGTAGTGCGCTTCGAGATCGAGATCGACGACGAGCTCGCGCAGCTTGCTAGACGCGGTGTGATCCGAGAAGTACTCGTCGATCGCCACGAACGGAACCTGTTGTGCGCACGCCGCGATCACCGCGTGGAGTCGCGCACCAGCGTAGAGCTGCACGTCGCCGATCGCTCGCCACGCATCGAGCGGCGTCGAGAATCGCTCCACGCGCGCGCCTGGCAGGCGAGCGGCGGCGGCGTGATGCAAACGTTCATCGCCGTAGATGCTCCCGAACGGGAACAACCGGAGGTCCGCGTCGTGCGTCCGTGCGAGCGCTGCGAGCGCGACGAACAGCCGTTCGTGAAACCCGGCGGTGCGGGGATCCTCGAAGGCATTGCCAACCGAGACCCCGATCGTGAACCGTCCGGCCTCGTTCGCGCTCGCTTCGCCGTCGAGGTCGGCGAACGCGACATCCGGAACGGTATGAACGGCTCCGGTGAAGCCACAGCGCCGCACGAACTTGTGCGTCGTGGCGTTGCGAACGCTGACATACGTGAGCTGCTCGCAACAGCGGCGGACGCGCTCGCGGTCCGCCGTACTCGCTGCGTACGCCGGCGTGTTCTGCGAGCAGACGCCATTCCACGCCGCGGGCGGGCCCGTCCAGCGCTCGTCGCCCAGCAAGAAGCCGCGAAATGCGGGTGCGAAATTGATGATCCCACCGCCACCGATCACCAGCGCGTCGAGCTCGCGCGCCCATGACAGATCGTCGACGGGAACGCGAACCAGCTCTCCGTCGACCCCGCGTGCACTCGTGAGGTCATGACGCCAGTGAGATCCGGGCAGGTCGGGGGCAAACGCGATCACCTCGGCGCCCGGGAGGCGCGAGCGAAGTGCGCGGCGCGTCGCGTATCCGATGATGGCGTCACCGGTGTTGTCGATCGACCACGCGCCAAGAACGCCGATCTTCACCACAGCGACGACAGCCTCTCTGCGCCACTCGGGAGCTCGCGCACGCACTTCACGTAGATCGCGATCCGCTCGGCGAGCGTATCGCGCGCCGTCTCGTCGAACAGTACCTCGCGGCAGGCCTTCGCGATCGCGCCAGGGATCATCAGCTCGGCCGTCCGCACGACATCACTGTACGGGTTGCCAACGAGGACCGGCGCGAGAAAGGCATGGAGCCCGAGCGGCCACACGAGGAACGGGTGCAACGGCCCGACACGCTCGACGACCTCCGCGGAGCGAAGCGTGGTGGTCCCCGCGAACGAGTTGATCGCCACGACGGTCGGTACGGTGCAGGCGAGTGCGGTGCCGATCGTCGTCGACGCGAGGTTCAGGGTCACGAGCAGGTCGCTCTCGGCAACGATCGTCTGCATCTCCGGCGGCGAGACTCGCCCGCGC
Organism: Myxococcales bacterium; assembly: GCA_031421915.1. Classification (GTDB taxonomy): domain Bacteria; phylum Myxococcota_A; class Polyangia; order Haliangiales; family Haliangiaceae; genus JABFXX01. The sequence continues at coordinate 7,500 of JANOPP010000302.1, read as the reverse complement.
CAGCGGTAGCGCGCACCCAGCAGCTCGGTGCGTGAAAACGCAATGGGACCAACATGGTGTACCTCGACGTTCGAGGGGAGCATGGCGAGCTCGTCGATCAGGATCTCCGGGATCACGTCCAGAAGCCCCCGGTGCGGGACGCCGCGCGGCGGGTAGGCCTGCCAGGCAGCGGTCGTGATCAGGATCCGGCGCGGATCGTTCGGCGGACGCCGGCCCTGCACCCCCGCGTCCGGGAGCGCGCAGTAGGCGCCCGCCACGTCGGGACGCACGAACGGTACGGCGATCAGACGGCCGGCGATGTCGAGTCCCGACAGGTCCAGGGTCTCGGCCCCCACGTCCCAGTGCCGCGAGGTCTCCGGCAGGTTCCACGCATCGAGAGCGACCACCGGAACGGTGAGGCGATGCACGAACCCTGGATCGATGCCGTACAGGCGACACGCGAGGATCGTCGAAGTCAGGTCGACGAGCACGACGTCGTCACACTTCTGCTTGGCGACCACGCCCGGAATCGCGTCGTGGATCACGCGCGCGACGGCGTCGATCGAACCGAACTGAAACGGAGTACCGGACCACAGTGGCAACAGCTCGGAGGGTGCGAGCACGACAACCTGGTCTCCGTTCGCATGGAGTTGCCACGCGAGACGAAGCGCGAGCGTCGCTTCGCCATAGGCAGCCCGGCTCAGCGCGAGGAACAAGTGCCGCCGGCCCACGAGGCCAGTGTGATACAAGTGCCGAGACCGTGGTAGTCACTCCCCTCGTCCGCGGCTGGAAGCGAACGTTCTCCGGTGATGGCGTCGTCCTCTCGATCCCTGAGGGCAGAATCCAGATCCGGCCATCGATCACGCCGCTCCGGCCGATTGCAGAGATCTGGCCATCCCGCATTCCCGCGGGCGGTCAGATCGAAGGCCCCATGACCATCACGAACGCCGACGGTGACTACGGGGTCATCGTCAACGCGACCTCCGGGACCGACCAGGTGACGGTCGCGATCCTCTACGGCGAGTACGCGTACACGCTGATCGAGGGCCACACGAACGACGCGACCCAGCATGCGACGTTCCTCGATGCCGTTCGCCGGCTCGCGCACGAGCATTCGCTCGGGCTCGGCATCGACCGACGGCGCCCCTACTTCTACGATCCCCCGCCCGGCTGGTCCGGGATCGCACGTCCTGCATCGACGCTGTGGCTCGCACCCGATTGCGGCGTCACGCGCGCCGTGCTCGAGGTCTTTCACTCGCGCCCGAACATAGCGACGATCGGATCGTTGAATCACCGCAGGTTGTTCCAGCAGCTGCCGCGAGAATACGGCGATCAGCGACCGTCCGAGCCCATGGCGATCAAGAACCGATTCGGGATGCAGGGACAGATCGTGACAAACGCGGCGACGCTGGACGGCGTCGACGTCAAGACCAGCGACGCCGCACTGATCCACGGCCCGAATCTGTACCTACTCCGACTCGAGACGCCGGCGGAGCTCCACGACGCCCACCTCGCCGTCCTCGTCGACGCTGCTGTGTCGGTGCGGCCGTTGCCCGTCGCGGCTGCCGCCGTCGACGTCCTCATCGAGTGGTTCTGATACCGGTCGCGAGCGTACACTCGGGTGCCCTCGCGAGCACGCGCGCGCTCACCTCGGCGAGGCCACAGCTCTCGAGCCATCGGGCTATCTGCGACGCTGGATAGACCTCGCCCTCGTCACTGAAGATCTGGGTGGCCAGCCCAAAGGCGAGTGACCGCAGGGGGCCGACACGATCGCTCGTCAGAGCGACGTCCTTGACCGCGAGCATTCCACCTGACGAGAGCGCGGACGTCACGTTCGCGAGGATCGCGGAGCAGTCCTCGGGCCGATGCAGATGCAGGACGTTCGAGATCAGCGCGACCCGGCACGGTGGCAGCTGCATGGTGCGGAGGTCGCCGGCCAGGAACGTGATCCGATCCGCGAGATCCGCGAGGTGTCGCCGCGCCGCCGCGATCACGGAGGGCACGTCGACCACGACCGCACGCGCACGCGGCACGCGGGTGAGGAATGCGCGCGTTGCATCGCCGAGTCCGCCGCCAGCGTCAAGCAGGACTCCCTCCCCCGCGACCGGAACCAAGGTCTCGGCTGCCGAGGCCGCCGCGCCGACCGAGAGCAACGGGCCGACGTCGAGCGCGCGAGCGTCGACGCGTAGGCTCCAGCGGTCTCTGGCATCGAGCGCCCGGTCGCGGCGAAGGACCTCCACGATCACCGTGGCACCTTCACGCGCGCGGTCGCCCAGGGTTCCGATCCGGATCTCGTGGCCGGTACGACCGAGACGGCCGCCCGCGATCAGCAGCTCGACGAGTGCCCTGAACCGACGCGTAGGCAACGCCAGCTTCGTCGCCAGGACCTCGAGGGGTCGTGGCGATGCGAGTGCCGCGAAGACGCCGAGCTGCTCCGCGGCCTCGGCCGCGATCGCGACGAAGCGTTGCTCCACGAACGGACTACTTCGCGAACTGCTTATCGAACATCGGCGAGATGCAGGCGACGTAGGCCGCGCACTCGGCCGTGGCAACGCAGCCTTTGGCCGTGGCGGCGTCTGCATCCGTCGTTGCCGGCGCCATCTTCTCGCACGTGCTGGCAATCCCCTCGTCCTTGGAGTCGGTGGCCCACTCGGCGAGCGCCTGCGAGATGACCTTGTCGCGATCCGCTTTCACCGCGTCGGCGATGCCCTCGGGGTTGTTGTACTTCGCCCGAATGTCGACCAGCGCGGGAATGAAGTCCGACGTGCACTCGCGGTTCTTCGTCATCACCTCGACGCACGTGGCCTTCGAATCGCCGGCGCTCGTCGGCACCGGGGTCCCGGTCGTGGTGCCGTCGGGCTTCTTGCTGCCGCCACACGCGGCAACGACGGAGATCAGGATCGTCATCAGGGTCTTGGTCATAGAGGCTCCTTCTTACACGGTTTCGTGGGGCATCCGACGCACGCCGAATGCCACCAGGCTCCAGGTGATCACGGCGATGGCGCCGCCGAGAATGAGGTTCGAACAGCTCTCGGAGAATCCCGCGAGCAGATAGGGCAGCGGATCCTTGGCGGCATCCGGGTCGTCGAGTACGAACCTGCAGGTCGCGACCAGGCCGGCGATGAACCCCGTCAGCGACGAGAACATCACGGCCCAGGTCAGGGCACGGAGGATCGACAGCCGATGTGGGTCGGCGTTGCGCGCAAACCGGACCGCGGTCGTGACCATCACGACGCCGAACACGGCCAGCACGAACATGTTGAAGCCACCGGCGCGGAAGAAGTCGACCATCTTGAAGGGGTCAACGCGGCCCCTTTGTGAGCGTGACAAGAAATTCGTCGTGCTCGAAAACTTGTCACGCTCCCGCCCGTGGGGCGTTGTGCTGGCGTGGAGGCCGACGAACGCGCCTGGGTCGACGGGCTGCGTCGCGGCGACGCGCAGGCGTTCGACGCCGTGTTTGCGGCCTATCGCCGCCGCCTCTACGGCTATCTGGTGCGCATGACCCGGCGGAAGGACGCCGCCGAGGATCTGCTCCAGGACACGTTCCTGCGCCTTGCACAGCACGCGCGGCGGCTCGATGCGGACACCCGCCTCGGGGCGTGGCTGTTCACGGTCGCGCATCGGTTGTTCGTGAGCTGGACCCGTGCACGACAGGTCCGCGCGCAGCTCGCCGGTGATCTGCCTCGATCGGAGCCCGCGGGAACCACGCGCTCGCCCCTCGAGGCGCTCGCCGACTCCGAGGCTCAGCTCGCGCTCGAGCGCGCGTTTGCCGCCCTCGCACCCGCGTATCGCGAGGTCGCCCTGCTGGTCGGTGTCGAGGGTCTCCAGCCGACCGAGGTCGCCGAGATCCTAGGTCACAAACCCGAGGCGATCCGCCAGCGCCTCGCTCGTGCCCGCACCCAGCTCGCCGAGCATCTCGGAGAGCACGCACCTGCCTCGTGGAGAACCCCATGACGATGGAAGATGATGTCGCGAAGCTCGCCGAGCTCAGCCGCGAGCTGCCCGTGGTCGATGTCGACTCGACCAGCGCCGCACGAATCGCGATGCGTGCACGTCAGGATGTCGGTCGCGGACCATCAACGCGCCGGTTCATCGAGCCCGCGCTCGCGACGATCGTGCTCGGCAGCTACGTCGTGTGGGCGCTGATCAAGATCGCCGAGGCGCTCGGCTGACAGCTCAGGACTTCGGCCGCGTCACGACGACGTGCGCCTGCTTGTCCTTGTCGACATAGCCGAACCGGAACGGCAGCTTTCGCCGCTTCTGGCCGCGCCACAGCTCGATGAACGCCGCGTCGTGCCGACTCTCCTGCGAACCCTCGAGAAACGCGCCGCTGTAGTAGCCGTAGGTCTCCTGGATCATGCCGGCGGTCCGCGCGTACGCGGGGGGAATGCCGGTCGAGTCCGACAGCATCCAGGCGAGGTGATCGAGCATGTAGTTGCGGATCACCGAGAAGTCGCCGCGCCACAACAGGTAGCTCGCACCCTTCGTGAGGAGGGTGACCTTCCCCTTCTTCGCGAGGTGCCGCACGAGCTGTGGGTTCTTGGTCATGTAGTCGTCGCCGAGGTTCCAGCCGATGTGGCGGTGAACGCGCAGCGTGGTCTCGCCGGGCTTCTTGTACTGGATCTCCACGTTCGCGAACGCGCGGGAGAAGCTCGGCGACTGCCAGTCGTGCTTGAGGCTCTGCTTCTTCTCGGACTCGAGCGCATCGATCTCGGCTTGATCGAGGTAGTCGATGGTGCCGGCGTCGTCGAATCGGAAGTAGCGCATCGCGGTGGGCTCGAAGCCTGCGGCAACGAGACCGAGCAGGAACGAGCTGACCTGCCCGGGCAGATCGTTCCGCTGCTGCGCGGACAGGTTCTCACTGGTGTTCGAGCCAACGGAGATCAGGCCGCCGATCTCGACGCGCAGGGCGCCGAGGCTCGAATCGATCTGCGCAGGAGTCAGCTTGCGGAGGCGGCGCGGATCGCCGGACTGCTCGAGCGAGATCGTCGTGATCTCGGTGGCGTTCGGGAACGCGACCAGCGCGGAGAGCAGATCGCCGCCGCCGAACGGATACACGACCGCGGTCGGCGCCGTCTTCGGGACGACGTCGTCGAACCAGGCGCGCCCCTTCTCGAAGTACTGCGCGCGGAACTTCGCGAGCTGCTCGTTGATCTTCTTGCAGTGGCGATCGACGATCTTCGTGAGCTTCTCGGTGAGCTTCGTGTCACTGCGGGTGAGGTCCGCGGGGAGTGGCTGATCGGAGCCACCACAGGCCGCGATCCGGTAGAGGAGCTTCGCGTCGTCCACGAAGTCTACGCCATCGGCCGCAACCGGCCCGGTCGACAACGCGAGCGCGACAAACGACACGGCGAGGAGGCGCATGTTCCGGGTAGACGCTCGGATGCACCTGTTCATTCGCATGGTCCCTCTCCTCTACAACAGGCCCGGATTACACACCATGTCGGGATCGTGCTTCCGCTTGAGCTCGCGCAGCCGAGGCAAGGCCGCCCCGAACTGGCGTTCGAGGAAGTCCGACCGTTCGATGGGGATCGACATCAAATAGATTCGCCCGCCCGCCCCCAGGGCCAGGTCCGCGAGCTCGTGGAGGAGCGGGATCCAGCGCGCGGCATCGGCCGGCGTCGCGAGCTGCGGACGAATCGCGAGGAGCACCCCGTCCTGTCCCGGCGGCATCGGTGCGAGCGGGAGCCGTGTGGGTGAAGCAGCGACGACTGCGATCGCGACACCGTTGGGGACCACGGCGTGCAGCCCGCTCGAGATGATTCGCCGCTCGATCGCCGCGAGTGCGGCGCGGCCTACCCCGCAGGTGGGCACCGAGAGCTCGAGCGCCGGGCACACGTACGTCCAGGTCGCGATCGGATCCAGACGCTGCGCGGCGATCCGCTCACTCGCCGGGAGCACGGCCGAGCTCTCCGATGCGAGGCGCGCAAGTGCTGCGGCATCGCTGCCAGCGAGCGGTTCGGCATCGACGATCCGCGCGAGGATCCCGCGCACCACCGCGGTGCCATCTGCGCGCCAGAACAACGTCGAGCGCACGACGTCGTAGCTGCGCTCGCGCCGGATGGTCGCCGCCGCGTCGAGGTAACGGTCGAGCGAAGACCACACGGCGACGTGTCCAGCGAGGAGCGATGATCGCGAGCTGACGGGTACGCGCACCCGCGCGATCGCGCCGAGTTGACCGCGCCCGGCCAGGACGAAGCCAAGCTCTTCATCGGCGTGGGTGAGCGTCCGCACGGAGCCGTTCGGCGCGACCCAGTCGAGCTCGACCACCGACGCGATCTGCAGCCCCTCGTGAATTGACGTGTCACCGATGCCGCCGACCGCGAGCGTCCCGGCCACGGTCGTGCGCAGGTTGTCGGTGAGCACGGGTGGTCGGCGCTGCGGATGGAGTTCCTCGACGACCTCGAGCCACGAGGTTCCACCGAACACGTCGACCATGTCGCCGCGATCCACGACCCCGCGCACGCCTGACATGTCGATCACCACGCCGCCCTCGATCAGCACCTGCCCGCCCGAGCTGTGGCCGGACCCGCGCAGCGTGTACGGGATCCGACGCTCGCCCAGAGCGCCCATCGCCGCCGCGAGCTGGGTAACCGAAACGGGTGCGAATACGAGCGCCGGAACGCGATGCAGGTAGCGCCCGAAGTCCGTGGCGTAGGCACGGCGGAACTCACCGACCGGGCGCGTCGGAGGAGGGAAGCTCAGGATCTCGGCCGCAGCTGCCCAGGCCGCGATCTCTTCTATATCCCATCTGCCTGAGGTCATTGGCGTTTCTGTCATACTCCGAGCACGGGTGCGACCGCGGTTTCTCCGCGGGTATCGGCGCCTACTCCGGTCCGATCGGCAACACGCCGCTGCGCGCTGACGCGCTCCAGGCACAGGGACACTTCGGCGGCTGGACCGACAGCTCGGACGCCACTGCTCTCGAAGCCGTTCGATACATTCGCGATCGGTCGCTGACTCAGTCGCCGCCGGCGATCGCGCCCTCGTACATCTTGTCGAGCAGCGTCGCGTACTTCTTCTCGACGACCTTGCGCTTGACCTTGAGGCTCGGCGTCAGCTCGCCCTCGTCGACTGACAGATCCTTCGGGAGGATCTGGAACTGCTTGACGGTCTCGTACTTCGCGAGCGTCTTGTTCACCTCGGCGAAGTACGGCGTCAGCATCTCCTTGATCTCGGGGAGCTGAACGACCTCACCGTAGGTCGTGCCGGTGAGGTTGTGTTCCTTCGCGTACTTCATCGCGCTCTCCTCGTCGAGCGTGACGAGTGCCGTGACGAAGTTGCGCTTGTCGCCGTGCACGATCACCTGCGACAGGTACGGGCACCCCGCCTTGAGCTTGCCCTCGATGTGCTGCGGCGCGATGTACTTGCCGCCGCTCGTCTTGATCAGGTCCTTCTTGCGATCCGTGATCCGCAAGAAGCCGTGCTCGTCGACCTCACCGATGTCGCCGGTGCGGAGCCAACCGTCCTGGGTCAAGGTCTCCGCCGTGCCCTCGGGGAGGTTGTGATAGCCCTGCATGA
>JANOPP010000301.1:0-4553 GCA_031421915.1 Myxococcales bacterium | reverse complement strand
CGGCACCAGCATGCCGCCAACGACCTGTATCGCGAATATGTCGACGTCCGGACCTCTCTCGCACGGCAGAGCATGTTCATGGACCTCCTTGCGAGGGTGTCGTCACTCGCCACGCTGTTCAAGACTGCGTTGGACCTTCGTGATCTCGTCTGCACGAAGAACAACGCGTCGGCGATTGGCGGAGAGATGCGGGCCGAACCGAATCAGTCGCATACCGTCGAGCTCACCCGCCGCGACGTGATCACGACCGAGAAGAGCAGGCATGAGATTGAGACGCGCCTGCGAGTGGACTTCAACAATCTGAGCGAGCTCGATCGAAGACTGTTCGAAATTTTTAGAGGCGCCGGCATTCCGGTGCCCGATCGCGAGCCGTTTACGCCGATCTTGCCATAGTCGATGAACACGACCCAGGTCTGTTGAAGCGACGCCGCGCCCACCTCGAGTACCAGCTCGCGGGACTTACGGTTCTGCTAGATGTGCGCTCCGTCGCGCGCTGCGACCACTCACCGATACGCACGAGTTCGAACATCTGCACGTCGGCTACGAGAGCCACGGGATCGGACACCTTTGCTTTTGGTATGCTGAGCCGCGCGACGCGGCGAAGCCGCCATCTCGAGCTTCAGATGCGTGGTCGGCAGCGCCGGCGGCAGTCCCATTGCGTCGAGGTCGAAGCCCGAGATCTTGAGCATGAGTTTGTAGGCCACGAGGACGGCTTCGTGAATCTTCTCGAGGTCGGCGAGCATGATGGCGCAGCCCTTGGAGGTGTTGCGCCGGAAGTTGTGTTTGAGAAAGAAGGAGTGGACGAGGCGATTCCGCGCGGCCAGGGCCTTCGCCAATTGCTCGGAGGCATGTGCAAATTGGTCGCCGGCAACCTCCTGGAGCTTAAAGATCAGCTGCCCAAGCGTGCTGCGGTTGACGCTAGCCATCAGAACTTGCGCGTCTTCGCTCCGAGTCCCGTCGAGAAGGTCGAGGGCTTCGCCCTGCTTCTCGAAGAGGAGCGTCCCGAGCTCCGTCTCGAGTAATTGCGCAGTCTCCGAGGCGGAGCCGAATTCGCGGTGTACATCGTCAATTGATGGCACGCGGAAGGCGTATCACGGGCTGCGAACGCTGAAGTTGCGGCGTTTGAGTTCCGAGCGATTAGGCGCCAACGGTGGCTCCTTGCGAGTGCCTCACTCCCACCAAGGCGCCAGCGTCACGTTCTGTCTCGAAAGCGCCGTGCGGACGATGCGCACGAGATCAGGAAGTACAGGATCGCGAGCAATGCGTATCCAGCGCCGAAACGTCGTGCCGCCGGGCTCGGGAACGTCCAACTCCTCGGTAGCCAAGCGGTCAGTGGGGAGTTGGCCCATCCACGAAGGAGATCCGTAGATTGCGTCTCCGGCGCAAAGGGCCAGCTCGAGTTGTTTGGGCATGGCGCGAGCGATTTCAGCGGCGGCGTCGGCCCGCGTAGCGACCAGCTGGTTCGGCGAGATGACGAGGAGATCTGCGACAGCGCCTGCTTCGATCCGGCCGAGCCGCAGCCGAAGGAAGTCGGCGGGAACCTCCGTACAGTTGCGAACCCACTGCTCCGGTGACACCTGCGGGAAGGTCAAAGCCGCGTACCGCAGCTCGTCGAGCATCGACGAGCTGCCTGTGATGGCCCAGTCCGGCGAGAGCGCGAGTGGGATGTTTCGCGTGGTGACATCGTTCAGGTTCAGTGTCGTCCCGTAGAGCGTCTCATTGCTCGTTGGCGAGAAGACGACGGTCGCGCCCTTGTCTCGGACTGCATCCCAGTTCTTGGGGGTCAGCGCGAGCGCGTGGATGAGCGCAGTATTCGCGGTGAGTAGCCCACGATCGACCACGGCCTGGAACTCATGGGCGGAAAGCGCGTCCGTTCCCTCTCCAACATGAACCAGGAGTGCCGCCTTACCGCCTTCGAGCTCGGCGGCAATCTCCGCGGCACCGGCCACGAGTCGGTCGCTTTGGACTTCTCGGGCCGAGAACGCCGGGACGCAGGTCGGGTCGAGGATTCCCCAAATGCGCGCCCCCCACTCGTCGGGATCACGAACGAAGCCCGGAGGGGCGAAACCGCTTGCGGCGTCTGGACTGAGATCGGCATCGATGACGGCTGTCGTCGCGCCGCCAATCAGAGCCCGTATCTGCCCGTAGGTTGCGAGTCGCGAGAGCATCCACGTGTTCTGTCCATTGTTCGTGATGACCTTGTGAGGGGCTGCGACATGAGTCTGGTAGTGCGGATCGGGCGCGGCATTCACGGTGATCTTGCAGCGCGTCTTCCCTCGCCAGTCGAAGCGCCCCTTCATTTTCTTCGCAGGCTGCCAACGGGGGTACACGCCGTAGACAATGTGGTTGTGCAGATCGATGAAGGCCGGACAGATGATCCGGTCACCGAGATCGATTGCGTCGGACGGAGTAGGCCCGCCGATTTCGACACGACGAATTACTCCGTCTTCGACGCCAACGTATCCGCGTCCAAAGCCGTCGGGCGTCAAGACCATTCCCGCGAGGCTCATCGAACGCGGTGTCGGGCGCGAGAACCTGAGCACGGGAAGTGAGCTGAGCATCGGGCAACTCTACGCGCGCAAGTGTGCGACTGCGCCGCAGCGCCACGCCGAAGTGACACATGGCTACACAGCCCGAACGGTGAGGATCGAGCACATACGCTTTCAGGCGCGTAATCCGCTGCGCGTCTTCGGTCGACCCAAGCAGCCAACTGCTGATTACTCGCTTGGCATATTGCGTGCTTGTTTTTCTGATGCGGAGGGACTCATGCTCAAGGTGCTCGCGATCGTTTTGGCACTGGTGTCCGGCGCTGTAGCGGTGCAGGCGGCGGCGAACGATGCGCCGCTCGAGGCTACGGGCTTCAGGTCGTCCGGCCCCGCCGAGGTTGCATGGCTGAGCGATGCGCGCTTTGTCGTCGCCCGGAACGACGGCAGCGTCGCAATCTATGAGTCGCGCAACGGCGAACCGGTGTTGAAAAGCGCTTTCGTCGTGCCCGGGGCGACCAAGGGTGTCGAAGGACTAGTGCGCATCGATGCAGAGACCTTCGTGACCTCGAGCGACCATCACTCCTTCATTGTCTGGCGGGAAACGGCCGGCAGCTTCGCGCCCTTCCCTGTCACCTACAGCGAGGAATACGGCGTCGTGCACTCCGGGGCTTTGCTTGGCGGCAAGCTGGTCCTCGGGCATCAGGCCGGCGTCGTCACGGTCTGGCATCCGACCGACAACGGTCGCTACGCGATCGACCGCTATCTTGTCGTACGCGCGCCGAACCGGGTTGACCAGAGCTCGCCTGGGTTCCCCGACACCTACCACGATGACGATTACACGGTGCGCGGTATCGCCGCGTCCGGCGCTAACCATGTCGTCACCGCATCCGAGGATGGTGACCTGGTGCTCATCGATGTTGATGCAGGGAAAGAGGTCTCGCGCATCCGCTACAACCCGGCCGCGCGTCATGGCCTCAACGCCGTTGCGGTGGAGGGAAATCTCGTCGTCGCCGGCAACTGCCCCAGCGCGACGACGGACCACAACGTCTACACGTTCCGCATCCGCGACGGCCAGTTCGAGCGCCTCGATGCTGTCATGATGTTCGGAAAGCTCAACCCCGAAGACAAGGGCATCGACTTCGTCGCCTCAGTCGCCGTCAAGCGCAGCGGCGATCACCTGACGCTCTATGCCGCATCGGAAAAGGGTTTCATGTGGTCTGGATCGATCGATGCTGACGGTCACATCGCACTGCCCATCCAGTACGAGCTCGACGTGGGCCGCTGGAGCCCTGCCGGTGTGATGGCACTCAGTCCTGACGGGCGCCAGCTCGCCGTCGCCGCCTACAACGTGCGCGTGTACAAAGCGGACTCTCCGCAGCCCGCCGCACCGAAGGACTGATCGCGAGACCCGCTGCCGATCGCTGGATCGGTACGCGCAACGCGAGCTCGAATTCCGTAGCAACCGTTCCGCAGAATCTCCGACGGTAAGCCATCAGCTGCGGAACGCTTTGCGCGGCAACATCCTGAGATCGTTGGGCGCCGCAATAATCGCACTCTAGAGGTCAGGGGTTCGATCCCCCTAGGCTCCACCAGGAAACGAAGTCGCCGCGTAGAGATACGCGGCGACTTTGTTTTCGGCGTCGAGCACCGTTCCGCAACGATCTAGAGGTCTATCGGGAGAATCGCCACGTAGCAGCTCGTAGCCTCGCGAACGACCTCGTGACGAGATCACGATCGAGGTCGACGCCTTCGTTCATCACCTTGAACAATTGCAGGAGCGGCTGTGGGACGGCCAGCCTCACAAGCCTACCCGAGCAGTCGATGACGGTCGATTGCGGACTGTTTCATCGGAGTTGCGGTAGCTAGACAGAATTGGAGTCGTATCGCGAGGCCGTCGCAGGGGCGTCCTCAGGCGCGCGACTACTGTTCGCGTGCGATCGGAATCGTGTACTCGATCGTCGACTGTTCGGAATCCGGGCGAAAGCCAGGTCCGTAGATCTCGATGTCCGCCGCGTATGTGTGGTGATAGTCGCTGCGCACGAGCCAGCTCGCGTAGACGTAGTTGAC
>JANOPP010000300.1:0-4496 GCA_031421915.1 Myxococcales bacterium | reverse complement strand
CGAGCTCGTCGACGGTGATCCAGTGCGTGACGATCACATCCTCGCGGACGGTCGCGACCTGGAGGCGATCACGCGAGACGTCGATGAGCGCGACCGGAGTCGGTCCGGTGATGAGCCACGCGCGCCGGCTGCTCACGCGATCGCGGAGCTCGCACGACGTGAACGCATCGGCGCGAGCAGTCGACGCGACCGGCGGGCTCGCGCCGCAGCCAGCGATCGTCGCGAGCCCGGTCAAGAACACGAGCCGATCGTTCGCGGCGCACACGTGGAACCGACACGCCGCGTCCGTCGCGGTTGCGCGTCAGCGCCGCACCTCAGCGCGATCTAGAACCGGACGCCGAGCTTGATCTGGCCGGAGCGGTACTCGCCCTCCTGCAGCGCGGACGGAACGATGTACGCGACGCCGCCGCGCACGTCGGCGGGATAGGCGATGTCCTCGCTCTGGTGCAGCGAGCGGCCACCCATGCGGAGATCGATGCCGAGCGTCAGCCCGTTTGCGGCGCGGTACTCGAGGCCGAGGCCGCCCTCGATGTGGTGCGCCTCGGTGGCGGCGCCGTAGTGTATCGCCGAGGCATCGGAGCCGTCCGCCCAGTCCATGCCGATGCCGGCGACGATCGTCGGGACGAGGCGGCCGCTGGTGGTCAGGTCGACGACGAGGGATGCGGTTGCCGAGCGAACCGCGGAGCTATATTCGTCGGCCTGGAACTTCGAGATCTCGAGCTGACCGGCGAGGCGCTGGTTGAAGGCGAGGCGGCCGAAGAGGCCGAACGTCTGGGTCGGGTCGACGCCTGCGGAACCATCGGCCTCGCTCTGGGAGATGCCGAGGTTGACGCCCGCGGTGAGCGGGCCGGCGGCGGCGATCGACGGAGCGAGGAGGGCGGCCGAGGCGGCGAGGAGGCGGGCGAACGCGTGGCGCATGAGCCATGCGTAGAGCACGTGGCATGCCCACGACAAGCGCGCGGAATCACAGCGGCGCGCGCGGCGGTGTCTCAGGATTCTGAGAACCTAGCCGAGCGTGGCCGCGATCTTTTCGGCGGCCCGCGTGGCGAGCGCCATGATCGTGATCTGCGGATTGACGCCGAGCGACGACGGGACAGCCGCGCCGTCGACGACGTAGAGCCCGGGCGTGTCGTGGACCTGGTGGTCGGAGTTGATCACGGAGGTCGCGGGATCGCGGCCCATGCGGGCGGTGCCGAGCGGGTGGTAGGCGGAGAGATCGAGATCCCACGGCTTGATCGTCGCGCGGCGGAGCTCGACGAGATCCTGCGGCGAGGTCAGGCGATCGAAGCCGGCGATCGGGGTGTGGACTGTGTGGGCGCCGGCGGCGAAGAACACCTGCGCGAGCACGTCGAGGCCGCGCTTGATGTGGGCGACGTCCTGGTCGGTGAGCCAGTACTGGATGACCTGCTGGCCCATCACCTCGCGGACGGAGCCACGGCCCGAGTCCTCGACCATGAAGCCGAAGGACGCGACGTGATCGAACGACTCGGCGAGTCGGATCAGCTCGGGGCCGATCATCTGCGTCACGCTCATCGTCATCTCGAGCGGCACCATCGCGCCCTCGTAGAGGATGCCCTCCTCGTGGAGCTCCTCGATTGCGTAGCCCTGCGGGATGCCGTTCCACGGCAGGATCTGCTCCTCGAACTCGGCGAGCGCGCCGGCCGCGGGGTGGATCGAGAGGTTCTTGCCGAGCTGACCTGATCGCGTCGCGAGGCCCTGCGAGCCGAGCAGGCCCGGTGTGAGGATCGCGCCAGCGGCGGTGACCACCGCGCGCGCGCGAACGGTGAGCGTGTGGCCGTCCTCGGTCCGCGCGACGACGCCGCATGCGCGGCCACCCTCGACGAGGATCCGGGTGACCTTGCAGCCGGGGAACAGCTCCGCACCGGCCTTGAGCGCGAGCGGGATATAGCTGACGTTGGTCGAGCGCTTGGCGTCGGTAGGGCAGCCGAAGCAGCACACGCCCTGGCCGTCGCACGCCGGCGCATTGCGGCGCAGCGGGCCGTGGCGGGTGAAGCCGAGCGCGTTGCAGCCGCGCTCGATCACCCGGCCGTTGCCGCCGAGCAGGGACTTCTTCGCGTGCTCGACGCCCATCACGGCCTCGACGCGGTCGAAGTAGCCGTCGAGGCGATCCGGACCGAGCTCGTCGAGTCCGAGCTCGTCGCGCCAGTGAGCGAGGACGCGGTTCGGCGTGCGGTAACAGGTGCCGGAGTTGACGGTGGTGGTGCCACCGACGGTCTGCCCGAGCGGGATCGGGATCGGGACGTTGCCGACGGAGAATGTCGAGCCGCCGCGGCGGTAGAGCTTCTGCTGCATCGCGAACGCGCGGCCCGTAAAGTCCTGGCGCTCGAAGTAGCGACCCTCCTCGACGAACACGACCGCCAGCCCTGCTTCGGCGAGCTCGCGGCCGACGACCGCACCGCCGGCGCCCGTCCCGATCACGACGACATCGCACTCGACGGCGAGGTCACCACCGGTCGACGCGTGGACGCGGTCACGCATGTATGCCGGCTTCGCTTCGGCCTTCACCTTCTCGACCTCGTAGACGCAACCGAGTTGCTTGTAGAGAGCCGGGTTGTCGAAGTGCGCGAACTTGAGCGGGCTGATCAGTGCGCGCAGCATGAGGCGGCGCACGACGTCGCCGGTGCGCCAGCGCTCGAGGATCGCGAGCCGCTTCTCCGGCTTGACGCGCGCGAAGCCCTTGCGCTCGCTGATCCACGCCGCGGCATCGAGACCGCGGAGGAGGCCGCCGAGCCCACGTTGGAGTGGACCGGGCAGGTGCTCGACGAAGTCCTCGACCTTGTCGACCGTCGCCTCGTTCGCGCCGGGGATGAGCCGGCCGGCGGGCAACGCCGTCTCGGCGACGGCGAGGAGCGTCCTGTGCTGTTGATCCGAGAGGCGGGCCACGTATTGACTCTATCTCAACAGTGGTCCGACCAGTAGTCCAATCTCGGAAATCTCAGAACCCGGCGAACGTTCCCTCGAGCAGCCCGTAGCTCGCGCTCAGCTGGGCGCCGAAGAAGATCTCGCCGCCGTCCTGCGCGATCGAGGCTGCGAGCCGGACGCCGGAGGCCTGGTTGAGCCAGGCGGTGAATCCGAGCTGACCCTCGATCCGGGCCGCCAGCTGGGAGTCGGGCTGGCCCATCAGCGAGCTGTCGTCCGACAGCATCACGGTCGCAGTGAGGTCGAACGCGCCGATCGGATCGCCATGCTCGCCGTACGCGAACTTGCGAAACCGGCCGGTCGCGCCGAGCGCCCACGGTGAAGGCTGCGTGTCGGGCGCGAACAACCGCAGCCGCGCGTAGGCAGTACCCGAGATCTCGGCCTTGTCGTCCTGGATCTGCTGACCGTATCCAGCGGACACGAGGAGCTGCTCGACGCGGCCGCTCTGGTTCGGCGTCGGATCCGTGCCGTTCATCGGATCGGGGCGCACGAGGTAGCCCTCACCGAAGGCGATCTGGACGTCGAGGCCACTCGGCCGCATGTACAGCTGGGTGTCGCGCAGCACATTGAGGACCTCGAAGGTCAGGCCCGCATCGGGTTCACCGAGGAGGATGCCGGCCTCGCGCAGGATCGCGACGGTGGCGACCAGCGCGCGATAGCTCGAGCGCTCGCCCCGCAGCGCCCACCATGCGAGCTGGAGCCGCTTCGCGGTCGCCGCGTCGATCTGCTTGCCGAGTGCCTTCGCCGCATCGAGCGTGCGCGCGAGCCGGCGCACGCGGATCGCGCCGCCGACATCGATCACGCGACCGTACCCGCCGCCGAGCGCCACCTGGAAATCCATGTACGTGCGCGTGTCCTTGACGAGTACGTCGCCGGTGTCGTCGGTGACCGACGCGTAGATCATGTCGACGGACACGGCCGCCTTGCCGATGCCGTAGAGTTTGCCGAAGTAGAACCGTGCTTCGCCCGTGCCGTCGACGATCACCTGGGCACTGCGCGTTTGCGCCACACCCTCGGGGCTGATGAAGCCCGTGAGGACGTGGGCGCCCGCGTCGAATCCCCACGCCATCTTCTCGCGCTCGAGACGCTTCGCGTAACGGCCCGTCGCGTCGACATCGAACGCGGGGCGCTTCCGCACCGTGTCGTACGAGAACGCCGCGGTACCCGCAGCGAGCGTGAGCCGATCGTAGGCCGCGAGGGTGTCCTCGGGCAGGGGCGGGCCGGCCGGAATCTCTGCCGACGCGCGCGGATCGCCGAGCAGCGTGTTGCCTCCACCAACCGTCGTGTTGCCGTCGACGATGCCACCGCCGGTCGTGTCGCCACCGCCGGCCGTGTCGCCACCGCCGGTCGTGTCGCCGCCACCGCCCGTGGTCCCCCCGGTGGTGCCGCCCGTGGTTCCCCCGGTGGTGCCGCCCGTGGTGCTACCGGTGGTTCCACCTGTCGTTCCGCCGGTCGTTCCGCCGGTCGTTCCGCCGGTCGTTCCGCCGGGCGTTCCGCCGGTCGTTCCGCCGGTCGTTCCGCCGGTCGTTCCGCCAGTGGGGGCGCCCGGCGGGCCG
>JANOPP010000299.1:0-5566 GCA_031421915.1 Myxococcales bacterium | reverse complement strand
GCGCTCGACATGAATCGGCTGTGGCAACGGCTTCTCGGGCGGGTGCTCTCAGAATGGGGCTCGGGGTTTGAAACGCGAGAGGAAGTGGGTCTGCGGGGGGTGATCGCGCGCGATCCGGCGTTCAATCCACGACGCCGCTCTGTGCCTACACCGCGCCCGGACTTCGCCTTGTTCCGGAACGGGAGTCTCGTGGCGTATCTCGATGCGAAGTACCGCGATCTCTGGGAGACCGCCTTGCCGCGTGAGATGCTGTACCAGCTCTCGCTTTACGCCGCCGCGCAGGGTCAGGGTGCGGCGGCGATGCTCTACCCATCTGATGCGCCTGACGCCGCAGAGGAGCGGCTCGTCATCCGCGACCCGTCGACCGGGTCGACGCGCGCGACAGTGGCCATGCGGCCGGTATCGCTGACCCGTTTGGAAGCGCTTATCACAGCCGTCCCGAGCGCCGGTAGGGATCGGGCGCGCAGCAGGTTCGCGCAATACCTCTGTGGTGGCGCAGGATAGGCCCAAAGCCGAGCTGGTAGGAGGCGCAGGGGTGTCCCTCATGGGCTGGTGGGGACGGCGTCCGCCGAGCCAGAGCGCGGGTGGACGGGTCCAGGGCTAAGGCCGCTCCGGTCCCCACGGGGCCACGCGGATCGGCATCCTGCTGAGACGCGAAGGGTGGCGGGTCAACCACAAACGGGTCCATCGCCTGTACTGCCTCGAAGGGCTCCAAGTGCGGATGCGCGTCAAGCGCCGAAAGCGCATGGCCCTCCACCGCGGTCCCGCCCCGATCCCGACCGGCCGCGGGCAGCGCTGGAGCATGGATTTCGTCCATCACGAACTGATCGATGGGCGCGCCTTTCGGGTGCTGACCGTGGTCGATCAGTGGAGTCGTGAGAGTCCGTTACTAGAGGTCGGGATTTCGTTGACGGGCAAGCACGTCGTCGGCGCCTTCGAGGCCCGCGTCGGCCCGCAGGACTTTCCGAAATCGATCACGGTCGATCACGGCGCCGAGTTCACCTCGAAGGCGGTCGAAGCGTGGGCGTTCTATCGCGGCGTGGAGCTTGATTTCACGCGTCCAGGCAAGCCAACCGACAACGGCCATATCGAATCCTTCAACGGGCGCTTGCGCGACGAATGTCTGAACGTGCATCAGTTCCTGTCGCTCGACCACGCGAAGACGACCATCGAAGCGTGGCGCCGCGACTAGAATGACCACCGCCCTCACAGCTCACTCGGCGACCTGACGCCGAGCGAGTTTGCACACCGCCCTCAGGTTCATGTGACTGCGACAGAACGCTGAGCTTCTAGCTTCGACCTGTGTACAAACGGGGAGTACGTCAATCACCCGATCTGACTTCCAACGGCTGGCCTGCTTGACATGGAAGCTCACGGAGCAAGGTGAAGCTTAGGTACGTGTCAAAGGGACCGGGAGCAGCTCAGAGCGGACGAATTTTTTTGCGCCGATCCTCCATCGCCAAAGAGCCATCCGGACCGCACGTAAGCGCGTGAACGAATGTGCAAACACACTCTCCGCAACGAATGAAAAGTTGTCGTCAACAATCAAATTGAAGACAGGCGAGGTTTCCGTTGTCATTGTCGCCGCCTGAATGACATAGGAGAACGATCTGCCATTCTCCGTTACCCCGTCTATTGCGTCTCCCGGCCGTAATTGCCCAGCGCGAACCCATCTGCCGTCCCGGAAGAACGAATGATTCGGTGTGGTTCGAATGATGAAAGGACCCGAAACTTCGATTGAGAGAATTTGTTCCGGCGGATGCTTAACTAGATGAAGAACTGCCTTAGGCTCGAGCACGCAATGTTCGTTTACTGACCATACGGTGTCGCCACGCACCAAAGTTTCGATCGCGCGAAGACCGCTAGGTGTGAAGACTCGCGTTCCCAACGCGAAGCAGGTTGTAGACCTCTGCCCATCGACTTGCGTACTACTTTGATTCGAGCCAGGCTCTGCCGATGTGTCTCGGTAACGCGTCGAAGGTTTACCCTGCCGCGGCGGTCCACACCGAAGGCAGTAGTTGCTGTTTCCGGCAGCCGTCGCACCACAGCTCAAACAAGTCATGAAACCTGCGTCTTTGCGGGCGAAGCAACGGGGCGCGTCGCTGGCTCAATCGTCGTCCACGCAACGAGGAGCGCTGCGACAACAATCGCATAAAACAGAAAACCCTGAGCCTGGGAAAGAGCGGCTGCCTTCTCCTCGTTTGCGTCTGCATGGTCCCGCAGAGTCGACTCCCATCCTCTCGCACGATCGAACAAAAATGGAACAAAGCGAGCTGAACGCTCCGTGGCGTCTTTCACGGCAAGCAGGATATCAACCATTCTCTTCGTCATCGCCGCAGTCGGAGCTGTCTCAATCACGCGAACACGCAGCGCTCGCACAGAGCGCTCCACAGAAATTGAGAGCAGAATAATTACCACTATTATTGCAATCTTGCAGAGAATGCACTCTTGACCGCGTATCTCTTTTGCGAATCCAAACATCCCGCCAAGAAATATGCCTGCGATTGCGACTAATGCCTGAGCTTTGCCTTCGAGCATTCGCCACGTATCGATGAGCCGGAGGTATTCCTGCTGGTGCGACTCCAAGAGGTGACGTGCGAGTGCCTCTCCAACATCCATCAACGAAGCATCAGTGTTCACAGATGACAAGGAACAGTCCTTTGTCGAAGTGGATACAACCAGAGGACCATCGAACTTAAAGGCCTACAGAAGCGCTAGGAAAGTCGCTTCTAGGGTCTCTCTGGTAAACTCTTATGGAATGTCATAGTGTTCGGAAATCAAAGGCAATAGACCTGCATTCTCCGAACGCGACATGAGCGAGTATATGAGGTTGGCAAGGGTGGAAGATGACACTGAGGTATAGTTGACGAATCGTGCGTGTCTCCTGCCCGAACTGGATTCGGTGATTTTCCGGTTGCCGCCGATCCGTTTTTGGTTCCAATCGAGCCCCAGATCCCGCACGCGATTCTGACACTTCCGGACTGTCAAAGATTCTCCTGTGCGAACATCATCGTGAACGCCGCCATCCTTGACTGAGGCATTCCCGACGGCCTGTAAGCGTACGTTTGCTTAAGCCAAACTTCAACAGGCGCGCGCGAAAAAGCCCTTGGCTCCGAGTAGTTTGGCATCGGTTCACTGAATGTGGAAGGACGCACTGACACTCTACGCGACCAAGCTTGATCGCCTTGCGTCGCAGTCTGAGTCTTGATCGCGCGGCGGCCAGTCTGCCAGTTGAGTGTAGCTTGTGTCAGCAACGCAACCGTAAAAATTGTCACGAAAATGCCAAGTCACTTCACAGTCGAGCTTGGTTTCAGCGGACCGCGTCAACTTCTGATATCTCGTTAACCGTAGCATCGACGGCGATGCCGCCCGGAAACGCGGCGAATGCGTGCCTAGGCCTCAAGTTCGCAGTTCGAGCACAGAACGAAGTGCCACACGACGGTGGAACAGACGGCCGAGCTCTAACTCGTTTCCACGGGGACCTTGAACGGTCCTGTGCACCTTGTGTACGAGGCGTCGACCACGGCAGAACTTTTCCGCCGGTAGTGGGTCCCGAAGTCGCATGGGCTGGACCTGCTTGCCTCCGACATGGATGTAAGCGTTGGAGGGAAGTATCGATTGGTGCTTCGCCACGAAGATTCGATGATGGAGCTGTTCGGACGTACCTCGAAGCGACGCTGAACGCTCTCCTCATCCGAACCAACGATGAGCTCGACGGCGGGACGCGGGTTGAGCTTGCTCGCGTTTGGCATTGACGGACCCATATCCGCGGGATGATTGGCGAGTCCCTGTGTGACCTTAGGAGTCGCCTCTCGAATACCCGCCGCCTCTTGGACGCGGATTCGGAGAGCGGCCCGCTGACCGTGAATGGGTTCAGGGTGTGCCCCGGTGAGAGATGTTCACCATCTGCTTAATGCGGATTGCGACGCCGATGGATTCTGATCGGACGAAGAATTACAACGGGTGGTTGTGCCAGTTACGACAGAGCATCCAAACCGACGGAAGGCCCTGCCATCCGGCAGGGCCTTCGTGTTTGGCGGGCGAATAGCGGCGCGGCGAGTGCTCCGTCGAGATGCGACCGGCGCGGCTTTCGCGTGAGATCGCCAGTGATTCTCACATGAAATCGCCACTCTCGCAGTGCGCCGCCCGTCCACGAAAGCCCCCTCCGAGGCGAGGGGTTTTTCGTTCTCCGGGGGCGAGGTCTCAGGGTACGACTGTCATACTCTTGACGAATACTATGCAACGATAGTATGCTATTGTATCACTCCTCCCAGAGCCGAAGCATGAAGCCCAACTGGTTCTACATCCTGCTCGCGCTCGCCCCCGGCCCGCGCTACGGCACCGCGATCCAGGATGACGCGCGCCGACTGAGTGGCGGCGCCGTCCGCCTGTGGCCCGCGACGCTGTACGGATCGCTCGAGGAGCTGGTCCGGCTGGCGTGGATCGAGGAACTTGCCGAGTCGGACCGGCCGGACGGCGGCTCTGGTCGGGAACGCTTCTATCGGATCACTGCTGCGGGACGTGTTTCGCTCGAGGCCGAGTGCGGCCGGCTGGAGTCGATGGCCCGGACGGCGCGTGCCAGGCTGTCGGCGCAGGTGGCCTGCGCATGAGGCGCCACGGGGAAGGGAAGAGCGCCCATGCGTTGTGGCACCGCGCGTATCGTGTGCTGCTGCCGCTGCTGCCACACGGGCTTCGGGCTCGGCAGGGTGACGCGATGCTGGAGCTGTTTGACCGTGAGCTCCGACGCAGCGAACCTGATGGTGCGCGCGCGGTGTGGGTCGCGGGTGTTTCTGGGCTGGCGGACCTCGCCCGTCGCGGAGTCTACGAGCGCGTGTCCGAAGAGCTGCTGGCGCTGACCACGGCGAACGTCGCGATCCTCCGGCACACCGCGTTCGCGTTCATCGTGACGAGCGCCGTGCTGACGGCGCTGTTCGTGGCGAAGGTAGCAGTGACGCGCGCGGCCGCCCCACTCGGTGGAACGGTGTTCGAGGCCATACTGTTTTCGATCCCGTACACGGCTGCCCTCACGGTCCCGATGTCAGTATTCATCGCGGTGCTCTGGGCAGCCGCTCGCAGGCCAACTTCGGCACGCAGTGACGACCCGTCACCCCATGATGGTACGCTCCGACTCGCACCCGTGCTCGGCATGGCATCCGCCGTCGCGCTCTGCTGTCTCGCATTGAACGCGGAGCTGGTCCCGCGTGCGAACCTGCGGTTGCAGGCGATCTATGACGGCCGGGTTGTCGCACCGAGCGACCGCAGCATGACCCTGCGCGAGTTGCGTCAGGCGGAGGCGAGACTGGTCAGCGCGCCGCGCGCCGCGTTGGCATCGACAACGGACGGCGCCACGCTCGCGAGCTATGAGGTCGAGATCCAGAAGAAGCTGGCGCTGGCCGCCGCGTGCGTGGTGCTGGCGTTGCTCGCCGCGGGGATCGCGAGCCGTGCGTCACGTGTCGGCATCTGGGCACAGGCCGGAATCAGCCTCGTCGTCTTCGGCTCCTACTACGTGTGCATCATCGCGGGCGAACACCTCGCTGATCGTTCGGCGATCCCGCCAGCGGTGGCC
>JANOPP010000298.1:0-55492 GCA_031421915.1 Myxococcales bacterium | reverse complement strand
ATTGGACGTAGCGGTCTCGTTCGGTCTCGTTCGGTCTCGTTCGGTCTCGTTCGGTCTCGCTCGGTCTCGTTCGGTCTCGTTCGGTCTCGTTCGGTCTCGTTCGGTCTCGTTCGGTCTCGTTCGGTCTCGTTCGGTCTCGTTCGGTCCAGTTCGTCCTGACGCGTCTGAGTCCTCCATGCGTCATGCGGATGCGGTCGTCGTGCTCGCGCGACCCGCCCAGCGTAGAGCGCGAACGGGCAGAGGCTCCCGACAGCGGTTCCGGTGGATTCGCCTTGCTGCCGCACGCTGCACCGACCAGCACCGCGAGGACTCGCTTCATCGGTACCAAGTCTATGCGTGTGTTCGACCGATGTGCAGCAGGAGACCCATCACGCGCCCGACCGGCGTAGGCTGTGCCGCTTCCATGGTGCGAACCGCAAACCGTCTGTCCTCGGTCCTCGTCGCTGCTGCTGTCCTCGCCACCGCGTGCCCCGGGCGTAGCGGACCGACCGACACCGCAAGGCCTCCGCCCGGCGCGGAGGTCGCTCCGAAGATCGATGCACTCGCACCCGTTTCACCCGAGACGGTAGCCGATGCGATCGCGAAGGTGACCGCGAAGCACGGTGCGTCGCCAACGATCGAGAAGGGTGTGAAGCAGGCGGCCGCGCTGTGGCGTGCGGGAGATGGGGACTTCGCGGCGTTCTGCGTCGAGCACTACGTGGCTACACCGGCCGCGCGCGAGGCGCTGTTCGTGAAGCTCCAGGCGACGGTGGAGCAGATCCGCGGTCACGTGCTCGAGCTCGGCCGGACCGTGCGGTGGGGGACCGAGGTCGAGGACGGGCCGATGATGCCGGTCGATCAGCTCCTCGCGACGTACGACATCGGCTCGCATGTGGTCGATGACCTGTTCACGTCCAAGGTCGCGTTCGCGATCCTGCTCAACTTCCCGCTGTCGACGCTCGCGCAGAAGATCAAGGATGGACCGCAGTGGAACCGGCGCACGTGGGCCGAGGTGCGATTGACGGGGATCGTCGACACCCGCGTGCCCGGCGAGCTCGCGGGGGCGGCGAGCGCGGCGGAGGCCGCCGCAGATCAGTACATCGCTGGCTACAACCTGTGGATGCACCACGTGCTGGGCGAGGGTGGCGAGCGCAGGTTCCCGTCGGGCAAGCGGCTGATCAGCCACTGGAACCTGCGCGACGAGCTGAAGGCGAACTACGCGGACAAGGAGGGGCTCGCGAAGCAGCGGACGATCGCCAAGGTGATGGAGCGGATCGTGACGCAGACGATCCCGAAGGCGGTGATCGACAATCCGCGGCTCGACTGGGAGCCCGTCACGAACAAGGTGACGGTCGGCGCCGAGGTCGAGGCCGATGCACCGAAGGATCGCGCGACCACGCCCAGTGAGGAGCGCGAGCCAGATCTGCGGCACGCGAAGGTGCTCGCGCACTTTCACGCGGCGCAGGCGATCGACAGATTCTCGCCGATCGCGCCGACGCGGATGGATCGTGCGTTCGAGGGTGCGGAGCTGTCGGAGGAGCGAGTGCGCGGGATGCTGGTCGAGATCCTCGAGTCGCCGCTGGCCGCGGAGGCAGCGAAGGAGATCGAGCGCCGGCTGGCGCGCAAGCTCGAGCCGCACGACCTCTGGTACGAGTTTGGCGCTGGAGGAACGGCGGAGACCGAGCTCGACGCGATCACGCGCAAGAAGTATCCGACGGCGGCGGCGTTCGCGGCGGACATGCCGCGGATCCTGAAGGACCTCGGGTTCACGGCGGCACGCGCGAAGTACCTCTCGGATCACATCGCGGTCGATCCGTCGCGAGGTGCGGGACATGCGATGGGCGCGGAGCGGCGCGGGGACAAGGCGCACCTGCGGACGCGCGTCGAGTCCGGTGGGATGGACTACAAGGGCTACAACATCGCCGTCCACGAGCTCGGTCACAACGTCGAGCAGACGTTCTCGCTCTACGACATCGACTACACGCTGCTGGCGGGCGTGCCGAACACGGCCTTCACCGAGGCGCTCGCGTTCCTGTTCCAGGCGCGCGACCTCGAGCTGCTCGGGCGGCCGAAGCCAGGTGGCGAGGCGGATCGGCTGCGCATCCTGGATGCGTTCTGGAACACGCGGGAGATCGCGGGCTCGGCGCTCGTCGAGATCGACGTGTGGCACTGGCTGTACGCACATCCGAAGGCGACTGCCGTAGAGCTGCGCGAGGCGACGGTGACGATCGCGCGCGACGTCTGGAACAAGTACTACGCGCCAACACTCGGCGGGAAGGACACGTCGTTGCTCGGCATCTACAGCCACACGATCGCGTCACCGCTGTACCTGTTCAACTATGTTGTCGGGCACCTGATCGCGTTCCAGATCGAGGAGCACGTCGCGGGCAAGGACAAGGCGACGTTCGCGACGGAGTTCGAGCGCGTGTGCCGGCTCGGCAACATCCTTCCGGATCTGTGGATGCAGCAGGCGACGGGCAAGCCGGTGAGCAGTGAGCCCTTGCTCGCGGCGACCGCGCGGGCGCTGAAGCGGTAGACTGGGGAATGCACCGCGCGGCTTTGCTTCCGATCCTGTGGGTCGGAGGAGCGTGCGGACGGATCAGCTTCGATGACCAGCCTCGCCCGGACGCTCCGCTGGACATCGACGCGCCACTGGACATCGCGCCCGACGCCGCACCGCTGGTCTCGTGCGACTGGTCCGCTGGACCGCCGTTCACGGCGAGCGCGGTGCGGCGCGCCGATCTGTCGATGGTCGACACCGAGTACGACCCGTTCCTCGTGCAGGGAGATCCGCTGACGATCAACTACGTCTCGCGGGACTTCGGGTCCGGTGATCTTCTCGAGGCGCGCCGGCCGAGCGTGACGGCTCCGTTCGCGACCCCGGTGGTCCGGGCGGATCTGAGCACGGCGGGCGAAGAGTCGGCACTCGCGCTCGAGCGCGGCGGTCTGCACGGATACTACGTGTCGAACGCGAGTGGCGACACCTGGATCTACGAGGTCTCGCGCCCGTCGCTCGCGGCACCGCTCGCGATCGTTCGCAAGCTGACAGAGCTCGGCACGACTGGAGGGCGGCTCGATCCGTGGCCGTTCGCCGACGGCCTCGGGCTCGCGTACCTCGAGCAGCAGCCCCCGATGCCGAACCGGATCTGGCTCGCGAGTCGGCCGACGACGACCGATCTGTGGACGACGTTCGTCGAGGCGCCGTATGCCATGACGTTCTCGAGCATGAGCGGGGCGACGCTGACCGCGGACGGCCTCGTGCTCGTGTTCTCGGCTCCGGGCACCGGCGGTCAGAACGACATCTTCTACGCGACGCGCGCATCGCTGACGGATCCGTTCGCGGGCCCCTTCTTGCTCGCCGCGGCGAGCTCGCCCGATGGCGATCACGAGCCCTCGCTGCGCGACGACGGCTGCGAGCTGTTTCTGTCGCGCGATACCGGCATGGGTACCAAGTGGGACATCTGGTCCGTCCCCGCGGTCGATCCGTGATCGATGATGCCGCGCTGTGGGGCTGGGACCCGACGCCGGGCATTGTTTCGGTGTGGGCCGAGCCCAACGGCATGGCGCACGTGTGGCGGCGGGTCGGCGGCGAGCTCGTGCGCGAGGATGTTCGGTTCCGGCCGTGGGTCGTCCTCGATCGAGCGGATGGAGTGGAGGGGCCGCGCGTGTCGGTACGCGAGCTCGCGGGGCCCGGCGCGCTGCGCTACGTCGTGCGCGCGGATCATCTCGACGTGCTGACGGGGATCATCCGGCAGCGGGACCTGCCGCGGATCCAGCTGCCACCCGAGGAGCAGTACCTGGTCGCGACGGGGCGGACGTACTTCAAGGATCTGGCGTTCAGCGAGCTGCGCCGGATGCAGATCGATCTCGAGACGACGGGGCTCGATCCGCAGCGCGATCGGATCTTTCTGATCGCGGTGCGCGATCCGAGCGGCGCGACACAGACCCTCGAAGCGACCGGGGAGGGTGACGCTGCCGAGGCAGAGCTGATCGCGCGGCTCGTCGCGGCGGTGCAGGCAGCGGACCCCGACGTGATCGAGAACCACAACCTGCACGGGTTCGATCTTCCGTTCCTCGATCGGCGCGCGAAGATCCTCGGTGTTCCACTCGCGCTCGGGCGCGTCGGGCCGCCGGGGATGCGGCAGCGTGCGGCGCGGCGCGGCGTCGCGATCGGCAAGGATGCGGAGCGGCGGGTACGGTTCGTGATCCCCGGTCGCGAGCTGATCGACACGCTCGACGCGGTGCTGCGGCATGACTTCGCGACGCGCGAGCTACCGGGGCACGGTCTCAAGGCGGTCGCGAAGGCGCTCGGGATCGCGGGACCGGAGCGCGAGCTGATCAAGGGCGACCAGATCCACACCGTGTATCAGACGGATCCAGATCGAGTGCGGCGGTATGCGATCGCGGATGTCGAGGAGGTCGAGGCTCTCGCGCGGATGATGAGTGGCGCGGCGTACGCACTCGCGCAGATCGCGCCGCGGCGTTACGAGCGGCTGTCGGACGCGGGGGCGGCGACGGGCGTGATCGATCCGCTGCTGGTGCGAGTGTACCTGCGTGCGGGGATGGCGCTGCCCGAGCACGAGCCGGGCGATGGGACGACGCACAGTGGTGCAGCGCTGCACCTGTTCGCGACGGGCGTCGCACACCGCGTGGTCAAGGCGGACGTCGCGAGCCTGTATCCATCGTTGATGCGCTCGTTCCGGATCGGTCCGGTGCGCGATCATCTCGGGGCGATGCTCGCGCTCGTCGATCGACTCGTCGAGCGGCGGCTCGCGGCGAAGGCGGCGGCAAAGACATTGCCCGCTGGATCACCGGAGCGGTTCACGCACGAGGCGATGTCGGCGGCGATGAAGCTGATCGTTAACTCGGCGTACGGCTACCTCGCGGCGGGTGGGCTGACCCGGTTCGCGGACGTGCATGCCGCAAACGAGATCACGCGGCGTGGCCGCGAGATGCTGGAGCTGATGTGCAACGCGCTGAAGGCGCGCGGCGTGACGCTGCTCGAGGCGGACACGGACGGCGTGTACTTCTCGGTGCCGGCCGCGTGGACGCCTGCCGACGAGAAGCGCGTCGTCGACCAGGTCGCGGCACTCTTGCCGCCGCTCGTGCAGCTCGAGCTCGAGGGTCGCTACGCGGCGATGCTCTCGCACGAGCCGAAGAACTACGCGCTGCTCGCGTACGACGGAGCACTGACGCTGCGCGGGGTCGCGTTCCGCTCGAGCCGGGCGGAGCCATTTGGTGAGGCATTCCTGCGCCGGGCGATCCAGCGACTGCTGGTGGGCGATGTGGTCGGCGTTCATGAGGCGTATCTCGCGACGATCCGCGCGCTCCGGCGTCGGGAGCTCCGGACGTTCGACGTGTCATCGCGCGTGCGGTTGACGAAGACGCCCGCGGAATACCTCGCGATTCGTGGAGCTCGGCGCGAGCTGTCGTACGAGGCGGTGCTCGCGAGTGGTCGGGACACGTGGGTGGTAGGTGAGCGCATTCACATCTACCGGACCCGGCACGGTGGCGGTGGGGTAGCGAGCGAGGACCTCGCGGCCGACGAGGATTCGCGTGATTACGACGTTGAGCATTACGTTCGAAATCTCCGCGAAACATTCGCGGTCCGACTGGCACGCGCTTTTACTCCCGATGACTTCGCTGCGGTGTTTGCCGATCCCGATCAGCTCTCTCTATTTTCTCCGTCGCTCGCGACCGTTCGCACGGTGCTGTTGTAGTGTTCGATTCGTGAGCAAGAAAATTCGCGCCGAATACATCTGGATCGATGGACAGAAACCCACTGCGAAGCTGAGGTCCAAGACGAAGATCGTCGACGGCCCGATCAAGAAGGTCGAGGAGCTCCCCGACTGGGGCTTCGATGGCTCGAGCACCAGCCAGGCCGAGGGTCACTTCAGTGACTGTCAGCTCAAGCCGGTCAAGATCATCCCCGATCCGCTTCACGACGAGCAGGACGTCCTCGTCCTGTGCGAAGTGCTCAACGCAGACGGCACGATCCACGCGACGAACACGCGCGCGCGCACGCGTGCCGCGCAGGAGAAGCACGCCGATCACGACGTGTGGTTCGGGATCGAGCAGGAGTACACGTTCTTCGACGGCAACAAGCCGCTCGGCTGGCCGGACCGTGGCTTCCCCGCTCCGCAGGGTGGTTACTATTGCGGCGTCGGTAGCGACGAGGTGTTCGGTCGCGATGTCGTCGAGGCGCACGCCGAGGCATGCATCAAGGCCGGCCTCGCGATCGTCGGCACCAACGCCGAAGTGATGCCCGCACAGTGGGAGTTCCAGATCGGAACGCTCGGCCCCGTCGACATGGCGGATCAGCTGTGGCTCGCCCGCTGGCTGCTCTACAGGATCGGTGAGGAGTACGGCGTCAGCGCGACGCTCCACCCCAAGCCGATCAAGGGTGACTGGAACGGCGCCGGTGCACACACGAACATCAGCACCAAGGTGACGCGCGCGGCCGGTGGCATCAAGGCGATCGAGGCGATGTGCGAAAAGCTTCGCGGTCGCCACGAGCAGCACATCGCCGTTTACGGCGCGTTCAACGAGGAGCGCCTGACGGGCAAGCACGAGACGTGCTCGATCCATCAGTTCCGCTACGGCGTGAGCGATCGCGGTGCGTCGATTCGCATCCCGATGGCGACGGCCAACTCGGGCATGGGCTACTTCGAGGATCGTCGCCCTGCGGCGAACATGGACCCGTATCAGGTCTGTGCGATCCTCGTCGAGACGATCTGCGGTTAGGTCTCAGATCACGCCGAGGCGCGGGCGGATCATGAGGCCGAGTGTGAACCGCTCGACCAGGCCGGGGAAGTCACGCCACGTCGCGTAGACGCCCTTCGCGGCGCCGGCCCACGCGGTCGGCCGCTTGCGATCGAGCTCGGTCGGGACGACGAGCGAGCCAACGAAGTCGCCCTTCGCATAGACCTTCTTGATCTGCGTCGCCATCGCCTTGACGTTCTCGCGCGACACGACGCCGTTGGAGGTCGCCTGGTAGAACTGCAGGGTCACGCGGACGGGGAACCGCGTGTCGCGCTGGATCGTCAGCCCGTCGAGCTCCGTGAATGGGCCGTCGGTCTGGCCGTGGCCGAGCACGGCGACGTCGACGTCAGACGTGTCGCGGCGACGAGATTCGGTCGGCTTGTCGTAGTCACCGCCACCGCCACCGCTCTTCATGGGCGCGGCCATCGAGTCCTCGGCCATCGGCGCGTTCATCATCGCGCGGCGCGGTGGCTCGCGAAACTTGAGCGGGACCTGGATCAGCATCAGGACATTCGAGTCCTCGCCGAGGCTCGCGGCACTCTCGCCGTTCGCCGTTACCCCCGCGTTCTTGACGTCGGTCAGGCGCTCGGCGATCAGCGGCGCCTTCTTGCCGCCCGAGTTGAAGTACAGGCGCTGGCCCCACGAGTCACCGCCGGTGACGGTGTCGCGGTTGTTGTCGATGATCGTGATGCTCGTGCCCTGTCGCGTGACGAGGATCGTGAGCACGGCGGGGTTCTTCTTCGTCGACTGGTAGTTGAAGATCACCGGCCAGAACGTCGCCTTGCCTTCCTTGGGGACCGGCAGGAACGCGTGCTGCGCACTGACGAGCACGTGCGAGTCACGCTTCTTCGCGAGCAGGCTCGAGCCCTTGATCTTCCCCTTGTCGTGGACCGAGAGGTACTGCTCGATGTTGCCGAGCAGATCGGTCAGCGTGACGAGATCGAGCTGACCGTTCTCGCGCTGGTTGCCGACCGGGATCAGGATCTTGTCCATCTTCACGTCGGCCGTCTTGTCGGTGAAGTTGTCGTGGCGCATCACCGGCATCAGGTACGTGCGGTGCTTCTTGCCGTTGCGATAGCCCTCGACCTCGATCGTGACGTCGCTGATGTTCGGACCGACCGAGCTACCCTCCCAGCGACCGGTGTCCTCCCAGAGAACGTTGAGGAGCTGGAGCTTGTGTGCGGCCGCGAGCGTGTACGCGCGTTCGTTCTCGATCATGCCGGCGACCTTCTGGACCATCTTCTCGTACGAGCGGTCGGGCTTCGCGACGACGGGCTTGGTCTGGGCGATCTGCGTGGGCTGCGCTGAGGCGAGTGGCGACAGCGCGACGGTGAGCGCGGCGAGCAGGGCGGTCGAGCGGTGCAGAACCATGGGGTGTACCGACGCACCAGGTGGCGCCGCGGCCTATGCGACGGTCACGTTCGCGTAACCCCGCGATCAGGGCGGGGCCGGCTCGAACCGGAACGTCCGCAGCGGCCGCTCGAGGTCGGGATCATCGATGTAGGCGCCCGAGATGATGAGGTAGCCGACATTGTCGCGGCGGACCGCGCGGAGGGCGGCAAACAGGCCTTGCGGCGTCTTGAACACGAACGCAGCGTCACTGTCCGGGATCGAGAGCTGTCGCGTGATCGTTCCCTTCTGGACGACCGCGGTCTCGATCGCCTTCCACTGATCGAGGTGAGCGATCGGGGCCCAGGTCACCGCGTAGTCGCGACTACCTAGCTTGACCATCAAGGTCGCCTGCGGATCGGATGACTGGATCGGCTGCGCGGGCAGCTCGAGCGAGAACGTGTTCGCGACGTCGTTGTAGCGAGCCCACACCGCGGGCGGTACGACCTCCTCTGGCGTGCGCAGCTTGAAGTACGCGAACACGCCGACGATCGCGACAAACACGCTGACGATGAGTAGCGTCCCGCTCTTTCGCGCGGGCGGACGGAGGGGTAGCTCCGCGATCGCATCCGGCGCCGTGGTCTCGGCGGAATCCGAATCGGCATCGACGTCAGACTCGTCGTCCGCATCGAAGTCGGCGCCGTCGTCCTCATCCTCGTCGTCGTAGTCGCCGTCCTCCGCCTCGCCGCCGCCATCGGCGTAGTCGTTGGAGGAGGCCTCGTCGACCGCGGTCGCGGGCTTCACCGTCCCCTCCTGGTCGTCGGCCATCCAAACAGCGTAGGCGATGCACGCCGGATGGGACAAGTATGAGGGATTCGCAGGGCACGTGGCCTTCATCGAGTGACGGGCTGGCCGATACAAACGGAAAATGGCTCGCGTATGAGCACCAGGGCCCCCGTAGCCACCGCGGCGTCCGCGCTCCGTGTCGTCGACCGGACCGTGCTCGTCGCCGTTCCGCTCGTCCTGGCCAGTGTGTGGATCAGCTTCCCCACCGGGACGGCTAGCTCGCTGAGATTGCTCGCCGTGCTGGCCGTTGCGCTGTGGAGCATCGCGCTCCTGGGAATGCTCGGGCGCGCTCCATGGCGCCGGTTTCTCTATCCGTTCTTCCTCATCGGCATCGCTGGCATGTCGCTGTGGACCCAGGGACCGACGGCGGGTGTAGGTGCGGCGTTCGGTCTCGCGGTGCTCCTCGCGGGCGCGATGTCGTCGCGGGTGGGCCTGTGGTCCGTCGTCGTGACCGGGATTGCGATCCTCGTGCTCGGCGCGGTGATTCTGTTCAGCGGTCCGACGACGCCAATCCTGCGGTTCGAAGGGCTCACCGTGTGGATCCGGATCGGCCTCGTCGTCGGCTTGATCGCCTGGGTCGCGACGCAGGCCCTCGACAGCCTGATTCGATCACTAGAGCTTTCGTACGAGCGCGCGGTCGACGCCTATCAGAAGGAGACCGAGACCCGCGAGCAGCTCGACAGCTCGCGCCAGGAGCTCGACGAGGCAGAGCACGTCGAGCTTGTCGGACGACTTGCGGGCGGCGTTGCGCACGACATCAACAACGCGCTCACGGCGATTCTGGCCGCGTCGGATCTGCTCGGCGACAAGGTCACCGATCGCGATCAGCGGCGGAACCTGGCCGAGCTCGAAGCGGCGTCGCGCCAGGCTGCGGAGCTCGTGCGCGATCTGCTGTGGATCGGCCGACAGTTCCCTCCGACGACGACCAGTGCGCAGGTCGAGACGACCGTGGTTGCCTGCCGGCAGCGGCTCGATCGCATCGGCCGCAAGATCGCGATCGATGTCGATCTTCCTCCCCTGCGCGTGATGCTCGCGCCGGAACGACTCGAGCAGGTCCTGTTCCGCGTGATCCTCCGCGCGCATCGGGCCGGCGTCACGCATCTCGCGCTGCGGGGGAGGCGCAACGGCTCGATGATCGAGATCGATCTGCGCGGCGTCGCGCTGAGTGAGTCACCGGCTAGCAGCCTCAGCCACCGCCCCAAGGCTGTCAGTGCTCGCCTCGGAATGTCCGCGGCCAAGGACGTCGTCGAGCAGGCTGGCGGAACGATGACGATCACAGAAAATGACGCAGACCTGTTCGTCCAGGTCTGCCTACCGTTCGCAGAAGCCGACAAACCGATCGAGGTGCCCGCGGTCAACCGGGCACGCACGGCTCTCGTCGTCGATGACGAGCCGCTGATCCTCGGCAGGCTCGCCAAGCTCGTCGCGCGCCGAGGCTACACGGTCGCGTCGGCGAGCTCGCTCGCCGAGGCGTGGCCGCTGCTCGCACAGGGGCCGGATCTTCTCGTCACCGACCTCCAGCTCGGCGATGGACGTGGCGAGGAGCTCGCCATCGCGTCGTTTGCGGGCGCTCCGGAGCGGCCGATCGTCGTGTGTTCGGGCTTCGGCGCGGACGACGACTTTCGCGATCAACTCCGTGACGCGCGTATCCAGTTCCTGACCAAGCCGTTCACGATGGCCGAGCTCGAGAACACGATTCCGAAGGCGGCAGCGTGAGCGCTACATCACCGATCGTTCGCAGCATCGGGCCTGCCCTGCGCGAGCAGGTCCGGCGGGTCACCGACCGCGTCGCGGTCGTCGGCGGACTCCTCGCGACGGTGGTTCAGTTCTCGGCGATCACGACGGGCAAGCCTGCTGCCGTGGCGTCGGCGATCGGGACACTGGTGATCGCCCTGTGTGGCTTGTTCGGACTGCGTACGCGCGCGCGGTGGACTCCGTACGCTTACGTGGCGATCCTGTGGACGGCAAACGGCTTCGCGCTGGTCTCGTTCGGTCCCCTGCTCGGCATGGGCACGATGTACATCCTCGCGATCGCGCTCGCGTTCATGTTCATGTCACCGCTGCTGCGGTGGATCGTCGTGCTGGGGATGTCGTGCACTCCGGTGATCGTCGGTGCGCTCTTCGAGTACGGCGTGATCGCAGGCTCTCCCTCGTTCGAGACCGGTGATCTGCTGGCCTGGACGCGCCTCATCCCGGTCGCGGTGGCGTCGATGATCGGCATCGGGATGATCGTCGACTACTCGATGCGTCATCTACGAATCGCGCGTGCGGAGCTCGCACGTGCGTTGCACGACGAGCGCGAGGCGCGCCAGAGCAACGACAGCGTGGAGCGGGAGATCGCGAGGGCGCAGCGCTCCGATCTGATCGTGGAGCTTGCCGCAGACGTCGGCTCCAATATTGGCGCAGCGCTCGCGACCATCTCGAGCCGCGCGGAGCTTCTGATGAGCGAGCTCGACGACGAGGCTCGCGCGTGTCTCGCGGATGTGATCGCGGCGTCGAGTGCTGCGCGGAGCACGATGAGGTCGCTGACCCTGTTCGCGCCGGAGGCCCACGTCGGCGATGCGCGGTCCGACGCGGGACTGGCCGCGAGCGCGATTCCCCAGATGGTGCGCCACACGATCCCGCGGCGGATCGCGCTCATCATGAAGGTCGAGGGCGATGCGCACGTCCCGCTCAGCGCCTCCGACGTGACGCGGATCCTCACCAACCTCGTGCTCAACGCGCGCGATGCGATCAACGACGCGGGTACGATCTCCGTGTACGTCCGGCGCGCCGGTGGCTCGGTGACGATCGAGGTCGTTGATGACGGATCGGGCATGGATGTCGAGACCCACGCCCGGCTGTTCCAGCCCTTCTTCACGACCAAGCCGATCGGGCGTGGAACGGGCCTGGGGCTCGCGACTGCGAAGATCCTCGTCGAGCGCGCCGGCGGTGAGATCAGCTGTTCCAGCAGCCTCGGCACGGGGACGCGATTCACGATCCGGTTGCCGGCGGTCGACGTGAAGAACGGTGGATCGCGGCCAGAACTGGCAGACTCCGGCGCCGGTGCCGCGAACGCCGTCGCCGCGCGTAGTTTGATCGCATGCGCCGCGCACTCCTCCTCGTCTGCCTTGCTGCCTGCGGCCCCAGGCTCGCGACCCAGGCGCCCCTCGTCGACGCCCCTCCCACGCTCCTTGCCCTGACCGCCCCGCAGCTGACCCGCGGCGAGGAGATGGCGTGGGATGTCTACTGGCAGGGCATGCAGGTCGGCCACGCGGAGCTCGTCACCGGCGCGAGTGACGTCCGGGCCTCGTTTCGCACCGGGACGCTGGCGAGCGCGATCACCACCGTCCGATACGACATGACGACGACGATCGATCACGGCCGTGCCCGCTCGACCCGCGAGGTCCTCACGCGCGGCAGTCGCACGGAGAGCGTCGATGCCGAGCTCGGCGCCGCGTCGTTCACGCTCCGCGGGCACACGCCGAAGCCCACGCCCGATGGTCAACCGCTGCACACGCTGACGAGTGCGCTCGCGGTCGTCAGGACCTGGTCGCAGACGCCGTCGGCGCAGGGGTATCTGTGGTTGCTCCACGGCGGTGAGCTGTATCGCCTCGATGTGTTCCCGCCGGTGAAGGACGAGGCGCTCGGCAAGAGGGCGCTGCGCATCGATGCGGTCGTGCGGTCGCTCGATCGCACGTCCAACATCGATGTCTCGATCTGGCTCGCGCGCAATGCGGATCGCACGCCGCTGCGCTTCGTCGTCGAGGAGGATGGTGATCGAGCGTCGGCCGAGCTCGTCGAGTCGACGACGTCGTTCGACTAGGCGCTGTACATGTAGATCAGGAACGCGATCGGGATCAGCAGGCCTGCGCCGACGAACCACTTGCCGCGCCCGGCGAGGCCGCGGTCGCCCTTCATCATCGTCATGCCCGTGAGCGCGAGGATCATCAGCGCGATCGCGAAGAGGTCGGCGACATAGGTCCAGATGCCCTTGAGGTTGTTGAGGTGGAGTGCGTTGACCTCGAAGAACACGGCGCGCTTCGTGATCGTCTTGAGCGTGCCGCGGCCCGTCGTCATGTCGACGCGCGCTTCCTGGCCCTCGACGAGGAACACGCGGAGCTCGGTGGCGGTCTCCTGGAAGTGACCTCGAACCTGCGCGCGATCGAGCCGGAGCTGCGCGACGACGTACGCTTCCTTCTCGATCAGCGTGCCGGCGGGGAGCGGACCGATGTCGACGCTCCTCTCCGCGAAGGAGTAGTTCGGGTTCCAGTCATCGATGTGATTGACCGCGATCCCCGAGAGACCGTAGGCGAGCGTCAACGCGACCGCCACGTACCCGATGTCGCGGTGCACCACCCGGAACAGGTGCCGCCAGCGCACGGACTAGATCTTGTCGCGGAAGACGGCGCCGGTGCCGTCGATGCGGACGATGCTCTTCGGCGCCGTGATGCTCGCTGGATCGTACGCCTTGCCGTACTCCTTGGCCTCGTACTCCGCGTGCTGCTTGGTCTCCTCGAGTGTGAGAACTCGAACCGAGACCTCGCCCTGCGCGACCGCGATCTTTCCCTTCGCGTCCATCGGGAACACCATCTCGCCGTCGGTGACCTTGAACTTGAGCTTCTGGCCGGGCTGACTGCCCGCGAGCTCGAACCAGCAGCCGCGCTTCGGGCAGACATCGGTGACCATGCCCTCGACGCGAACCGTCTTGCCCTTGTAGGCGTCGGGGTTGGCGAGGATCGCGTCGACGGCGACCGTGTCGGTCAGCGTGACGCCGGCTCCGAACTTGGTGCCCTCGACCGCGGTGGTGGGGGCGACCACCGCACCGGTGGAGGGCGGCGCACTCGCCACGGCGGGCTGCTGGGCGCCGTCCTTCGACGGGCCCTTGTCACAGGACGCGACGGCGAGAGGAAGCAGGAGGCAGAGCGAGCGGGTCAGCGTCGACAGCATAGGCGCGGAGGATGCTGGCGGGTCCGGGCCTTGTCAACGCCTGAGTCACGAGTGGTACGCGGTTCGCATGGTTCTGGATGGATGCAGGTTCAAGTTCGGCACGATGACAACATCCAGGGCGGCGAGAAGCTGCTCGCGAGCGTGACCGCGGCTGTCGAAGATGGTCTCGAAAGGTTCCGCGACGTGGTCAAGACGGTCGAAGTCCACCTCGCCGACGAGAATGGGCCCAAGACGGGTGGAGACGATATCCGGTGCACCGTCGAGGTTCGCGTCGAGGGCCGGCCTCCGGTCGCGGTCAAGCACCACGCCTCGGACCTCGATGTCGCGGTCGAGGCTGCGGTCGAGAAGATGTCGCGCATGCTGGAGTCCCAGCTCGGGCGCCTTCGCGATCGTAACCACTCAGCGGAGTAAAGCGCGCAAACCTTGCGGCTCGTCGACGAGGAGCCACGGATCGTGCGCCAGTAGCTCACTGCGCGGACGGAAGCCCCAGGTGACCCCTACGCCGCGCATGCCCGCAGCCTTCGCGGTCTCGAGGTCTACCGCGGAGTCGCCGACGAACGCGCAGTGCTCGGGCGGAATGCCGAGGTCGGTCGCGATCTCGAGCGCCGCACCCGGATCCGGCTTGAGTGCGATCCCGGGGCGCTGACCGAGGATCGCACCGAACGGCCACGGCGCGAGGAGCGGGCCGCAGATCCGGACCGCGAGATCGTGCGGCTTGTTGGTCAGCACCGCGAGGCGGAGATCCGCCACCGTGAGCTCGTCGAGGATCGGCGCGAGGCCCGCGTAGAGCCGGGTCTCGACGATCGGCGCGGCCGCGTAGTGGATCCGGAACCGCGCGAGCACGCGATCGGTCATGTCGGGCTGGAGACGCGCGGCGTCGATCGCGTGGGCGACGAGGTTGCGTGCTCCGCCACCGATCCAGGTGCGCACCGTCTCGATCGCCGGCCGCTCGAGGCCGTGATCGGCGAGAGCCAGCGACAGTGCGCTCGCGATGTCAGCGAGCGAATCGACCAGCGTGCCATCGAGGTCGAACAGGACGGCGCGGATCACGCCGGCAGCATAGCGCGAAGCGTGACGTCGATCCCCACGCTGCCGCGCAGAGCACGTGCAGTGCCGCCCTCGTGCGCGACCCTCCCGTTGATGATGCCCTCGTACATCTCGCGGTACAGCTCGGCCATCGGTGCGGAGATCCCGAAGCTCGTGAACGTCGGGACGACGGCCTCGAGGGGGCCACTCTGCGCGGCGACCGTGCTGCCCGTGATCAACGTCAGCGCGGCGGCCACGTCGGCCGCGGAGTAGTCGCGCGGACCGGAGAGCTCGATGATCTGCGTCTTGCCCGCCGCGGGAATGCCTTCGACGAGTGCGGCCGCCGCGGTGCGACCGATGTCTCTGGTTGCGACCTGCGGGAACGCGAGGTCGACCGGCACGAACGCGGGGAGCACGCCCTGCGCCAGCATGCCGAGCGAGCTGCCCCAGTTCTCCTGGAAGTAGGCGGGGCGGAGCGCGGTCAGCGCGGTGCCCGTCTTCGCGATCTCCTGCTCGGCGACGTGCAGGGCGCGGATCGGTCCGGTGCCGGTCGCGTGCTGCGCCCCGATCGACGACAGGAGCACGACGTGGGGAACGCGAGACGCGCGGATCGCCGTCGCGAGTGCCTGCGTGCGCTTCGCGTTGTCCTCGAGCGGCGTGGTCGAGACCATGTCCGGCGGGAGCAGCAGGTACGCGCCCGCGACGCCGGTCAGCGCGCGGGTGAGCGCGGCGGCATCCTCGACGGCGGCGACCGCGACCTCGGCGCCTCGCGCCTTCCAGGGCTCGCCCTTGGCGGCATCGCGAACGATGACCCGGACCGCCTTGCCCTGCGCGAGGAGCGTTTCGGCGACGACGGAACCGGTGTGACCAGAGACTCCAGCGACTGCGTAGATGTGATTGCTCATGGGCCTCAAGATGAGCCCGCAGAGGTCATCTGCCAAATAGATGATACTCATGTTCATCATGCACGACGCTCATGATGAGTTGAAGGCCGTAGATCTCAACCTGGTCCTCGCCCTCGATGCTCTGCTCGCGGAGCGCCACGTGACGCGTGCGGCGACCAGGCTCGGCATCTCGCAGTCTGCCGCGAGCCATACCCTCGGCCGCCTGCGCGTGCTGTTCGACGATCCGCTGCTCGTCCGCGGGCCGCGCGGCACGATGATGCCGACGCCCCGCGCGGAGCAGCTCGCGCCGGCGGTGCATCGTGTGCTGGTCGATCTCGCGGGTGTGCTCCGCGGCGATGCAGCGTTCGAGCCGGCGACTGCGCGGCGCACGTTCCGGATCGGCGCGAGCGACTATGTCGAGCTCGTGCTGTTGCCGCGGTTGCTCGAGAGACTGGGGCGGACCGCGCCGGGGATCGACGTCTGGGTCCATCCGTTCACGGATCACGGCGACGAGGCGCTGGGCTCCGGTGGGCTCGACGCCGTGATCGGTCCGCCTCGTGGGGCGGCTCGCCCGGCCGGGAGCTACGAGAAGGTGCTGTTCGACGAAGCGTTCACCTGCATCGTGCGTGCGGGTCACCCGCTGGCGGACTCGCGAATGACGCTCGCGCGCTACTGTGCGGCAGCTCACCTCCTGGTCGCACCGCGAGGTACGCCCGGGAGCATCGTCGACGACGTGCTCGCTGCCGCCGGCCGGAGTCGTCGAATCGCCGCAGCGATCCCCCACTTCCTCGTCGTGCCGTACGTCATCGCCGGCAGTGATTTGGTCGCGACCCTCGCCAGCCGGGTGGCCGCAATGTTCGCGGAGACGCTCGGGCTCGTGTGCATGCCCCCGCCGCTCGCCATTCCGAAGTTCCAGATCGCGGTCGCATGGCACGAACGGAGCCACCGCGACGCGCCGCAGCGGTGGTTTCGCGAGCAACTCATCGCCGTGGCGACCGAGATCCGCTGACCGCATGAGGTAGGATCATCACGGTGGACGAGGAGGATCCCATGGTCGATACGGTCGTCTCGGACCGCTATCGCATCATCCGGAAGATCGCCGAAGGCGGCATGTCCGTGATCTACGAGGCGCAGCACATCAAGCTGCTCCGCCAGTTCGCGATCAAGGGCCTCCTTCCGTCACTCGCCTACAACGAAGAGGCGGTGGAGCGGTTCCAGCGCGAGGCCGAGCTGATCGGTGCGCTACGCCACCCGAACGTCATCGACATCAGCGACTGGGTCGAGCTCGCGAACGGCACGCCGGCGATGGTGCTCGAGTTCCTCCACGGAAACTCGCTCCAGGTCCGCCTGCTCCGCGGTCATCTCGCGTGGGACGCGATCGCGCGGATCGGTGACCAGACGATGTCGGCGATCGCGCTCGCGCACCGCAACGGCATCACGCACCGCGATCTCAAACCCGAGAACATCTTCATCGCGATCGATGACTCCGGCGACGAGAGCGTCAAGTTGCTCGACTTCGGCGTGTCCAAGCTGCGTGGAGTCGGCCGGCTCAGCGGCGTCCACAACATGCTCGGCACGCCGTCGTACATGTCGCCCGAGCAGGCATCGGGACAGAACGATCTCGTCGGGCCGTCGACCGATGTGTGGGCGATGGGAGCGATCCTCTACGAGATGGCGACCCAGCGCACCGCATTCAAGGCGGACGGTATCGAGGAGACGCTCAATCTGATCAACCACGGCGACGCGTATCCGATCGGGATGTTGCGTGCGGATGCGCCGCGCCCGTTCGTCGAGCTGGTCGAGCGGGCGATCTCTCGCGATCCCGCGAAGCGGATCCAGACGATCGAGGAGCTGCGCTCCGGGCTGCGGGCCGCACTCGAGCCGCGCAACGCCTATCGCCTCAACACGCCGGTGGCCGGCATTCCCGTGCTGGCGCCGATCGCCAAGCCACAGGGCACGAAGCCACCGCCGATGGGCGAGGTCTCGGTCTCGCTGTCTCCACCGAAGCTGCTCGGCGGCAGCGACGGCATCAATGTCCGACGGTGGGTGATCATCGGCGCGATGATCGTGCTCGCGACGGTCGCGAACCTGGCGATCGCCCTCGCGACCTGACGCGATGGCGCTGCGCGTCCGCGTTTGCGAGGTCGGTGATGTCGTCGTGGGTGAGCTCCGCGGCTTCCAGGTCACCGGAGTGACCTGGCCCGTGATGGCGACGTTGATCGATGGAGCGATCGTCGCGTTCCCCGGCGTGTGTCCGCACGACGATGTGTCGTTCGTCGATTACGGCGTCCTCGAGGAAGGTCAGGTCCGGTGTCGCGTGCACGGCTATCGCTTCGATCTCGAGACGGGCCGGTGCGAGCACATGCCGGGCCTCGCGCTGCGGCGCTACCGGGTGACGCTGGTCGGTACCGACGTCTGGGTCGATCTGCTGTAGCTACAGAGACTCGAGGAACGCCACGAGATCTGCGCGCTGCGCTGCCGAGAGCTGTGACGTCTTGCCATGGGCATCACCACCGCCACAGGTGCCGAAGCGATCGTCGAGAGTCGCGGCGCAGCCGTCGTGCATGAACGGCGCCCGCGCGGCGACACCGAGGAGGCTCGGCACCTTGGTCATCGAGCCCTTGCCGATGTCGAACCGCTGGTTGTTCGTGAGCAGCTCGCCGTCGTGGCAGCTCGCGCACGCGGTCTCGACCGAGTCAAACAGCGCGCGACCACGCTCGACCGCGGCGGAGTCGCGAATCGACGGCGTCGGCGCGGGAATCCGGTCGAGCCACGGGCCGAGCGAGATGCGCTGGCTGCGTGTCGGTGAGCCACCCGACATGCGCATCGCGAACACGTCGCTCATCAGCATGTCGAGGTCTGCCATGTCGCCGCCCCAGTGGTATGGAGCGCGCCGAAGGATGTGACCGGCGAGGCTCTGCGTGCGGCGCGGTCCGAGCTCGGCGAAGTTCCACACGAGACCGTCCTCGCGAGCTTCCGGGTGACACGAGGCGCACGCGAGTCCAGCGGCGGTCTGGCCGTGGAACAAGCCGCGGCCGGAGTCGTAGCCGAACGGACCGGGCAGCGTGATCGTCGCGCGTGGAGGATCGGTGGTGATGCCACCCGGGAGGAGCTTCGCGCGGCTATGGATCGCGACGGCGGGGAGCTCGGGATAGAAGATCACGAGATCGCCGTTGGGGCGGAACCCGACGGAGGTCGGCGCACCGAGGCGATCATCGACCTGCCGGCCATGGATCGGGCCCGTCTCCATCATGTTCTCGCCGCACTTGTCGTCATCGCGGCCACCGACGGCGATGGCGGGTACGACCTGGACGATGTTTCTGCCCGCGAGCACGAACGCGAGGTTGCCGAGGTCGTCGCCTGCGACGTCGACGGGGAGTGCGCCGTGCGCGCGCGGGACCGCAGCGGTCGGTGCCTCGCCGGGACGGATGATCGTGATCGCCGACTCGACGGGACCGTCGCTGCACCCGGAGCGATAGCCGCCGGGGGTGATCCGGATCGCACCCTGAGCCTGGCGCTGGTGCGAGACGACGAGTCGGCCGTCGGGCAGCGCGATCGTGCGCCACGCGACTGCCGGGATTGCATCGATCGTCGGGATCGCCTGGCCCAACTCGCCGAGCGGATCGATGCGCTTGACCGTGAGCGGACGGACGCGATCGATCACGGTGCCCGCGGCATCGAGGGTCAGGATCTCTGCAGAGCGAAACCGCGTCACGATCAGGCGATCGCCCGAGACGATCACATCACGCAGATCGCGATCGAGGTGCAGCGTGCGTACCGCCTCACCACCCGCGGCG
Organism: Myxococcales bacterium; assembly: GCA_031421915.1. GTDB lineage: Bacteria > Myxococcota_A > Polyangia > Haliangiales > Haliangiaceae > JABFXX01. Next base: position 35,940 of record JANOPP010000298.1, on the reverse strand, counting down.
GGGAGGCTGACCAGCTCGCCGCCACTGCAGGCGACGTGGACGAGGTCGGTCACGGAGTCCCATGCGAGCCCACGGGGTTCGGGACAGACGTCGCGACGCTCGATGATCGACAGCGATGAGGAGTCAGCGAGGGTGACGAGCGCTCCACCGCGACGGAGCGCGACGTGGATCCGCCCGGCGCCATCCTCGATCAGGCGACCCGGTTCGTCGCCGGCGCCGAGCGCGCGGACCTCACCGCTCTTCTCGTCTTCGAGGTCGACGCTGACAAGCCGATCGCGATCCGGATCGGCGACGACGGCGCGTGTGCCGTCGCGCGTGACGAGCATCGTCGCGCCAGTGATCGGGACGCCCCACGGCGGCGGCGGTTCGGGCGACGGCAGCTCGGTCGTCTCGAGGATCGACGTGCAGCTCGCGAGGAGGAGGAGCGAGAAGGCTTTGTTCACGCGACACCTCCTGCCCACACGGCGGCCTGGGTACGTGCGAGCAGGCCCTGGGCGGCCTCGGCTCCCGGCAGGCCGAGCACGCCGCTCGGCTGCATCGGGGTGGTAGCGAGCTCTCGTGCGGCCGCGGCTCGCGCGGCAGCGACGCGCGCGTACGTGTCGGCGTCGAGCTGCGTCGCGACCCACGCATCGACGGCCCATGCGAGCGCGGCGTGGCGAGCTTCGTCGCGCGCGATCAACCGGAACGCGTCGCGGATCATCGGATCGCTCGCGGTATTCGCCTGCCACAACGCGACGACCGCGCCCCACGTCTCGCGCACGCAACCCTCGACGGCATTCTCGACAGCGATCTCGTCGAGCGAACGCAGTGCGGGAAGCGCGACCTCGGCGACCGGCGGGCTAGCGCCGTAGCGAGCGGCGAGCTGACCGACGACCGCGGCATGGCGGATCTCGTCGCGCGCTGCGGCCTGCGCGAGGCGTACGAGCATCCGCGGTGCGCCGTGATGCTCGAGCTCGCGCGCGAGCTGCACGAAGGCGTAGACCGAGACGGCCTCGAGCCACGCGGCGTCGGCGAGGTAGCGGCCGATCTCGTTCGGTGCATCGAGGCAGCGCGCCGGGACGAGACCTGCGGGCTTGCGGCCCACGCCGCACGACTCGCCGAGCGACCACGTCATCGAGACCTCGACGCGCCCCGGGAACGTGACGTCACAGCTATCCGGCCCGGTGACGATCTTCCACTCGCGCAGCACCTCCGAGCACACGGCCTTGCAGGCGTCGGCATCGACGCGGCAGCTCGCGATCCGCAGCTCCATCGGGGCAGACATGGGTACGTCGATCACGGTGTCGGCCGCGTAGTTCGTGATCCCGCACGCGGGCGACTCGACCTGATGCTCGTCGTCTCCCGGCGCGCTGCCGACGCACGCCGCGGTGACGGGGAGACCTGCGATCACGATCTGCTGGAAGAGATGCCGGAGCTCGCGAAAGCGCATGGGCGGAACGGCTGCAACCGCCGTTCCGGGAAGAACCCCGCGCGTTCACCGAAGTTGACGCGCCTCGCCGACGACGCCACTCGCGATCTGCGAGCGAGCGCCGTCAGGATTCTGAGCTTGACAGGCCCGCCAGGAAGGCGCGGATCGGAGGCGTGATCAGGGGATAGTCGACGAGGAACGCATCGTGACCGTTCGGGGTCTCGATCTCGAGGTGCGTGGACTCGACGCCGACCCGTCGCATCGCCTCGTGGATCCGCAGCAGCTCCGTGGTCGGGAACAGCCAGTCGGTATCGAACGAGATCAGGAGGACCTTCGCGCGCAGCCTGCCGAACGCGACATCGAGGGATCCGAACTGCTCGTCGAGATCCATCTCGTCCATCGCGGCCTGCACGCGGATGTACGAGTTCGCGTCGTACGCCGAGGCGAACTTTTGCGCTTGATGCTCGAGGTACGAGTCGACCTCGAACTGCCGGGTGCCGCCGCGCCGCTTGCGCCCGAACTTTGCCTCGAGTGCCTCGTTCGAGAGATACGTCATGTGTCCGACCATGCGCGCGAGCTGCAGGCCGCGGAGCGAGTCCGCCGTGCCGTAGTAGTCGCCGCCCTTGAAGGTCGGATCGCTCTGGATCAACTTCCGCCCGATCAGGTGCCACGCGACGCTCGCGACCGGCACCGACGCCGATGCAGCGAGACAGATCACGGCGCCGATCCGGGCGGGATGCAGGCCGGCCCACATCAGCACCTCCATGCCCCCGAGCGAGCTGCCGGCGACCGCCTTCAGCGTGGAGATCCCGAGGTGATCGACGACGAGGCGCTGTGCCTCGACCATGTCCTCGACGGTGACCCACGGATAGCGCGAGCCGTAGGGCGCGCCCGTCATCGGATCGATGGACTGCGGCGCGGTGGTTCCCCACGGGGAGCCGGGAAAGTTCACGCAGATCACGAAGTGGGTCTCGAGATCGATGCCCTTGCCGTAGCCGATCAGGCCATCCCACCAGCCGGGCTTGGGGTCGTCGGGTGAGTACTTGCCGGCGGCATGGGCGCCCGGCGACAGGGCGTGGCACACGAGAATCGCGTTGGTCTTCGTCGCATTCAGCTCGCCGAACGTTTCGTAGACGATCGTGAACGGGGCGATGACGTCGCCGTGGTGGAAGCGAAACCCGGCCTCGAGCACGAGGGACTTCGGCGGATCACAGAGAAACGTGTCGTCGAGCAGCTGCGGAGGCACCGCGGGCATTGTACGCATTCACCTGGAGAAGTCATGACGACCGAGTTCAGCTACGAGCACGTGTTTCGGGCCTCTTCGACGAAGACGGTCCTCGATGCCTACTTCGACCCCGATCACCTCGCGACTCAGGACGTGGTCGCCGAGCTCGGCGATCGCGTGGTCACCGAGAGCCACGACGACGACAAGATCCGCAAGACGACATGGAGCGTGACCTCGCTCAAGCCGCTGCCCGGGTTCGTGCGCGCGTTCGTGGCGGGCGGCAAGCTCCGCTATCTCGAGCAGATGACCTGGCGCAAGGCCGACGACGCCATTGACCTCACCGTCGTGCCGCAGATCGCCGGTGGTCGGGTGCAGCTCGCCGCCGAGTACAAGCTGGCGCAGGTCGGCGAGGGCCAGATCCGGCGGCGCTACAAGGGCCAGGTCACGGTCAACATCCCGCTCCTCTCGGGGAAGATCGAGCGTGGGATCGTCGAAGCGATCGAGAAGGGAATGCCGATGATGTTCGACTGCACGCAGAAGTGGCTCGAGCGCAGCAAGCCGGCCTGAGCCGAGCTAGAGTGCGCGCCTCATGCGCTCGCACCTGTTTGGCCTCCTGATCCTCCTCGGCTCCTGCAAGACGCTGCCGGTTCCAGTCGCGGCCCCACCGCCCGGCCCCGAACAGACCGCAGCTCCGCAGCCGCCAGACCCGATGGTCGAGGCGAACGCCGCGCACGCGGATGCGCTCGCGAAGGTCGATGCGCTGAAGAAGCAGGCGGATACGAACCCGCTGCTCGCCGCATGGACCGGTCCATATGGCGGCGTGCCGCCGTGGGACAAGATCAAATCGGAGCTGTTTGGCGCTGCGTTCACCACGGGGCTCGAGCTTCAGGATGCCGAGGTCGCGGTGATCACGTCGAGCCCGAAGCCACCGTCGTTCGACAACACGCTGGTCGCGCTCGAGGATCTCGGTCGGCACGTCGATCGCGCGCAGACGCTGTTCTCGGTGATGACGAGCAGCCTCAACACGCCGGACGTCCAGGCCGTCGATCGCGAGTGGTCGCCCAAGTTCGCGGCCGCTGGCGACAAGATCATCTTCGACGAGAAGCTGTTCGCGCGGCTGTCCGCCGTCTACGACACGCGCGAGAAGGCGGGCCTCAACGCAGAGCAGAAGCGCCTCGTCGAGCTGACCTACGATCGGTTCGTCCGCGCCGGTGCGAAGCTGACCGCCGCCCAGAAGGCCGAGATGGGGCGGATCAATCAGGAGCTCGCGGTCCTGTTCACCGATTTTGGCAACAAGGTCCTCGCCGACGAGAACACGTGGGTCGTCCTCGAGAAGAAGGACCTCGCGGGGCTCCCCGCGTCGCTGGTCGCCGCGTACAAGGCCGCCGCCGACGAGCGCAAGCTCCCCGGCACGTGGCTCGTCGTCAATACGCGTTCGAGCGTCGATCCGTTCCTGACCACGTCGACGCGTCGCGATCTGCGCGAGAAGGTCTGGAAGGCGTTCAAGAACCGCGGTGACAACGGCGGTGCAAACGACACGAACGCCTCCATCACGAAGATTGTCGCGCTCCGCGCCGAGCGCGCGAAACTTCTCGGCTACGCGAGCCACGCGCACTGGCGCATGGCGAACACGATGGCGGTCGATCCGGCGAAGGCCGAGGGTCTGATGACGCGCGTGTGGCCGTCGGCGGTCGCACGGGTCAAAGAAGAAGTCGCCGACATGCAGAAGATCGCCGGCAAGAACCCGATCGAGCCGTGGGATTATTTGTTCTATGCGGAGAAGGTCCGCAAGCAGAAGTACGCGCTCGATCAGGATCAGCTCAAGCCGTACTTCGAGCTCGACAACATGATCGCCGCGTCGTTCTACATGGCCGAGCAGCTCTACGGCCTTTCGTTCACGGAGATCACCGGCAAGGTTCCGGTGTTCCACGCCGACGTCCGCGTCTGGGAAGTGAAGGACAAGGCGACGGGCGCATACCGGGGCCTGTTCTACGGCGACTACTTCGCGCGCGCCGGCAAGCGCTCGGGCGCGTGGGCCTCGGGCTACCAGAGCCACGAGACGTTCACCGGCACGGTGCGGACAGCGATCACGTCGAACAACAACAACTTCGTGCGCGGTGCAGCCGGCGAGCCGGTCCTGATCTCGCTCGACGACGCGCAGACCCTCTTCCACGAGTTCGGCCACGGCCTCCACGGCCTGCTCTCCGAGGTCAACTACATCGGGCTGTCGTCGACGCCGCGCGACTTCGTCGAGTACCCGTCGCAGGTCCACGAGATGTGGGTGATGACGCGGCCGATCCTCGACAAGTACGGCCTGCACTACAAGACCAAGAAGCCGATGCCGCAGGCGCTGCTCGACAAGGTCGAGGCGTCGAAGAAGTTCAATCAGGGTTACGCGACCGTCGAGTACCTGTCGTCAGCGATCGTCGACATGGCGCTCCACACCTCGACAGCCACGTCGATCGATCCCGACGCGTTCGAGCGCGACATGCTGACCAAGCTCGGCGCACCGAAGGAGGTCGCGCTGCGCCACCGGCTGCCGCAGTTCAATCACCTGTTCACGAGCGACTCGTACTCCGCCGGCTACTACAGCTACCTGTGGTCCGAGGTGATGGACTCCGACACGCGCGGCGCGTTCAAGGAGGCGGGCAACGTGTTCGACAAGGCGACCGCCGACAAGATGCGCAAGTACATCCTCGCGCCGGGCAACTCGACGGACCGCGCCGAGGCGTACCGCCAGTTCCGCGGCCGCGACCCCGATATCAAGGCGCTGCTCGAGAAGCGCGGCTTCCCGCTCGGGAACTGAGCTCGTTCAGGCGGGCGGCGGCGACGTCGGGAGATCGAGCACGAAGATGCAGCCCTTGCCGGGAAGATTCTGCACGCGGATCGTTCCAGCATGGGCGTCGACGGCCTGCTTCGCGATCGCGAGCCCGAGGCCGAACCCGCCTGCTTCCTGGGTAAGGCGCACGAACGGTGCGAACGCCTCCTCGACCTTGCCGGGCGGCAGCCCGCCGCATGCGTCCTCGACCTCGACGATCGTCCGCGCACCATCGACCTTGCCGCGCAGGTGAATCGAGCCGCCGCGGCACGAGTACTTCACCGCGTTGCGAACGAGGTTGTTGAGCGCAGAGCGAATCAGCCGGCGGTCGACGAACAGCTCGGAGTCCTGATCGATGTGGACCTCGAGCTTGATGTCCTTGTCCTCGGCATCGCACGCGGCGACCAGCTCTGCATCGTCGAGGAGGTCACGTGTCTTCGTGAGCTCGCGGTTGAGCGCGATGCCCGACGCCGTGCGCGCCATGGTCAGCGAGTGTTCGACGAGCTCCTTCATGCGACCGAGCGAACGTGACAGCACGACGCCTCCGCGGGCTTCGGCGGGAATCACCCCCTTGATCTGGAGCATCTCGAGCGCGATCGTCGCGGACGCGAGTGGGTTGCGCAGCTCGTGGGCGAGGAACGCGACGTGCTCGTTGTGCTGGCGCTGGAGCTCGGCGTCACGCTGGCGCGCGTACTCCGAGACCGCGCGCGCGATTCCCTCGATCGTCGAGGTGAACACGCTCTGCATCTCGGCGAACGTGATCTCGCTGCTGGCAGCGCGCGCCGTCTCGACGATCGCATCGCGTAGCGCGCCGTACTCGCGGACGACCGCGTCGAGGCTGAAGCCGAGGCGCAGGCGTTGCTCGCCGTGACCGCTCGCCGTGCCGCTCTCTTCGACCAGGGGTACAGGGCTCTCGAGGCCCGCCTGGTCGCGGAGCACGGCGATGATCTCGTCGACGAAGGCGGGCAGGTGATTGTCGAGCTCCGCGGCGCCCATCGACTCGGGCGCGATCGTTCCCTGCACCATCGCCCGCCACCGTTCCATGACCTCGTCACGACGCTGCATCAGCACCTGGTGGAGCATCCAGTAGGTGTAACGGAGGACGACGTTCGCGACGACGAACTTCGCCTCCCAAATGTTCGCAGGAGTACGATAGGGCGATGGGGGCTTTCCGCCGTCGCACGCAGTTCGCCGCGCCGCTGATCATTTCGGTGGCCGCCGCCGGTTGTGGCAGCAAGAGCAGCGAGCCCCCACCGCCGGAGAAGCAGATCGCGGGGCCGAAGAACCGCGAGCCGTCTCCGCCGAAGACGCAGTTCGCGGGGCCGATGTGGAGCGTCTGGATGCAGCTTCCGGGCTGCAAGGCGGCGATCGACATGCGAGACGTCAAATGCCCGCCCGACGTCGAGTGCAACCTGCCAAACCCGCCGGCGCCTCAGGATGTCGAGTGCCCACCGGGCGCGTCGGGCAAGACCACGCAGTACATCGCGCAGCTTGCCGACCAGAGCTGCGTGCTCGTTCCGCCGGGCTGCATCGAGCTGGCGTGCGCGAGGACGCCGACGCCGTGCCCGCTACCGCCGGGAACGAAGCTGGTGGCGAAGATCGTGTTCGCGTGGAAGATCGAGAAGCGCGGCGAAGGCTGTCACGCCGAGGAGGAGGATCACGACTGTCCTCCGGGCGTCGACTGCAATCCGCCGAAGCCGCGGATGGTGCCGTGCCCGCCCGGGATCACCGAGGAGAAGGATCTCGCCGTGACCCAGCTCGCCGACGGAACGTGCGCCGTGGTGCCCGAGGGCTGCACCGACGTCAGCTGCGTGACCGACAAGACGCCGTGTCCGCCGCCGCTGTGACTACAGTCGCTCGATCCAGATCGGCGCGGTCCACGCCATGCGGTCGGGGCTCGGCTCCTTGATCTCGAGATAGAAGAATCGTTCTCCTGCGGCGGGAAGGTCGACGCTGATCGTCTGCCACGCATCGCCGGCGACCGTGCGGCGGCCGACCTCGCGGACGGCATCGCCGCCGATCGTGCCGCTGTAGATGACGACCTCGTACATGCCGGTGTAGTTCGCATCGGAGAGGTGGAGAGCCAGCGAGGCGGTGGTCGCGCGCGTGACGAGCTTGCCGCCCATTGGGACGCGGCCATCGGCGTAGAGGCGGATCGTCAGCTCCTCGTCCTCGCTCGCATAGACGGCGCGGGTATCGATCGCGTCGAGGAGGGCAGCCTCGGTGAGCTGGGTCGCGACGATCGCGGTGCGCGTCGAGTGGCCGGTGCCCCAGTTCGCGAAGTGGTTGTCGTGCGGCGCGGTCGGCGCGGTGCGGAAGCCTTCGAGCAGGTAGTAGTCCCAGTCCGAGTGCACGCGGGTGTAGCGGGCGATCTGGCCGGTCGCCGAGTCGAGCATCAAGCTCGAATTCTCGCGGTTCTCGTGTGCGATGTCGGTGCCGCGTCCGACGAGGACCTCGAACAGGCGAACGTACGGGCGCCCCGCGCGCTCGACGTTCGACAGCGTGGCGCGCACGACCTGGCGATCGGGCAGCGCGTCACCGGCGAGCCAGCGCGGGAGCTGCGTCTTCATCGGCTCGTAGTCGTCGAGGCCGAAGTCGTTGAACTTCTTGCTGCGATCCGCGTCGCTCGTGATGTCGCGCAGGCTGACGTCGAACACCTGGTCCCAGTTGCCGTTGAGGGTCGTGTTGCGCGAATCGCGAAACGTGCGCGGGTGGTTGAACTGGACCATCGGCGACTCGCCCTCGAGCTCGCGGCCAGGCAGGAACTCGTCGAACAGCGTGTCGAACCGACCGCGCTCGATCTTCGCGAGCTCGCGGCTGCCGAACACGTTGACGTGGTTGCCGGCGCTGTTGGTGCTCCACTCCATGCCGGCCATCGCGACGAAGCTGCCGCTCGAGCTGCGCGTGACGTCGTCGGCGATCAGCGTCATCTGCTCGAACTGCTCCGGGATCATGTTCGCGTTGTCGCCTGGCTCGTTCATGCCCTCGTCGCTGGTGTGCGGCGACAGGGCGAGGAAGTCCATCTGGCCTTCGTCGCGTGCGTACTCGTAGGCGTAGCGCGCCGCATCGCCGGGCGTGTTGCCGACGTCGACGGGCTGCATGACACCGTTCGCATCGGCGCGGATCGCCTTGCCGTCGTCGAGTGCGACACCGGTAGCATCCGCCGCGTAGTGAGCGTGAAGGTTGCCGAAGTAGACGTGCGTCTCGTCGGCGTGTTGCTGCGCGGCGGTCTTGCCCGCGTCGAGCGAGGCGCCCGACAGCGACCACATCCACAGGCGATCGTAGAGCTCGCGATACGGGCGCGCGATCCGCGGATCGCGGTAGCGCACGAAGTTCTCGAAGTTCTTGAAGAACGCGCTTCCGGACCAGTTGCCCGAGCCGTTCACGACCACGCGATCGTCGACGACCATCAGCTTGTGGTGCATCAGCTGGTACTGCTCGGCGTTGGTCTGCTTGTAGCGGATCGTGCCGCCCGCAGCGGCGAGCCGCGTCCATGCACTGCCGGTGTGCTCCATGCGATCGGTCGCGTTGACGATCACGCGGACGCGCACGCCACGCTCGGCCGCCTTCGCGAGCTCCTTGACGAGATCTTCGAACGCGAGGTGGTGCATCAGCACGTCGATCGTCTTGCGGCTGCGCGTGATCTCTTCCTTGAGCATCGCGATCGGCGTGCTCGACGGCGTGAACTTGACCTCCGGCGTCGAGCACGAGCCGGCGCCCGCGTGATCCGTCGCCCAGATCTTCTCGAAGTGACATGCGAAGCCACCGAGCAGCGGATCGCCATCGACGGACGTGATCACGATCGTCGACTCCTCGTTGATCGAGGTGCCGGTCGACGACCAGTTGTTGCTTCCGGTCGCGAGCGTGAGCTCGTCGACCAGCATGAACTTCGTGTGCTGCAGGCCCGCGGGCGTTCCACCGCCGGCGATGAACCGCACCTCGACACCCGCCGCAGCGAGGCGTGTCGCGACCGTGTCGCCCATCTCCTGGCCCTTGTCCATCGCGACGCGGACGGCAACACCTCGCGTCTTCGCGCGCAGCACGGCCTCCTCGATCGCGCGGACGCTGAACGTGTAGTTCGCGATGTCGACCTTGGTCGCCGCACTATCGAGTAGCGCGATGATCTTCGCCGTGACCTTCGAGCGCGCGGAGAGAACGGTCTTGTCCTCGGCCGTGCAGACGTCGCAGAACGGCTCGGTCATCACGACGTCGATCACCCGGTCGGCACCGAAACCGTCGGCCTTGCCGTCGGCCCAAGGATCTTCGGGGACGTCGCTCGCGGCGCCGCAGGCGGCGGTGCACACAGCAAGCAGGAGGGCGTTCGCGCGCATCGACGGGATGGCTGCACGGGCTGTGCCCCCGGTAGTACCGGAGTTGCCCAGCGGAGTCACAGGGTTAGCCTCCGCGGCGATGGCTTCCCGCGTGGCCGGCTACGGCGCGGGCGGCGGTTGCGGTGGCCGTGTCACCGAGTAGGTCGTCATCCACTGCCGCTTGAGCGCACCGTCGTGGAACACGACCTTGCGGTATGCGGTCAGCGCCTCGACGCCCTCGGGCAGGCTGTCGAACGTCATCGCGTGCGCCGTCTCGCGGAAGCAATCCGACGTGGGCTGGTCGAACGGCGAGTACTCGACGCCCGTCGACTCGATGACGATCTTGCCGTTCTTGCGCGCGATCGTGTATCCGAATGCGGCCTCGCCCTCGAGCCGCTTGCCGGCCTTGAGCGCCTTGTCGTTGCACTCGAGGACCTGTGTCTCGGTGAGGAGTACCTGCTCCTGCAACGACTCGGTGATCGTCGGCGGCCTCGCGGGCGCGTCGTCGGTGAGCGTCGGAGCGGGCGTTCCCGCGCCGCTCGGCGTCGGCGTGGGTTCGTGTGTCGGTCGCTTCAGCACGACCGGCGGCGTGACGGTGCGCTTCGTCGTCGGCTCGACGACCTCGGGCGCCTTCGTCGGCGCAACCGCGACCGGCGCTGGCGCCTTCGACGGTGCTGCCGCGACCGGCTCGTCTGCGTCGTTCATCAGGAACCACAGGCCCGCGAGCAAGGCGAGCACGGCAATGGCCCCGGCGGAGAGGAACCGTCCCGCCATCAGTGCGTGCCCTGCGCTTGCCTCGGCATCGTGAAAGCATAGCGCGCGTTTCGGGTCACTGCTGCTCGTCCAGCGAATCGCAGTGCGTCGCGTACAGGTGACCGGTGATCGTTCCGGCTGCGAATGTGATCGACGCATCAGCGGCGACGAACATACTGTCGATTGCGACGGGCGTGATCGTGACGGCCGTCGCGGCTGCACCGAGTGGCCCGCCAAGTAGATCACCGACGAAGTCGAGGATGTTGCCGGGTGATGTGACCGGCGTCATCCCCGTCGGCATCGGTACGTTGCCGAGCACGAGGGTGTAGTCGGTCGTCGGCGACGTCATCGTCGGGCAACCCGTGCCGCCCCCGCGATAGGCCTCGATCCGCAGGTGCGATCCGGTGGCGGTGGTCACGACCCCGAAGTACGCGCGGTCGAGCGTGCGCTGCACCGAGCCGAACATCGCCGCGAGGCTCGTCGTCTTGCACGCGCCGTCGCACGCGATCGGAGCATCGGGCTGCATGCTCGCTGGATCGCTGCACGCGATCAGCGCGACGGGCAGGAAAGCGAACCGCATTCCGCTGCGTGTACCACGGCCGAACGGGTGGCTACTCGAGTAGGGAACGCAGTTCACGAAATGTGCTTCACACGCGCTCCCACGCTCGGTGCGCGAAGGTGTCGCACTCGATCCGGCCAAGTAGGCGAGACCTCGAACCTGTTGTTGATCACGAAAGTTGCACACGACGTGCGGCGGGCCTATGGAACCGAGCATGTTCACCGTCGAGGAGTCGCTGCTCGAGGAGATCTGCGCCGACGAGCTGTGGGGCGGCGTCTATTGCTCCCTGCCGCCCGCCCACGCCGGATCTCACGCATCGACGCCGTCACACGTCGGTGGATGCGAGCTGACGTGGAGCGCGAAGCTGGCAGCGAAACCGGCAGAGCCGTCGACCGCGCACATCGAGTCGTTCCTTCGCATGGTTCGCAGCACGACCGTGCAGCCCCGCTAGCGCCAGCGTCGCGCGAGTACGCGCCAGCCGAGTCCGCCGACGATCACGCCGAGCCCTGCGAGCCAGATCATCGGCTCGACCCAGAACGCGAGGCCGAGGCAGCCGGCGAGGCCGAGCATCGCGATCCAGCGGGGGAACCGGCGATGCTCCGCGGGCATGCGGAGCGCCGCGACGTTGGTGATCGCGTAGTACACGAGCACGGTGAAGGCGCTGAACGACCACGTGGTCTTCACGCTGCCGATGAGCGTGAGCGCCGCGATCACGACGCCGGTGACGATCACGGCGACGCGCGGTGACTGTCGGGCATCGACGCGCGCGAGCAGAGGAGGCATGTCTCCTCGCCTGCCCATCGCGAGCAGCACGCGCGAGAGCCCGAGGAGCAGATTCAACACGACTCCGAGCATCGCTGTCATCGCGGCGAACGCGATCAGGTAGCGAAGCTCGGGCACGGACGAGCGCGCTGCGACCACCTCGAGCGGTGCTGCGGTGCGCGTTGCTTCTGCGAGTGCCGGAGCGCCGATCGTCCCGACCGCGACGGCGACGACCGCGAGGTAGAGGAGCGTCGTCGTGAGCAGTGTCAGGATCATCGCGCGCGGAATCGTCCTCGCTGGATCGCGGACTTCCTCGCCGAGCGTGGCGACCCGGCCGTAGCCGGTGAATGCGACGAACATCAGCGCACTCGCGTGAAGGAGGTTGCGCAGATCGACGGGGCCCGCGAAGCGCTCGTGCACGCGCTCGGTGGCTGCCGGCGCGCAGACCGCGATGAAGGCCATCAACCCGAACAGCGTGATCGAGACGATGATCGCGTTCGTGACATTCGACCGCTTGATGCCGCCCGCGACGACGACGGTGAGGATCGCGACGGTCGCGACGCCGAGTGCGACCTGCGGGATGTGGTGATCGACATCGAGGGCCGCGAGCGCGTAGCCAGAGAAGCCGAGTGTCGCGGTTGCCGCGGAGGCGCACTTTGCACACAGGAACAACCAGCCCGCGATGAACCCGAGAGTCGGGTTCAGGAACCGATATCCGTACTCGTACGTGCCTCCGCTGATCGGATGACTCGCGGCGAGCTGCGCACTCGACAGGCCGTTGCAGGTCGCGATCGCGGCAGCGATCACCACCGCGAGCAGCACGGCAGGTCCGGCGATTCCGGCCGCGAGGCCGACGCTCACGAAGATGCCGGTCCCGACGATCGAGCCGAGGCCCATCAGGACGGCTCCTGGCACGCCTACAACGCGGGCGAGCTGGCCTCCCATGGCACGAGCGTACGACGACAGGCACTCGGATGTTCAGTACGGAGACGACGGGTCGAGACCGATCGTCAGCGTGCTACGCTTGAATCCCGGTGCCGCGGATTCTCGCCATCTTGCTGCTGCTCGCCGTGCTCCCCACGATGGAGCTGAGCGAACAGGTCGTGCACGTGGTGACGCACGCGCTCGAGGGCGACGCCGTCGACCACACCGCACACCACGACGATTCGCATGGCGACGAGCATGGATGCACGGGCCTCATGCACCTCTGCAGCTGTCATCACACGCAGGTGACGATGTCCCTTGCCCGCGTCGTCACGACCGCGGTCGAGACCCTCGAATCGATGACCGTGTTTCCACCGGCGTCGCTTGCTGATCTGACCTCGCTCGAGCCACCGCACCGTCCGCCGATCGGCTGATCGCCATCGCGAACCCTGCGTGATGCCCTCGTCCTGAGGGCGGCTCTTGCTCTGGAGGTTCTCCATGCTCCCGCGGATCACCCGCGTGGTGGGCGGTCTCGCCATGACACTGGTCATGGTCAGTCCCGTTCCCACTCACGCGGACCAGCGCGTCGGACCGCCGACGCTCGACGAAGCTACGTTCCTCAAGCGCGTCATCGAACGCTCGCCGCGGCGTGCCGTGTTCGAGGACCGGCGACGTGCGGCTGCGGCGACAGCGCCGGTCGCCTCCGTCCTGCCGAACCCGACGCTCAGCTACGAGCGCGAGGCGGTGCCCGGGCTCGACTCGCACGATGACTTCTTCCGGATCGGCTGGACCCTCGATCTCGGCGGGCGTCGCGGCCTAGGTACCGCGGTGGCGCGAGCAGGAGCCGACGCCGAGACGTTGACCGTGGAGCGCGAGGCACAGCTCCTCGAGATCGAGGCGCGCACGGCGTACCTCGACGCAGCGCAGTCGCGCCTGCTCGTCGCGCGGCTCGACGAAGCGCGAACGTCGCTCGCCGCGATGGTCGACGCCTTGCGATCACGTTCGGCGCAAGGCGATGCATCGAGCTACGACGCGGATCGGGCTGCGCTCGAGCTCGACGCGCTCGACGACGAACGGGCGACCGCACGGCGCGCCCTCGCGATGGCGCAGCTCCGGCTCGGGGCGCTGATGGGGGAGCCCGCGGTCGGATATGACGCAATCGATCCGATCGGGCTGCCGGCGCGACCGTCGGAGGACCGCGTGTCTGTGCGGCGGCCCGAGATCGACGCCGCACGTGCCCGTGCGACGCAGGCGGATCGCGAGGTAGTCGTGGCGCGCCGGAGCTGGATCCCGCGCCTCGCGCTGATCGCGGGTGTTCGCTCGTCGGCAAGCTCGGGTGGAGATGGCATTGGATACGTCATCGGGATCGGCGGCGATCTGCCGCTGCTCAACCGCGGGGATGCAGCGGCAGCGCTCGGTCGTGCCGAGGCGAAGCGCTGGCGTAGCGAGGCGCAGGCGCTCGAGACCGAGGCGACGGGCGAGGTCGAGCAGGCACGTCGCGAGCTCGCTCTCCGGATCGATCAGGCGCAGGCCTACGCATCGGGCCCCGCGCTGCGTGCGGCGGATCTTCAACAGCGTGCGAGCGTTGCCTATCGCGAGGGGGATCGACCGATCCTCGAGCTGCTCGATGTTCATCGCACCGCGCGCCACGTCGCCGTGCGTGCGCTCGAGCTCATCTACGAGGCGCGGCGAGCCGAGCTCGCATTGCGCCGTGCACAGGGGAGACATCCATGAAGCGCCTGATCATCGCTGCGTCGATCGCGGCCTGCGGCCCACATGCAGCGGAGCACGCGGAAGCGCCCGAGCCAGCCAGCATCTCGTTCACTGCGTGGACGGCGCAGCACGAGCTGTTCGTCGAGCATCCACCGTTCGTCGTCGGTGCGAGCTCGCAGTTCGCCGCCCATGCGACGCGCCTGGTCGGTCATGACCCGGTGACCGTCGGCAAGCTCACGGTGATCCTCCGCCCGACGTCCGGTGCGTCGATCGAGGCGGTCGCCGCAGCGCCGAATCGCCCGGGCATCTTCCAGCCAAGCCTCACGCCGACGACGGCGGGCCCCTGCACGCTGACGGTTCGCATCGAGGAAAAGGCGGTCACCGAGGAAGTCACGACAGCCTGCGTGGTCAGCGCTTCAGGCGCGAAGCTGCCGGAGTCCCCCGAGGATCCACCGGGCCGGATCACGTTCCTCAAGGAGACGGCGTGGTCGACCGAGTTCGCGACCGCCATGGCGGACGAGCGCGAGATGATCCCGACGCTTCGCACCACCGGTGAGGTGCAGGCGACGGCCGGCCGCGAAGCGCGCCTCACGGCGACGGCGCACGGGCGCGTGCTGATCGAAGCACCGATCCCCGTGCTCGGCGCCAAGGTCACCGCCGGGCAGCTCCTCGCGCGGATCGTGCCGCAGGTCGAAAACACGGGCGATCGCGTCACGCTCGCGTCGGATCTCGGTCAGGCGCGCACCGAGGTTGGCGCCGCCGAGGCCCAGCTCGCACGATCGGAGCGCCTGTGGGCCGCGCGCACGATCGCCGAGAAGCAGGTCGAGGAGGCTCGAACATCCGTCGCGCTCGCACGCGGGCGTCGCGATGCCGCGCAGGGGCGCCTGTCGCAGTTCGACGCCGGCGCCTCGGGGCGCACGGGTGGGCGCGCGAGCTTCCAGGTCCGGTCGCCGCTCGCGGGGACTCTCGTGGCGATCCACATCTCGTCGGGGCAGACCGTCGAGGATGGCGAGCTGCTGTTCACCGTTGTCGACCTCAGCCGGTTGTGGCTCCACGCAGACGTGTTCGAACCCGATATCGCCTCCGTCGAGAGCGCGACTCGGGCCTCGTTTCGTGTTGACGGTGTCGACGCCCCAATCTCGATCGCGCCACCGGATGGTCGAGTCGTCACCATCGGTCGCCTGGTCGATGCGAAGACGCGAACCGTGCCGATCATCTTCGAGCTTGCAAACCCCGACGAGCGGCTGCGTATCGGCAGCTTCGCGACCGTGTGGATCGAGACGGGCGCTGCGACGCGAGTGCTCGCGATTCCCGAGGCCGCGATCGTCGACGACTCCGGGCGCAGAGTTGCGTACGTCCAGGTCGAAGGCGAGTCGTTCGAGCGGCGGGTTCTCACCGTCGGTGCTCGATCCGGCGGCTGGGTCGAGATCGTGGCCGGCATCGCGAAGGGCGAGCATGTCGTCACGCTCGGCGCCTATGACGTCAAGCTCGCCGCCTCGGGTGGCGCTGTGCCGGAGCATGGCCATGCGCACTAGGAGGACGTCATGAAGGCCTTCGATGGAGTGATTCGCTGGTCGCTGGACCATCGCGGATTCGTGCTCGCGCTCGCGCTCGCGGTGTCGGTGTACGGCGCTTTCGCGGTCGTGCGCATGCCGATCGACGTGTTCCCCGACCTCACGGCTCCGACGGTCACGATCGTGACGGAGGCCCACGGTCTCGCGCCGGAGGAGGTCGAGTCGCTGATCACGGCGCCGATCGAGACCTCGATGAACGGTCAGACCGATGTTCGGCGCGTACGGTCGGCGTCGGGCGTTGGCATCTCGATCGTGTGGGTCGAGTTCAGCTGGGGCACGGACATCGTGCGTGCGCGACAGCTTGTCAACGAGAAGCTACCTCTGGCGCAGACGCAGATCCCGCCCGACGTGCCGTCGCCCCAGCTGGCGCCCGTCGCGTCGGTGATGGGCGAGATCATGTTCGTCGGACTTCGTGGCAAGGGCATTCCCGCGTTCGAGGTGCGCGACACGGCCGAGTGGGTCGTCCGTCGCCGGCTGCTCGGCGTGCAGGGTGTCGCGCAGGTCGTGCCGATCGGTGGAGGCGTGCGGCAGTACCAGGTCGAGATCGATCCCGACCGGCTACGCCGTCACGACGTGACGCTCGACGAGGTCGCGCACGCGATCGAGACATCGAACCAGAACACCACGGGCGGGTTCGCCGTCCGTGGTCCGCAGCAGAACCTCGTACGGGGTCTCGGACGGTTGCGCTCGCGCGAGGATCTCGAGCGGGTCGTCGTCACCACCCGCGAAGGTACGTCGATCACCGTCGGACAGGTCGCGACCGTCGAGATCGGCGCAGCCGTGCGCCTCGGCGAGGGCTCGGTCAACGGCGAACAGGGCGTGGTGCTCGCGATCAGCAAGCAGCCGGGCACCAACACGATCGAGCTCACCAGGGCGATCGATCGCGAGCTCGACGCGATCGAACGCGATCTGCCGAAGACAGTCACGATCGAGCGACAGTTGTTCCGCCAGGCCGAGTTCATCGAGACCGCGGTCAACAACGTCGCGATCGCGCTACGCGACGGCGCGATCCTGGTCGTCGTCATCATCCTGCTGTTCCTCGTCAACCTCCGCGCGACCTTGATCTCCGCGATCGCGTTGCCGATCTCGCTGCTCGTCGCGGTGATCGTCCTCGAGTGGCTCGGTGCCGGTATCAACACGATGACGCTCGGCGGCCTGACGATCGCGATCGGTGCGCTCGTCGACGACGCCATCATCGATGTCGAGAACGTGGTCCGGCGCCTGCGCGAGAACGCGCTCGTGCCCGAGGCCGATCGGCGTCCCGCGCTCGACATCATCTACGACGCGTCACGCGAGGTCCGCGGCTCGATCGTCTTCGCGACGATCATCGTGATGATGGTCTTCGTTCCCGTGTTCTTCCTCACGGGCGTCGAGGGCCGGCTCTTGTTCCCGCTCGGCTTCGCGTACCTGATCGCGATCTTCGCGTCGCTCGTGGTGGCGCTCACCGTGACCCCGGCGCTGTGCGCCGTCTTGCTACCGCAGCTCGCGAATCGGCCGCACGGGGACGGTCTCGTCGTGCGC
Source organism: Myxococcales bacterium (assembly GCA_031421915.1). Taxonomy (GTDB): domain Bacteria; phylum Myxococcota_A; class Polyangia; order Haliangiales; family Haliangiaceae; genus JABFXX01. The sequence continues at coordinate 18,373 of JANOPP010000298.1, read as the reverse complement.
ACGCTGAAGCGCGCGTACGAGCGTCCGCTCGCGTGGACGCAGCGGCACATCAAGAAGACGGTCGCGGTTGCTCTCCTGCTCGCCGTGGGAGCGGGTCTGTTGCTGCCGTATCTCGGTCGTTCGTTCCTGCCGGAGTTCAACGAGGGCGCGTTGACGATCAATGCGGTCACGCTACCGGGAACCTCGCTGGCGGAGTCGGACGCGCGTGGACGCCGGATCGAGAAGCTCCTCCTCGAGCTCCCCGAGGTCGTCTCGACTGCGCGTCGGACGGGGCGTGCCGAGCTCGACGAGCACGCGCAGGACGTCAATGCGACGGAGATCGAGGTTCGCCTGCGACCGGCAGAGCGCAGCCGCGACGAGTTCCTCGATGCGCTACGCACGTCGCTCGCGCGGGTGCCGGGCATGAGCATCACGGTCGGCCAGCCGATCTCGCACCGGATCGATCACATGCTCTCGGGCACGCGCGCCGGCATCGCCGTGAAGCTGTTCGGCGACGATCTGTTCACGCTGCGTCTCTACGCGGAGCAGATCCGTCGTGTGATGGAGAAGGTCGACGGCGCGGTCGACGTCGCGATCGAGCAGCAGATCGACATCCCTCAGGTCGTCGTCGACTTCGATCTCGATCGTGTTGCTCGCGCCGGGACCCATCGCGGCGAGCTCGCGGAGTCGATGGAGGTCGCGCTCGCTGGCAAGAAGGTGACGCAGGTGCTCGAAGGCCAGCGCTCGTACGACGTGGTCGTTCGCTACGCCCCCGCCGAGCGCGACGTCGATGACCTGCGCCGCCTCCCGATCGGTGTACCGGGTCACGGTCTCTTGCCGCTCGGTATGCTGGCGTCGGTGCGTCGCGACGTCGGGCCGAACACGATCGTTCGCGAGGGGACGCAGCGAAAGATGGTCGTGATGGGGAACGTCAGCGGCCGCGACCTCGGATCTGTCGTGAATGATATCCGGTCGCGCGTCGAGAGCGAGATCCAGCTCCCCGAGGGCTACCGGGTCGTCTACGGCGGCCAGTTCGAGAGTCAGGAGCGCGCGAGCCGAACGCTCCTGCTGCTCGGCCTCGCCGTGATCGCGGGCATCTTCTTCGTACTCCAGCTCGCGTTCTCGTCGACGACCCGCGCGCTCGTGATCATGGCGAACTTGCCGCTCGCTCTGATCGGCGGCGTGGTCGCCGTGTTCGCGACCGATCGGATCCTGTCGATCGGATCACTCGTCGGCTTCATCACGCTGTTCGGGATCGCGACGCGCAACGGGATCATGCTGATTTCGCACTACGAGCATGTCCGCCTGGTCGAGGGCGCGCCGCTCGACGAGGCCGTCCGCCGTGGCTCGCTCGAGCGGCTGAGTCCCGTGCTGATGACCGCGCTGTGTGCGGGACTCGCGCTCGTGCCGCTCGTGATCGCCGCCGGTGAACCCGGCAACGAGATCCAGGCGCCCATGGGGATCGTGATCCTCGGTGGCCTCCTGACCTCGACGCTGCTCAACCTGTTCGTCGTGCCGGCGCTGTACGCGTGGTCGGCGCGACGCCAGCGCGTGCAGTAGGGCTACCAGCCCTTCTTGCCCTTGCGGCCGCCACCGCCACCGCCGCCACCCGGGATCGTCGCGACGACGTCGATGACCTGGGGCGCGGCCGCGACCGCGGGGGCCGCCGCGACGGCACCGCCGCCACCACCGCCCTTCATCATCATCATCATCATCATCATCGACATCGGATCCTCGCCGAACCCCGCCCCTCCCGCCACGGTCTCGAGCTCGGCGGTGTCGATCGAAACGAACGGGTCATCGGGCTTGGTGGGCATGACTCGGTGTTCAGCACGGGCTGTGCCGCCACCCCGCTCGGGGAGTTCCAGCCAGTTGCCTCCAGTAGCCAGGTGGGCGACCGCGGTCGACGAGTCCCGTGGTTTACAGGTCCCGAGGAACGGGGGGACCCGCCTATCGGGTGCAGTCGTTCGTGACGGGGATCGACGCGCCGTGGTCGATGACCTCGAAGTCGGTCACGCGCAGCGCGGTCAGATCGCTCGGCCCGAGGAGGCCGGCCCACTTCGCGGTGGTGTGGCGATCGCTCTGCGCGGTGAGCGCGATGTTGCCGCCGTCAGCGTGATACATGCCGTACTTCTGCATCGCCCGTGCGACGACACGCGCACCTGCCGTCGGCAGCGTGTCGACCGGGTAGTCGGCGCGGAGGCGGAAGTGGACGCCGTACGAGGGCGCGTTCGCACCGCCGGTGGTGTTCGTGCCGTGCGTCGCGGGACGGACGATGCTGCGCTTGACGCGGTTGTTCGGGAGGATGAAGCGGATCGCGTGGTCGATCTCGCCAGCGGCGACCTCGTCGGCTGTGAACAGGAGCGGCGCGATCGGAAAGCCGGCCGCATCCGCGCTCGTGCACTGATCACCGCGCAAGGTGTCGGTCGGCGCCAGCTGCGCGTCCCACACGGCGAGGCAGCCGCCCTGGAACGTCGTCGACGACAGGATGTTCGCGCGCCACATCTCGTAGAGCTTCTTCTCGGTCGGGTGCCACACGAGCAGGTGACAGTCACCGCCGGTCGTGCACTGGTAGCCGCTCTCGTTCTCGACGTTGCCGCCCGCGGGGATCGGGACCGCGGTGTGATCGCAGTCGGGGTTGTAGAAGTCGACGGTCGGCGTGAACGTGCGCTTCGGCGTCGAGGCACTCGCGGTGAGCACGTCGATCGTGAAGTCGATCTTCATCGTGCCCGTACCCCAGCCGCCCGCGGCGTCGAGCGCCGCGATGATCGTGCCCGAGTTGCTCGCCTTCGGGATGCCGGTGACGTCGTCGTTGAAGAACATCGGCTCGGTGAAGTACGGACCGACGCCCTGCGCCGAGCCGCTACCGCTACCGCTACCATCGCCACCGCTGCCATCGTCACTACCGCTGCCGTCTCCGCTGTTGTCGCCGCCGAAGTAGTCGCCAGAATCAGTCGCAGGATCCGTGGCGCATGCAGATGCGAGAAACACTGTGATCATCGCGAGGTGGAGGCGAGTCATCCCGTCTCGTGTACACACTCCGCACGCTCGTGTCTCTGTAGGCAACTGCGCGCAGCTGTGCCGCAATTGGGTCCACAGAAGAATGCCGAGTGCGATTCTCCGTCGGAAATCGGCTTCACGGCGGAAGCGATGCAGGCGCGCTTACGTTCCGCGCGGCAGAGTTGCGGCGATTATTTAGTCGACGATGAACCAGGTCACCCCGGCCGTGACCTCGAGGTGGAAGTGGTTCTTGTGAGGCCGGTTGTGGTTCGGCGTCAGCACGACGTTGAACAGCCGCTTCGCGACCGTGTCGCACAGAAGGCTTCGTAGCTTGAGTGCCTTCGCGGTCGGCTTGCGCGGCTTCGCTTTCGGGCCGCAGGTCTTCGCGCCGATCCGACCGGAGAAGTCGTCGTCGACGTCGTAGCGCACGCCATCGCGATCGATGAACTGACCGGCATCGAGTGCGAGCGCGCCGGCGTGACGGGTGGCGAGCTTGTCCTCCGGCCACGAGGTCGAGGGCGGGCGGTACATCGAGTAGTGCAGCACCTCGACGATGCCGTGGGTCTCGAGCACCGCGGCCATGTCATCGAGCGCGAGCACGAGGCGACAGTCGGCGATCTCCCAGCGCGAGGTTGCCCGCTGTTCCTCCGACTGCCGGGTCCGGAACGTGACGCCGTGGAGCGGCCCGGTCAGCCGGACCCCCGAGAGCACGCCGCGCGAGGGCTCGGCCGTGAACGGGATGGCGCGGGCGACCAGCTCGGCCTCGCACTCCTGGGCCGACATGCCGCCGTACCGGTAGGCCGGGGTGCCGACCGCGTCGATGTGGCTGGTCACGTGCTTCGTGTACCGGCGCTTCCGGCGGCCCGCGTCGGCCGTTCCGACCAGGGCTACCAGGGCGACGACCACGAGGGCGACGCGCGACATCCCCGGACCCTACCACCGAGGAGATCACTCCCCGCCGCAGACGAACCGACGAAAAGTTGCCCGGGTATAGAGGTTCAGCTTACGGGTTTTATGGGCACCCTATGGACTCATCGAACGCCTTGCAGCTTGTCGAGCCGTCGTTTCCTCCGATCCTGGAGGACGCGCGCCCCGCTGCGATCCTGCGCGGGACGTCCCGCGGCCTCGAGGTCTTCGTCAACGGCGGTGCCGCGATCGATGCGATCGTCCTCGCCTGGGTGAAGCGCCTCGACGAGGCTCCCGCGTTCTTCCGCGGTAGCGACGTCCGCGTCCGCGTCGAGGACGGTCCGCTCGCCGCGGGTTGCCTCGCGCGCCTCGACGAGATCGCGACCAAGTACGACCTCCGCATCGTCGAGGTCTCTGCCGCCAAGCGCGACAGCGATGCCGTTCCGCAGCCGAGCCTCGCCGCCGGCTCTGCCCCGTCCGCGACCACGCCGCCCCCGCTGGCCGCGTTCGACGAGGAGCCCACGGGCTCCGCCCAGATCTCGCACCTCACGGCGCTGCCCGAAGCGACGCTGGTCGACACCGTCCTCCACCCCGAGCCGGCGATGCTCGCCGAGACCGAGCTGACCGAGCTGATCGAGCTCCTCGAGGAGCCGTCCGCGTCCGGCATGACGTTCGACGAACCGACGCAGACGGCCGTCCCGCTGTCGCTTGCCGCGACCGCCGAGGTCGAGCTCGAGACCACCAGTGGCACGCGCCTCGTCGTCGGTCCGGTGCGCTCGGGCGTGATCCTCGAACATGCAGGTCACCTGATCGTCTTCGGTGACGTGAATCCCGGCGCCGAAGTTCGCGCCGAGGGAAACATCGTCATCCTCGGCCGCCTCCGCGGCACCGCGCACGCCGGCATCGGCCAGGAGGTCGGGTTCATCCTCGCTCTCCGCCTCGAGCCGCAGCAGCTCCGCATCGGCCGCAAGGTCGCGCGCGCGGCCGACAGCGACACGCCGCCGTCCGAGGCCGAGATCGCCTCGTGCACCGGCGAGGCAATCGTCGTCGAGCGTTACACCGGCAAGCTTCCTCGCAACCTCGCTTCCAGCATCTAGCCCCCGTTCGACAAGGAGTCACACCATGGGTCGCGCCATCGTCATCACATCCGGCAAGGGAGGGGTCGGAAAGACCACCACCACTGCCAACCTCGGAGCTGCACTCGCTCAGCTCGGTCACTCCGTCGTGCTGGTGGACGCCGATATCGGTCTGCGCAACCTCGACGTGGTGATGGGTCTCGAGAACCGCATCGTCTATCACGTGGTCGACGCGATCCGCGGCAAGTGAACGCTGCAGAAGGCGCTGATCAAGGACCGCCGCATGGACAACCTGTGGTTGCTCCCCGCGTCGCAGACCGACGACAAGGATGCGGTCACCCCCGACGAGATGCGCAGCCTGATCTTCGAGCTCAAGACCACCCACGACTTCGTGCTGATCGACTGCCCCGCGGGCATCGAGCAGGGGTTCAAGAACGCGATCGCCGGTGCCGACGAGGCCGTGGTCGTCGCGACCCCCGAGGTCTCCTCGATCCGCGATGCCGACCGCGTCGTCGGTCTGCTCTCCGCGGCGGACATCCCGTCGCGCCTGATCGTCAACCGGATCTCGGCGCACCTCGTGAAGCGCGGCGACATGCTCTCGCAGGCCGACGTGATCGAGATCCTGGCGCTCGAGATGCTCGGCGCGATCCCGCTCGACGATCAGGTGATCGCGACGACGAACAAGGGCATCCCGGCCGTTCTCGAGAACAAGTGCCTCGCCGCGAAGGAGTTCATTCGCATCGCGAAGAAGCTCGCCGGTCACGAAGTCGAGGACGAGCAGGTCGGCTTCTTCACCCGAATCGGCCGCGCGCTCGGCCTGTCTGCTACCCCGTCGTGAGGAGCCTTCGAGCCATGTGGAACGGAATCAAGAGCCTCCTCACGGGCAAGTCGACGCGCGACGTCGCCAAGGGCCGTCTCCATCTCGTGCTGGCGCATGATCGCTCGGGCCTCGAGGGTGGTCGGCTCCAGGAGATGCGCGCCGAGATCGCCGCCGTGATCGCGAAGTACGTGCCGATCGATGCGTCCGCCGTCGAGATCCAGATCGAGACGCGCAGCCGCCAGACCCAGTTGACCGTCTCGTCCGCGATTCAGCCCCGCAACGTCTAGCCGCTGACGGCGTTCACTCGAACGCGTCGTCGGTCTTGATCTCGCCGCCCTTCCAGCGCGCGGCGATGAACTCGATCGTCTGCTTCAACGTGCCGCCGTAGCCGGCGAACTCGTGCTTGCTCGGGTCCTCGACCTTGAAGGTCGCTTCGAGCGCCTCGTAGAACGGGGACGGATCGAGATCGAAGTCGTTCGGATCGATCGACAGGATCCTCGGAAGGTCGGCGTCGGGATCGATCGTCGACTGGTAGAGGTGGAGGACGTGCTGCGCGACCTTCGCGTGGTGATCGGAGGGCACGGTCGACGACCGTGAGTGCTGTGCCGGGCGCGGAGCGCTGGTCTCGACGTCGCTCCAGCCGTCGTCGACAGCGGAGCTGGTCGTGGCTCCTGCGTTCCCGGCCGCTTTACTCGAGCTCGATGCCGACTTCGGCGCGGCCTTGATCGGCGCCGACTTCGGCGCGGGCTTAATCGGCGCACTTGTCGGCGCGGGATCGATCGGCGCGGGCTTGATCGGCGCGGGCTTGATCGGCGCGGCCTTGATCGGCGCGGGCTTGATCAGCGCGGCCTTGATCGGCGCGGGCTTGATCGGCGCGGCCTTGATGGGCTCGGACTGGATGGGCGCGGGCTTGATCGGCGCGGCCTTGATCGGTGCACTTGTCGGCGCGGCCTTGATCGGTGCGGCCTTGATCGGCGCGGCCTTGATCGGCGCGGCTTTGATCGGTGCGGCCTTGATCGGTGCCGACTTCGGCGCGGCCTTGATCGGTGCGGCCTTCTTCGGCGGAGCCTGCTTCGCAGCAGCCTTCGCCGGCTTCGCCTTGGCCTTCGCCTTTGCGACGGGCTTCGCCTGGTTCTTCGACGACCCCTTGGACTTCACCCTCGATGATTTCGCCATCGGCTCTGTCGTCGCATCAAAGCCGCGCTACCGTCAAATCACTCCCGTGGCGGATGAGCCGTTTCCCGAAAGCCTGTGTCACCGCTGCGGTCATCTGCGTGTGATCCGCAGCGGCAAGGGCTCGGTGTTCCTGATGTGTCAGGAGCCGACGCTGCCGAAGTACCCGCCACAGCCCGTCCGGATCTGCCGGATGTTCACGCCGAGGTGAAGCGGCGGAGCAGGCGCTCGATCACCATGTGCGCGGCCGAGGTCGCAACCAGGAACACGCCGATCGCGCAGACGACCACCGACGACTGACCGATCGGATCCTTCGACGACACGGTCGCGACGCCCGCGATCTGCTGGATCACCAGCACGGTGATCACCAGTCCGAGCGCGCTGGCCGCGGCGAGCCGGCGCAGCCGTCCTCGACGGTCGAGGAGGTCGATCGAATCGTTCATACGGGGAAGACACCGTCGGTGCCGCCCGGGTTGCATGCGACGTGGATCACTCCGGCGCGGGTAGCTTGGCGAGCCGCTCGTCGATCCAGCGCGCGAGATCGGGCCAGCTCTCGAGCGGGCACCAGCAAAACCGGTCGCGCGCCTCGCGGGCGAGGTGATCGGCGAGGTCGTTGTCGCCACGTGCGGCGACCACACGGGCGAGCGCCGCGATGGTGATCGAGGTGTTGTTGATCTCGAGTGCGAGGCGGACCCAGCGATCGAGCTTGTCCTCGTCGAGCAGCGCCTCGGTGTGATCCATGATCGCGATCGCGAGGTCGGCTCCGGCGAGCGAGACCTCGACGAGCTCGGAGATCGGCTCCGGCGGAACAATGCCGCCGCGCATCGCCTTCGCGTGCGAGAGGTTGCCGCTGCGCGCGTGGAGCTCGACGAGTGCGATCTGCAGCACGAGGCGATGGATGTTGTTCGGTCGGAACAGCGTCAGGCTCTTCTCGAAGATCTCGATCGCCCTGGCATCCTGCGCGCGGGCGTACGCGATGAAGCCCTCGGTCCACGCGCGGAGCTGCGCCCGCTGGCCGCGCTTCGGGGTGGAGAGCCTCGCGAGGATGGCCTCCGCACCCGCCAGGTCACCTGCGCTGAGCCGCGACTGCGCCTGCACGTACGGGAACGTCACCCGGCGGATGATCACGAGGACGGCGCCGATGAGGCCGCCCGCCAGGAGCCCCGCGGACAGGCCGGTGATGCCCAGGAGGGCCAGCGGGACCGCCATGACCGCGCCCGCAACTACGCCCAGCTTCATGTGATTGAGGCTGCGGCCACGCCGGGTGACCTCCTTGCCCCGAGAGTCGATGACGAGCAGCTCGCCCGGCCGGACCGAGCGGGCCGACTCCGCGATGCGGAGGCCGTCGATCTCCCCCTCCCTACGGGGCGCGAGCTCGGAACCCGTCGACATGAGAGGAGTCTCGCTGATCAGGGGGTCAGGTGGCGACTCGAGTGGCCGGCGACTCGCACTGAGGACTGCCCAGTGCACTCGCCAATTTGCTGCGGTGCGCGATCAGCAGATTCGAGCAACTAACGCGTTCTGACCGACGGCACGAGCGCTGCACATCAAGAGCACATGATGAGGGCCATCGTAGTTGCGTCGTGTTTCGGTTCGTTGATCGGTTGCGCGACCAGCGACTCGACCGACGCGCCACCCGTTCTCGAGGTGACCAGCCCCGCTCGCGGAACCACCTCCGAGGGTTCGGAAGTCACCGTGACCGGTCGCGTCACGGACGACAAGTCCGGCGTCAAGGTCAGCGTCAACGGCCAGTCGGTCACCCCGGCCGCCGACGGCTCGTTCACCGCGACCGTCACCACCGCACCCGGCCTCGACATGATCGAGACCCACGCGATCGACTCCAGCGGCAACGACGTCCGCGACGTCCGCGCCATCCTCAGCGGCACGCTCGAAGCGGCTGACGGCTCGACTGCCTCGCCGGTCGCCGCGCACGTCTCGCCCGCCGCGCTCACCGCCGTCGGCAACACCCTCGCGACCACCGCCGAGCAGATCGACTTCATGGCGGCCGCTGCCGCGATGAACCCCGTCTACAACAACACCGGTTGCCTCGGCGCCAAGATCGACCTGACCAGCATCACGATGTCGAACATCGGCATCGAGCTCGCGCCGACGGCTGGCGTGCTGCAGACCAAGGTCGCGATCGACAACGTCGAGGTCAAGCTCCGCGCGAACTTCAAGGTCGCCTGCATCGGCGGCAGCACGACGATCACGGTCCGTACCACCAAGGCGCGCATCAACGGTGACCTCGGCCTCGCGGTCGCCGGCGGCAAGCTCGGCGCGTCGCTCCCCGCGGCGTCGGTGGCGCTCGACGGCTTCACGATCGACGTCGGCGGCGTGCCGGGCGCGATCGAGAGCCTCCTCAAGGGCGAGGCCCGCAAGGCGGTCGAGGGCGCACTGACCAAGGTCATCAAGGAGAAGGTCCCGCCGATGGCGAACACGGTGCTGTCGGGCCTCCTCGCCAAGCCGTTCAACGCCGCGCTCCTCGGTCACAACACCACCGTCTCCGTCACTCCGAAGACGCTCGACATCTCGTCCACCGGCGTCTACGTCGCGGTCGACACCAAGCTGGTCGTCGCCGGCGGTGAGGGCGGTATGTACATCTCGAACCCGGTCGCGATGTCGGCGTCGCTCATGCAGTCGACCGCGGGCCTCTCGGTCGCGATCGCCGATGACACCGTCAACCAGCTGTTCGCGGGCCTCTGGGGCGCGGGCGCGTTCGAGCAGAACCTCACGATCGACCAGGTCGGCGTCGTGGCCTCGCTGCTCGACGACGACGCCGCCTCGCTCGCCATCGACCTCATGCTGCCCCCGACCGTCTCGACCGAGGGCGGTGCGCTCGAGCTTGGAATCGGCGACCTGATGGTCACCGTCAAGGACGCCTCGGGCGCCGAGATCCAGAAGCTCGCCCTCTCGATCAAGACCACGCTCGCCGCGGGTCCGACGCAGACCGGCGCGATCACGCTGACGGTCGGTGCGCCGACGGTGTTCGCTCAGGTGCTCGCGCAGAGCGACGTCGTCGACCGCCCCCTGACGTCGGCGCAGGTCGAGGGCATCATCACTGGCGTGTGGGGCGTCGTCGGCGGCCAGGCCGATGCGGCGCTCGCGAACCTGCCGATGCCGGCGGTCAGTGGCATCACTCTCGGCGCTCCGACAATCGAAGGCCGCGCGGGCTTCGTGTTCGCCGAGATCCCGATGCAGTAACGGCTGCGCTTCGCTCGACTCCACGCGTGGCCTCCTCGAGGTCACGCGTTCTGGGTTTCGGCGCTAGCGCTCGAATGGCTGGGTGGTCTCTTCGAGACCCTTCGCACGCAGCTTGCGCCGAGCCACGTGATAGCGCTGCGTCGCGGCAAGCCGCACGAGGTGGGACGCCTTCGCCGGTCCGCCCGCGAGACCGAGCGCGACGGTGACATCGCCGCAGACGAGCAGGCCCGCGCGATCCGCGGCGCGATTGCAGGCCTCGACGTACGCGCGTGCATCGAGGGCACCACTGCCGGCGAGCCTCTCGGCCAGCTTGCCGCGCAGCGCGACCGGGAGCCTGCCGCGCAGGCGCTCCGCTTCGGAGACGACGTCACGGTGGGGCGGCGTCTCGGCGGCCGGCCCGAACGCATGGCGCAGCGCCGCGATCAGCAACGCGAACGCCGCGGGCGACTGACCCCCGGCGAACACGCGGCGCGGGCGCGACAGCTCGACGATCCGACCGAGCTGGAACCGCAGCGCGGCATCCCCCGAGAGATCGATCTCGGCGCGCGAGCCGGCGCGCACCGATGCGAGCCGTGGCCCCACGACGACGACGGGCGGTGATGCGAGCACGAGCGCGACATCGGGCGCCCCGGCCGTCGGGGTCACGTAGAGCAGAGTCTGCGGGCCGCCCAGCGCCTTGACGATCTGTGGGTAGACCGCAGCGGTCGCGGCATCGCTCGTGGACGGCAGCCGCACCGCGTCCATCAGGTTCGCCTCGACCAGCGCGGTGCTCGCGTTCGGGGACACCAGAGGTGCGGCTTCGGCGAGGAGCTCGAGGAGGTCGCGGATGGGCGAGTCCGTCTCGTCATCGATCAGCGCGCGGCGATCGGCGTCGTCGAGCGCAGCCGAGTACGCCTCGTCGGATGCCATGATCCGCGGCCGGTGCGTCTCGAGAAACCGCTCGTCCTCGGTCGAGAGCGGCGCGCCCATGCCGCGCGCCAGCTCGAACGCCGCGCGAGCATCCTCGGCCTCGTCACCGCGCATCAGCGTGCGCGCCCACGCGAGCACGTCCCACGGATCTTGATCCGCCTCGACGAGTGCGATCAGCGACGAGTGCTGCTCGCGGCCGGTGGTCGACGCGAGCTCGACGAGGCCACGCCGGGCGGCGAGGGCGCCGTCGGAGTCGGGCGCCGTGTTGACTGCGCGGCGATACGAGGTCAGCGCGGCCTGCTCGTCGCCGCGGTCGCGCTCGGCATCTCCGAGGCGGCGCCACAGATCCGCGCGCCGTGGATCCTTGTCGCCGCGATCGCCGGAGGCGTCCCAGGCGGTGAGGGCAGGGCGCAGCCACGCGATCACGCGAGGCTCGTCGCCGGCGGTGTGGGCGATCGCCGTCGCGCAGGCGACCGTGTCGACGTCGCGCGGGTGCTTCGCGATCAGCTGCTCGGCGAGCTCGATCGCACGCGGAACATTGCCGCCCGCGACATGAGCTGCGGCCGCCTCCTCGAGCAGCTCCTTGGCGCGCTTGCCATCGGTCTGCAGCGCGGCGAGGTGCTCGCAGGTCGGGGCCTTCTCGGTGGTCGCACCGCGCTTGCGCTGGAGCGCGAGCAGCTTGGCGAGAACGGTCGCACTGCCGGCGTCCGCGATCTGGATCCAGCACCACTCCGCGCGATCGGAGTCACCGAGGACGTCCTGTGCCATGTCGCCGAGCGCGTCGAACAGGCGGAGGCGGTCCTTGGGACTGGTCGACGCGGTGGCTTCGCGTTCGAGGCAGCTCGCGGCCTCGACGAGATCACCGCGCTCGATCGCCGTCTCGGCAAGTGCGTGCCACGCCGCACCGCATGTCGGATCGATCTTGATCGCGGTCTCGTAGTGCTTCGCGGCGTTCGCGGGACGCAGCGCGCGGATCTCCGCCTGCGCCGCGCGCACGAGGCCGGTCGCGACCGCCGCCGCGTGACGCGCGGCCTCCGGATGCTCCGCGAGGGCACCGAGGTGGAGCGCTGCTTGACGCCACAGCTTGCGCTGAAAGCAGCTCTCGCCGAGCGCGATCGTGATCGGCAGCGAGCTGCGATCGAGGCGGTGCGCCTCGTGGAGGAGCTGGTGACTCTCGTCGACGTCACCGAGCGCAGCCATCACGATCGCGAACCGGTGGACGAGCTGTGCGATCCGATCCTCGGGCGTCGACTCGGGTGCGTCCTCGAGCGTCGCGCGCAGGTGCTCGGCCGCGGCCTCGTTGCGGCCCGTGCTCGCGAGCAGATCCGCGAGCGCGAGGTTCGCCTGCACGTGATCGCGCTGCGACGTCAGGATCCCACGCAGCCGGCGCTCGGCCGCCGTCGAGTCGCCCGCGGCGGCCTCGGCGGTCGCGCGCTCCACGACGAGGGAGGTTCGCGCATCCTCGAGCTCGCGGCGCAGGTCGTCGTCGTCGGCAGCGAGTTCGGCGGCGCGCTCGAACGCGGTGACGGCAGCGCGATGATCACCTCCCTCGCGGAACCGGCGCGCGGCGGCGATGACGTAGAGCGAGCGATCGTCCGCATCGGGGAGTGCGGCGGCGTAGCGGAGCAGGGCGGTCGCGTGGACACGCGGATCCGGATCGGTCGCGGCCTGCGCCGTGACCTGCTCGAGGGCCGGGAGGTACTCCGGCGCCGCGGCGAGCAGCTCGTCGAGGACCACCTCGGCGGACGCGCGATCGCTGCACGCGTCCTCGAGGATCCCGGCAAGCCGCAGGCGGAGCGCCGCGACGTCGTCGCTCGACGCGCCGCGCTCGAGCGCCTCGGCGATGCGCGTCCTCAAGATCTCCGCCGCTTCGCGACCTTGACCGCTACGCGCGAGGACGTCCGCGTAGTCGACGAGCCCGCTGACGTTCTCGGGCGCGTGCTGCGACGCCGTCGCGACGAGCCCGGCGGCCGCGTCCAGGTCACCAGCCTGTTCGAGCGCGCGCGCCTGCGAGCGGAGGAGCGCTGCCTTCTCGACACCACGTTCCGCGCGAGCCGCGCGCTCACCACGCACCTGCGCGAGCTCGCGCCAGCGTCCGAGCTCGGCGAGCAGATCATCGAGCGCACGCCACGCGTCGACGTCCGACGGTCGCCGCTCGACGATGATCCGGTAGGTCTGCGCGGCACGATCGAGACGCCCGTTGTCGCGATACAGCTTGCCGGCAGCGCGCAGTGCCGCGCGCGAGCGGTCGTCGTGCGCGAGCTGACCGACGCGCTCGAACGCCTCCGCCGCCTTGGACCATGCCCCGGCGCGCCGATACAGCCACGCGAGGCGATCGTGATGATCGGCATCATCGGGGTCGAGCGCGACGACATGCTCCATCGCGGCGATCTGCTCGAGAGGCTGATCGAGGTTCTCGTGGACGTCGGCGAGCTCTTCGTAGAACGCCGCTGCGATGTCGGGCCGAGCACCGGCGGCGCGGGCCTCGTCGGCGAGCAGCAGCGCGAGCTGATCCCACAGACCCTGCTCCGCGGCCAGCGCGCGCAGGCGGCGGCGGGCTTCGGGATCGCGTGGCGCCTGGCGGACGGCGGCGATCGAGAGCCGCAGCACCTGGATCGTGTCGGACGCCATGGGCGGCCGCTCGATCTTCTGCCAGCGACGGGTGCGCTCCTCCTCGGCCATCGACGTTCGAGTCTACGGCTGGTTGCGATCCCAGGTCACGGCGCTCGACGCGAGATCGAGCCGCGCGTTCGTCACCTCGTCGAGGAAAGCGGGGATGGCCGCCGGATCGACGGGCACCCAATCCTTCCAGATCGCGATGTAGTGCGGTGCGGCGCGCGTCCGGACGGCGACGAACCGGCCGTCAGGTGTCGAGGCCTGCTGCTCGGCGCCGCCGGGAACTGGCAACAGGCGCGAAACGTTGGCCTCGGGCACCGTGATGTAGAGGCCATCCTCCGAGAGCGAGACAACGCCGTCCTTCAGGTTCCCACGCCTCTTCGAGGTCGGCAGATCGACCGTCCGCGTCAGCGTGCCGTCGGGCGCGAGCTGGTACATCGCCGTCTGTCCCAGCGCCCAGATTCGCGCACCGCGGATCGTCATCGAGCCGACCGACTGCGGCAACGAGATCGATCGACGAGCTCCGTCGGGCCCGATGCGGACGAGGCGCGAGGCGCCCTCGATCACCCACCAGGCGTCGTCGGGACTGAATCCCGCCGAGAACGCCCAGCCCTGGTACTCGATGTCGGGAGCTTTGCGCGGACCGTTCTCGAACCACTCCATCCGGGTCATCATTTCCTTGGCATTCACGTCGAGGGTCGCGACGGCGATTCCCTGCGGGCTCGCCTGGATCCGTGCCACGCGCCGCGCAGTCGCGGGTCGAATCACGCGTGACGGTCCGAGTGGCTCGAGCGGCTGCTCGACGAGGTCCCCGTTGGGCGTGTCGTAGATGATGCTCGTCGGTGAGAGCAGGCCATGACCGACCTGGATGTGCATCTTGGATGTGGACTGCACCTTCTTCTGGCCGTCGTCGTCGAAGACGGTCAGCGCGCTACCCGAGCTCGTCCGGGGCCCCCCGACCACCAGCAGGTCATCGAGCATCACCACGAACGGCGCGAAACCGAAGTCTCCGAGCTCGGTGCGCTTACCACTCGTCACGTCGATGATCGCGACCGTCGAGGTACTCCTCGATCCGAGCTCGCCGACGGTCGACTCACCGACCACGAGCTTGTCGGCGGAGAGGCCGAGCACGCTGGTGGTCTCGGCCACCGGTACGAGATGCGGACGTACCGGGCGGAGATCGATGCTCGTGATCTCGCCACTCAGGGAGACGATCAAGAGAGTGTGGCCGTTCGCAGACGTTTCGACCATCTTGAACTGGCCGCGCCGGTGCGGGAGCTCGACAACGCCGAGCTGATCGACATACGCGATGCGCCCCTCTACGGTAGCGAGCACGATGCCGTCATCGAACCGCGCCGGCGCGAGCATCGCGCCTCGGTATGTCCACCGGGTAATCGGTACGTTGCCTTCGAGGGAGACCAGCCCGCCACCGGAGTCGTCCCAGGCCCACAACGTGTCACCGACATAGGCGATGCCTTGCTCCGGTTTGCTCGAGCGCGGCCACCGTCGGGGCGAAGCGTCGCCATCGATCTCCCACTCGATGATCTCTTCTTCGAACAACGCCGCGGCGCGCTTGCCGCTGGCCGACAGCACGACGAGCACCGGCCGCTGCTCGAGCGCGACCTTGCGTTTGCGGGACTCCGCACCGTGCTCGAAGACGAGCAGCGCATCATAGCCCACGACCAGGGCGCGCGATCCCCGGACATCAAGTGCGATCGCCCCTTCCGAAACAATCCGCGTGGCTTTCAATGCTGCATCGTAGAGGTCGAGCGAGCCATCGACGTTGTGAACCACGATCGAGTCGCGGAACATGGAGACCGTGCGGAACTCTCCCGTTGGCAGATTCGTCACCCTTCCTGTCTCGGTGTCGATCACGCCGAGCCGTGCCTGCCGCGTGTTGCCATCGGTCTGGCCATAGACGAGTGTCTTCGCATCGCGCCAGAGAAGGGGGGAGACATGGAGCTTGGCGAGCACGCGAGAGGTATGCCGCGCGAGGTCATGGAGCTCGATCGCATCGGTGCCCGCGAGGGCGAGGCGGCCGTCCGCCGCGAACGCGACCGCATAGATATGCTCGGAGCCAGTGAGCACGCCACGCTCGACACCTGCGGGTAGCGCGGCACGCACGATCTCTCGCGCGGTCGGCCACAACGTCGACGTCGGAGAGAGACTGCGGAGGAGGGCGAGGGCGCTTGTCGGATCGGTCGTCACCATGGAGCGAGCGCGGTCGACGAGCAGCTCCTCGGCGCGCGCCTCCGCGAGAGCGGTCGCGCCGCGTGCCTGATCGCGCTGCGCGACGACGCTGCGGAACGAGACGATCGCGGTCACCGTGATCGCGACCACCGCGATGGTCGAGATCGCCGTGACGAGGCGGTGGCGGCGGATCCAGCGCACGAAGCGCTCGCCCGTGGTGTAGCGGTGCGCCGCGACGAGCTGGCCCGTGAGGAAGCGGCGAACGTCGGCAGCGAGCTCGTTCGCATCCACGTAGCGATTCGCGCGGTCCGGCGCCAGCGCCTTGACCACGATCGCGCTCAGCTCGGCCGGTACCTCGGGAGGGATCGACTCGAGATCCGGTCCCGCGCCCGCGGCAGCCTCCGAGATCGCCATCGTCGCCGACGAACCTGCGAACGGCAGTGCGCCGGTCAGCACGAAGTACAGCGTCGCACCGAGCGAGTAGACGTCGGCACGTCGATCGACCGGCTCGCCGCGCGCCTGCTCGGGGGCCATGAACCCAGGCGTGCCAACGGCGTCGCCCACGCGCGTCAGGCCCGAGGCCGGCGCCGAGGACCGCGCGGTCGGCGCGACGACCTCGGTCTCGGCGAGCTCGCGCGCGATGCCCCAGTCGATGAGCAGCGTCTCGCCGAACGGCCCGAGCAGGATGTTCCACGGCTTGATGTCGCGATGGATCACGCCCTGCGCGTGTGCATACGCAGCCGCATCGATCGCGCCGAGCATCGCCGGGATCAGGGCGATCCGATCGCGGACCGTGGTGGCCGTCTCGACACGCGCGCTCAGCGGCTCGCCGTCGATCTTGCGCATGATGTAGAACGGCATGCCGTGCTCGTCGCGTCCCGCGTCGAGGATCGGGACGATGCTCGGGTGCTGCAGCCGCGCCGTGATCCGGACTTCACGTTCGAACCGCGCGAGCTCCTCGTTACCGCTCGCCAAGAGGTGCTTGATCGCGACCGGTCGATCGAGTGCGAGGTCGCGCGCCTCCACGACGCGTCCCATGCCGCCGCGCCCGAGCTCCTTGGTCTCCTCGAACCGCTGGCGCGGCGGGTCGAACACCGACGCCGCGAGCGACGCCTCCGGATCGAGTGTGGCCGGGCGCTCGCGCCCGCTCTTCGGTCGATCGCTGACGGTCTCCTGCTCGTCGGGGCGCTCGGGTGTCGCCGGTCGCGTCGGACTATCGAAGCGTCCCACCGCGCGGGGGCGCGGCGTGTCCTCACTCACGGGGCGGTCCAGCGCAGTGTCGCCGTCGCGCCGACCGTGCCGTCCGGGTACGACCACACCCAGTCGAGCGATTCGCCCTTGCGGTGGAGCACGATCGAACCACCATCGACGCACTGGTTCTCGGGGTTCGTCGTCATCCGCTCGACCACCACGATGCCTTCGGCGCTCGCCGTGCGAATCAAATCGGCCGTGCAGTGGAGCGCATCCGCGTCGTACTTGATCGTTCCGAGCCTCTCGCCGGCCGGGGCCTCACGGAGAATCTGCATCTCGATCGAGAAGCTCAGATTGGCGTCGGGTTGAACGCCGGTGCCCGTCCATCGCTCGGTCCGTGACGGCGAACTCTTTGGCGTTTCCGCGGAACCCTGGTTCGAGATGGCAGGAGGCGGGGTGGACGAGTTGAAGCAACCCGCCACGACGAAGATCACGGCTCCGGTCCACGCTCTCACCTCGCTAGCATACGCTCAGTACGCGATGTGGACGTGAGTGCCGTAGCCTACAACACGTGTCGCGCTGGTCGATCTGCGAGCCAGGACCGGTCTACAGTTGAAGCGGGATGGACGACGCGACGCTGAGGTCATTGCTCGAGGCGCTGGCGGCAACGCCGAACAACTCGTCACTACGCGTCGCGGTGATCCGCGCGCTGCACGCGGCAGGTGATGCGCGTGCGGCGGAGCACGTCGATGGGTTGATCCCCTCCGCGCTCGGTCCCAAGGACCGCGCGTTCGTGGCGACCGTGTTGCTCCGGGCCGGTGTGCCAGGACGCGGCTTGACGTTCCTCGAGGGCGAGACCGACCCCGAGGTCTCGATCGTGCGCGCGCGGATCCACCACGCGCTCGGTGATCAGGCCGCGGCCATGGCCGCCTACGATGCGGCGGTCAAGGCGAACCCCACGTTCGAGGATCGCGACCTCCGCGTCGCGATCGGCGCCAAGGTCACCGTCCACGAGGGCGCTGGTGAGGGGTTCAAGCTCCGGGTCGTGTCCAACGACGACACCGACACCACCGAGATCGATCGCCTGCTGCACCCCGAGGCGCCGGTCGTGACGTTCGCCGACGTCGGCGGACTCGACGAGATCAAGGCGCAGGTCGAGAAGAAGATCATTCTGCCGTTCCAGAAGCCGGCACTGTTCGCGAAGTTCAAGAAGAAGCCGGGCGGCGGGATCCTTATGTACGGCCCGCCGGGCTGCGGCAAGACGCTGCTCGCCCGCGCGACCGCCGGTCAGTGCAAGGCGCAGTTCCTCAAC
>JANOPP010000297.1:0-2201 GCA_031421915.1 Myxococcales bacterium | reverse complement strand
GATCTTGATCCGGTCGCCGCGCTTGCTCGTGAACACGTAGAGGTAGCCGCTGTACACGTCGTGGCCGCGCTCGGTCACGAGCGCGCCAAGTCCGTCGATCGACTTCCTGAGATCGATCGCGCCGGCGGCGAGGTAGATGCGAACCGACGCTGGCAACGTGATCATCGGATCAACCGAGTCGCTCGGCGAGCGCGGCGACGTAGTCGAGATCGATGCTCGTCGCGAACCGCAGCCGCACGCCGCTGACCAGCTCCACCTCGATCTCCGCCGCCGATTCGCTCGACCGCCGCACCACCGGTGGGGGCGACTCGATCACACGCACCGGCACGAGCGACACGCTGTCCTGCCGCTCCCGGCGCAGCCGATAGATCCACGACCTCAGCGTTTCCACCGGGACCGCACGTCGCTGCGCGAATGCCTCGTGCGTCAGCTTGCTGCGCTCGAACTCAGCGATGGCGGTGATCCAGAACTCACGTCCGCGACGATGCATCGCGCGAGGATCCGTCCCATGCGGGCGGGGCGCCATGCGTCCTCCCCCGGACGGTTACCGTAGCTCGTCGTGTGCTGGGTCACCCAGGAGGTCGTGAACAGCTGAAACCGCACCGTCGAGATCCGGCCGCTCGCGTACGCGAACAGCAGCCGCCGCTTTCCCGACGCGTCCGTCACGGTGGAGACCTGGCCGTTCGCGTCGTACGCGACGAGCACCTTGTTCGCGGTCGCGGGATCGGGCTGGTCCCAGATCTCGGTCAGCCGGCCGGCGCTGTTGTAGACGAGGATCTCGCCGGTCAGCGTGCGGAGCTGGAACTCGTTGGGCGCGGCCTGGCGCTGCGCGAGGTGCTTGACGGGGTGACCCGGCTGCGGCGTGTAGTAGTCCCAGCCGCCCGACGAGCTCGCGTAGCTCGCGCGGACGTCCTGGCCCCGGTTGGTGTGCAGCACCAGGTGGCTCGACGGTGCAGTCCCCGTCTTCAGGATCCACGTCATGTACGTGTGCTGCCATCGTTCACCGAGGGGCTTGCGCCAGACCGGCGCGCCCGCGGTGGGTGCATATTGGCTCGTGTAGAACCGGCGCAGGCCGATCCCAGATCCGAAGGGCACCTTGGGCGCGATGTCCGCCGGAAGCTGGAACCGAGACGAGCCGGTCAAGGGGCTGACCATGCCGGTGTCGCTGCACGACAGCGGGGACTCGCATACACCGGTTGTCAGTGTGGGATAGCAGCCTTCATCTGCCAGGCCATCCGCATCGTCATCCTGGCCGTTTCCGCAGGTCTCCGCAGCAGACGCGGAGGAGGAGAGGATCGCGATGGCGGCGCAGGCCGCCCGCGAGCATGGTTCGGATCATGGCTAGCCCTCCTCGGGACGAAGCGTGGACAGCACGAGCTCGAGCGCGGCGAGCTCGGGATCGGCGTCGCGCGCCGTGTAGAGGACGTGGATCAGCGCCGACGTTGCGGTCCTGTCGACGAGCACGACATGAACCCGGTGGTAGGCGGCACGCTGTCCTGCAGGGACGTAGTCCACCGTCATGCGCAGGCCGGAGAGCCCCTGCGCGGTGGTCACCGCCGTCGGCGACGAAAGCCGAGCCTTCGGCAGCGTTGCCTGCGCAGCGCGAAGCATCTGCTCGAGGTAGGCGCCATCGGCACGGACGAACGCATGGTCGACCTGACTGCGGATGACAGTCACCGACTCCTTCCGCGGATTTTCTGCCGACGGAACCCAGGTCGACGAGACCTGGCCAAGTGGCGTGGCATCTCCGCGCGTCCATTCCGCGGGAACCTCGAGGCCGAGGGTTCCAAGCCGCTCGTACTGGGAAGGGCGCTCGGCGAAGGGCGTGCCGTCGCAGGCGGCGATCAGGCAGAGCACCAGCAGCCGCCTCACGGAACAACTCCCGCGTTGGCAAGAACACTGACCCCCAGCACCAGCTGCGCGCGGCGCGCCGCGTTCTCGGGGTAGTGCTGCGCTGCCGCCGCAGCGAGCGCCTGCTGGCCGGCACCCCAGGTGTCCGTCTCGAAGCCGCGATCGACGGCCGCTTGGTCCTCCGGGCCCAGATCCTCGTACTGCCAGACCGCCGCCGGGGGTCCGACGACATCGAGGCTGAGCGGATCGTGCGGCGGCGCCGCGGCCGGTGGTGGTTGAACGGCGGGGTCTGCCGCCGACGAGGGGTCCGCCGTGACCTCGCTCTGCGAGATCGCGACGGCGACAGCAAC
>JANOPP010000296.1:0-1730 GCA_031421915.1 Myxococcales bacterium | reverse complement strand
GACTTCGGGACGTTCGAGTCGAAACTAGCACCTGCGGTTGAAACCCTGCGGCAAGCGAACAAGATCAAATTCTTTAGCTGCTTAACTGAGGCAGCAATCAACGAGATGGGGCCAAAGTATGAATAAGATTGTGTCCACCCGGCCAACCTCAACCACCTTCGCCGTTGCGATGGGTGCGGCGATCCTTACGGGTCAACTCCAGTACCCTTCGCGCGTTGAACCGTATCAGGTCGTTCAAGTCGGTGGCACCTACAGCGACTTCATGGAGCATCTCGCTCGGCCTGTCGGTGTGGACAACTTCGCTCAGCAGATCGCCGCAATCTATAGTTCGTTCGCGCAGCGTCAGGAGCGTCTTGGCCCTGAGTTCGAGGCCGCAATCTTCAGCGACCTTGAAAGCCTCTATGAGGCGTGATTGCCAGAATGACCTTTGACGCGGACGCCCTTCGCCAACAGATACCGTACTACCTAACCGCCGACCCGGCGCAGAAGGTTCTTTTGGCCGAACTCAAGTCGCTGAGTGATGGTGCCAACAAGGGGTACTTCATCCCTAAGGGCTACGACGGATATACCGGCGAAATGCTCCAGGGCGACGGCTGGCGTGGCTTTCAAGTCTTTTCGTTTGCGAATGGTAACCTCAATCCGGTGCGAGGGATTGTCCTGTCCAACTCCTGCGATGTGACGCCCGGCAACGCGCGCGTGATGCCACCCAAAGTCACGTTCGCGCCCATCGTGAAGTTGTCGAAGATCGTGGAAAGGTTCCAGGCGTTTGGCCTGAACAAGGAACAGGTGGAGTCTCGATTGCAAGCGATCCGCGCACAGGGGGTCACGAGCATCTTCTACCTTCCGGCAGACGATCTGCTCGACGAGGAACATGTCGCACTGCTCGACGATCTTCACTCGATGCCGATTGAGGTGCATGGTCAGTCGGCGGAGAAGCTGTTCACCCTCAGCATGGCAGGCTTTTACCTTTTCGTGTTCAAGCTCTCGGTTCACTTCTGCCGCCTTCATGAGAATGTTGACCGCAGCCCACAAATCGCAACGGCGTAAGGCCTTTTCGACCTTGCAGGAGTCGGCCTCGTCGTTTAAACGACGCCTCGCGTAGCTCCAGTGGCACAGCTGGTAGCGCACTTCATTCGTAATGAAGGGGTCGGGGGTTCGAGTCCCTCCTGGAGCACGCGCCAGCCGTAATTCTCATGCGTCCCGTCGAACTTGTTGCCTTTGCGCAGATTGTCGCGCTTCGTCAGCACTTGGATGTTCCAAGGGACGTGCAGGCCGCAGACGTCGGGATGGTTCAGCGGGATGCGGTGGTCGGCGTGGTGCGGTGTGTCGCGGGATGCCGCATCCTCGAACACGGCGACGATTGCCGCCTGCTGCTCCTCAGTCAACCAGCGTGGGGTGGCGTCTAGCATCTGCGCCCTGCGCGCCTGTGCCCTTGCCCGCCAGTATGCGGGCCGCCGCTTCCGGTCTTCCGCCAATCCTTCCCGCGTGCGCTTTCGGTCTTCTTCGCGCCAGTCAGGATCGTGCTTCTTGGTCTCCCAAGCCTTGCGCGCGTGCGCCCGATGCCTGTCCGAGTTCGCGTGCTTCCGAGATGATGCGCGATTGCACTCGGCGCAGACTCCTGTGCTGACCAACCGCTCTGCGACATGCCCGCGCTTGCAGGGCTTGCCGGTCTTGAAGTACTTCACTCCTGAGGCAACGGCCTCGGTCTTGGTTGCTGGCCACATCATGGC
>JANOPP010000295.1:0-14484 GCA_031421915.1 Myxococcales bacterium | reverse complement strand
GCTGGTCCCCGTCACGACGTGCGCTGTGCTCGGTGTCCTCGCGGGCTGCGGGGACAACGTCCGCATGTACGAGAGCGGCACGCGGCTCGAGGCGTTCATCGAGACGGGCGGGGCAGGGTCCGAGGTCCTCGCGTACTTCCGCGATCACGAACGCGACGAGGACTGCATGTTCTCCCCGGACTCCACGGGCGCGTGGCGCTGCATGCCGCGCCTGCGCGCGACCGCCGTCGGCTACGCCGACGCCCAGTGCACCTCGCCGATCTATCGCTGTGCGTCGTGCGCTCCGGGCGACACCCAGGTCACCGTCGAGCAGCTCGGGTGCGCCCAGCCGCTCGCGGTGGCGCACGAGTTGACCCCGACGGACCGGCCACAGTTCGTCCTCGCGCTCAACGGCATTTGCATCCCGGTCGTCGCGCCGCCCGATGCGGATTACACGGTCACGCCGCTCCCCGACGATCCGTACGTCCTCGCGAGCTTCGACGATCGCGACGTCGGCGACGGCCTCGGTGCTCGGTCGCTGGTCACCGCCGATGGCGCGCGCGAGATGCACCACGCGTACACCCTCGACGATCGGCGGAGCTGCACGTTCCTCGGTGGTCCGGGGCAGCCGCACCCGTGCTTGCCCGGGACTCCGGCGCGCACCGAGCTCGGGCTCATCTACTTCTTCGATGCCGGGACCTGCTCGACGCGCGTCGCCCACAGCGTGCGGCGCGACGAGTGCGAGCCGACGACCCACGTCGGCGTCGAAGAGCAAGTGCACACGGTGGTCCGCGAGCTGCCGGTGGCCGCCTTCGAGCGCAGCCCGATCGACTCGAGCTGCACGGCGAGCACTCGCGACTTCCGGTTCTGGGAGATCGGTCCGGCAGACGACTCGCTGCCGACCGCCGAGCTGATCACGATCGGCGACGGCGACGTCAAGCCGGTCTACTACGCCGCGCTGGGCTCGCCGATCGCGTTCGCGAACCGGTGGGTCGACCTCTCGAACCACACCTGCGTGCCGACCGAGACCCTGCGCGGGCGACGGTGCCTGCCGCGCTTCATCCCGCTGCCGCTCCCCGCGGACCGGACGTACTACGACCCGGCGTGTACGTACCCGCTGGTCTACAACCCCGAGGACGCCAGCCACGGCGCCCAGTTCGACGGCACGCTCGTCGGTGAGCTCCATCCGTTGTCCCGCTACTACGGAACCGCGGTGTTCGCGGTGGTCGGGGGCGTCTGCACGCTCCTGGCGGACCCCGCCGTGCTGATGTCGCATGTCGGCGCCTCCGTGGATCTCCGGGGGGTGCCCGAGTTGACCGTAGGGTCTGCCGGCTTTTGACGCCGCGTTGATGCAGTCACTCGCGCTTCCCGCGGGGCCGTGCATACTGATCCTCTGTGCGTCGATTGACCCTGTTCGCTGCGCTCGTCGCGACGAGCACCGGGGCGTGCGTCGAGCTCGGCGTCGTCACGGACGGGACCAGTGTCTCCGTCGGGCGCCCGAGCAACGGGTATCTCCGCGATGGTCATCGCCTCCCCGATCGCGGCGAGGGGTTCATGACGCGCGACGTGTGGAAGCTGCGCGGGAATCGCTTTGGCACCGACGAGCTTCTGGATCTCTTGACCGGCGTCGGCCGCCGGCTCGCACGGCACAAGGGACCACGCGTCGTCGTCGCCGATCTCTCGGGTCCCAACGGCGGTGAATCGCGCAAGTGGCACCGCTCGCACCAGAGCGGCCGCGACGTCGATCTCGTCTACTTCATGCGCGACGCCAAGGGCGCGCCGTTCGAAGCCGATGCGATGCGGATCTTCGATCCCGAGGGCAAGGCCAAGGATGGCAGCGGAATCTCCGTCGACATCGGGCGCACGTGGCTGCTTATCAAGGAGCTGGTCGTGGCCCACGAGGCCACCGTGCAGTGGGTCTTCATGTACGAGCCGATCGCGGTCAAGGTCCTCGAGCACGCGGTCGCGACCAACGAGCCCGAGGAGCTGATCGCGCGGGTCCGGCTCGCGCTCAAGCAGCCCGGCGACAGCGCGCCGCACAACGATCACATGCACGTCCGTGTGTACTGCTCCGATCGCGATCGCGCGTTCGGTTGCGTCGATATCGGACCGATGGAGCTCTACGCGCTGCGCGAGGCGGATCGCGAGGCGGCCGGCGACTACGCGACGATCGTCGCATCGCTGATCGGCGATGCCGCTCACACGATCGCGGCCGAGGTCCTCGCGACCGCGCAGACGTTGCCGCCCGCGCCCGAGGTAGCGGCGGTTCCCGATGGTGTGGCGGTCGCCGCCGCGACGCCTGCACCGACGCCCTCGACGACGGGAGCCGCGCCCGGCCGGGCCTCGGCCGTGATGGGCGTGCCGCGCGATCTGCCGTCGCTGGGCCGGATGCTGCGCCGCCCGTTCGATCGCATCTTCGAGAATCGCTGGCGCTGATAAAGCACTCGGACCCCTTTTCTGGTCAGACCAGAAAGGGGGTCCGAGTGCTTTATTTCTTCAGGACGGGCAGGGGCCGACGGGATTGGCCTTCGGCGCTGGCGCGGACTCGAACGCCGGGGCCGCACCGGGCGCGGCGTCTGATGGGGCATCGAGCGGAGTGGTGGGCGCGTCGACGGGCGCACCGTCGATCGGCACGATGCCCGCGTCGACGGCCGGCGTACTCGCCGCGGACTCTTCGGCGGTGAGCGTTCGTAGCGTGCGGAGCGCCTGCTCGAACGAACGCACGTGGGCGGCGCGCGCGTCGTTCGACGGCGCGGCGAGGACGAGGCTGACCGCGCGATCGGAACCGAGAGCGACGGCCTGACGGAGGAACTTCTTGCCGTCCTCGTACTCGAACCACACCGACGGCATCCCGCTGACCTCGTTGTCCTTGGGGCCGGGCTGCACCGGACCGACGCGCATCCGCTGCGCCGTGAGGCGGGTGCGGAGGGCGCAGGCGTACTTCGACGCCAGTGACTCGGGGCTGGTCCGGCAGGCGATCGGCCACGAACAGTAGAGCTCGCGGGTGAAAGCCTCGGCCGTCAGCACGATCTGTCCCTGCGGCTGGCTCCGCATCATCCACAACAGCAGCCCCGGATAGCTGGGTTGATCGGTCGCGCGCCAGCCGCGTGGGATCACGAGGCGGAGCCGATCGACACGCGACGTGAACACCTGGTTCTCGAGCTCGGCGCTCGAGTCGCGCGCCAGCGCAGAAATTCCGACGACGATCAGCGCGATCACGCCGATCAGCGCGAGCGCGGACGCAGCGGCGAAGAGGCGTCGCATCGACGACGAACGTACGCCGCCGTCGAGGTTTTGCGTTCGTCGCGCTCGTCAATCCGGACCTGAACAGAGACCCAGGTAAAAACTTGCCTATAATCGCGACGCTCTTGTTGACCGATTACATTCACACGAATATTGTGACGATACGCCGACGGACACTGGTCGTTCCAGCGTCCCTCAGCAACCGAGACACTCCGTAGGGGGATTCGCACAAGGGAACGTCGATGCACTGCTCACGGGAGCAGGGCATCAGCGGTGCGATCGCCACAGGTGTGTCTCGAGCATCCGTTTCTGGGGGAGCTCACTTGTTCACACGTCACCGAGACCGGTCAGAGCACGCGACGACGACGGGAACCGTCGTGCCGTTTCGCGCGCATCGCCGACCGGTCCTCGCGGACCTCGCGCAGCGCAAGGACGACGACGCACCGACCTCGAGCGCCGCACCGATGTCGCGGCTCGCACTCCTCAAGGAGGACGAGCTCCGCGCGGTCGAGGGCACCTACGCCGAGGGCATCACCGCCGTCCAGATCGTCGACGTGTTCACCAGCCGCGGGATCAAGTTCTCCGAGGCGAGCTTCCGTAAGTACGTCCAGCAGGGCCTGTTGCCGCGGAGCCGTCGCGTCGGCCGCAAGGGCAAGCACCGCGGCTCGATGGGCGTGTACCCGGCCAAGACTGTCCGCCGCATCAACACCGTCAAGTCGCTGATGGCCGACGGCTACACGATCGAGGAGATCCAGGGGCAGTTCCTGCACTACACGGATCTGGTCGAGGGCGTCGCCGAGAACCTCGGCGAGCTGTGGAACCGGATCGGCGTCGACGCGATCCGCCTCGACACGAAAGCCAAGCGCGAGCTCGACAAGGAGCTCGCCGACTGCCGACGCGATGGCGACCGCCTGGTCGAGCGCCTCGGCGACATCACGCGACGCGTCGCCGCGCCGCGCACCGACAGCCTCCGTCTTGCCGGCGCCGCGGGGGGCGCCGAAGACCTTCTTTAGCCACCAGCACCAAGGGGAATCACATGAGCGACGACAATCAAGACGACGACGTTCTCCAGCCGGAGCTCGACACCGACGCCGACGACGGCGACGAGGCCGAGGGTGCGGGTGATAGCGACACGGAGGAGGTGGCGGTCGACGGCGAGACGCCGGAGATCAGCCGCAAGATCCGTCGGCGCCGCCGGCGCACGCGGCCGCGGAGCAAGACGATCGCGATGAAGCGGCTGACCCGCGAGGAGCTGCGCGTCGGCGCGCTCATGTACCCGCCGGTCGACATTCCGCGCCCGACCAAGCGCGCCGAGTGCATGGAAGAGATGCGCCCGTGTCCGTGGGTCGCGTGCAAGCACCACCTCTATCTCGACATCAATCCCGAGACGGGATCGATCAAGATCAACTTCCCCGATCTCGAGCCGTGGGAGCTCAAGAACACCTGCGCACTCGATGTCGCCGAGCGCGGTGGCATCACGCTCGAGGAGGTCGGCGAGATCATGAACCTGACGCGCGAGCGCATCCGTCAGGTCGAGGTCCGCGGTCTGCTCAAGCTGAAGATGGGCTCGCCGTCGCCCGACGAGCTGGGCGCCGAGCTGCTCGCGGCGAAGGCCGCCGGTCAGAACTGATCGGACTCGAAGTCCGTGGTACCCACGGCGCATGATCAAGCGCGCGTTGGTCTCGGTTTCCGATAAACGCGGAGTGGTCGAGCTGGCAAAGGCGCTGGCCGAGAAGGGCGTCGAGATTCTCTCGACTGGAGGCACGGCCTCCGCCCTCGCCGCAGCGGGCATCTCCGTCAAACAGGTCTCGGAGCACACCGGTGCGCCCGAGATCCTCGACGGTCGGGTCAAGACCCTCCATCCGAAGATCCATGGCGGACTGCTCGGGCGCGACACGCCGGACCACGTCCAGCAGATGACGGCGAACGGGATCACCCCGATCGATCTCGTCGTCGTCAATCTCTACCCGTTCGAGGCGACGATCGCGAAGCCGACGACGACCCTCGACGATGCGATCGAGAACATCGACATCGGTGGCCCGTCGATGCTGCGCTCGGCCGCGAAAAACCACGAGCGGGTGACCGTCGTGGTCGATCCGGACGACTACCCGATCATCCTCGCGGCGCTCGCCGCCGGCGACACCACCCCGGGACAGCGGTTCGCGCTCGCCCGCAAGGCGTTCTCGCACACCGCCGCCTACGACGCCGCGATCGCGGCGTACCTGTCTTCGATCGACGACACGGCGGCATCGACCCGGCACCAGGCGCCGTCGCGCCGCGAGTTGCCCGATACGCTGTCGCTCCAGTGGCGCCGGCTCTACGAGCTGCGCTACGGCGAGAACCCGCACCAGGGCGCCGCATTCTACGCGGACTCACGGTCACCGCTCGAGCGCACGAAGTCCGAGCGCCCGACGATCGCGACCGCGGAGGTTCTCGGGGGCAAGCAGCTCTCGTACAACAACATCCTCGATCTCGATGCCGCGCTCGGCCTGGTGCTCGAATTCACCGAGCCCGCCGCGGTCGTGGTCAAGCACAACAACCCGTGCGGCGTCGCGACCGATGCGAACGTCGCCGCCGCGTACAAGCGTGCGCGCGAGGCCGATGCGACGTCGGCGTTCGGCGGCATCGTCGCGGTCAACCGCGAGGTCGATGCCGATCTCGCGAACCTGCTCGTCGAGACGTTCCTCGAGTGCGTCGTGGCGCCTGGCTACTCGTCGGCCGCGCGCGACATCCTCGCCGGCAAGAAGAACCTCCGGCTCGTCGCCGCAACCGGAAGCTGGCGCGCACCGACGGGCGAGCTCGCGTGGTCCGTGCGCACGATCGCCGGCGGTGCGCTCGTCCAGAGCGTCGATCACGGCATGGTCGACCTCGCGAACGCCAAGGTCGCGACCACCCGCACTCCGACGGCTGCCGAGCGCGCGGACCTGGCGTTTGCGTGGGCGGTCGCGAAGCACGTGAAGTCGAACGCCATCGTGTTCGCGAAGAACGGCGTCACCGTCGCGATCGGCGCCGGTCAGATGAGCCGTGTCGACTCGGTCCGGATCTGCGAGCGCAAGGCGGGCGACGCGCTCAAGGGTGCGGTCGTCGCCTCCGATGCGTTCTTTCCGTTCCGCGACGGCGTCGACGTTCTCGCGGCGGCCGGAGCGGTCGCGGTCGTCCAGCCGGGCGGCTCGGTGCGCGACGAGGAAGTGATCGGCGCGGCGAACGAGGGGGGGCTGGCGATGCTGTTCACCGGCATGCGCCACTTCCGCCACTGAGCGCTACCCACGCGACCACGAAAGACCGGCTCGGAGGCCGTAACTCCATCGGCGTTCGTTCGTGAGGTCCGCGGCGCCGCGCTCCGAGTGCTCGACCCAGCCGTGCAGCTCGATGCCGAAGCCGTGTCGTGGGGTGGGGGTCCAACGCAGCGTCAGGTCACCGCGGGTCAGTAACAGCGCCCCCTGACTCTTCCGGTAGCCGTCCTGCGCCGGATCGTACTCGAGGCGGCGCGCTCCGACTCCGAACATCGCCTCACCACGCAACGTGAGCTCGCGGTCGAGTTGGGCCTGCCACCAACCGACGAGCTGGACGCCTGCGTCGACCCCAACGTTCTCGACCAGGCGATGAAGCGTCGCGAGCTCGAAGCCGAGGCTCCCGTCGTCGAGCAACGATCGCCCGATCTCGGAGCGGACCCGTCGCAGGGAGGGCGCCGCCGGGAGGACGAAGCCGACCCGTACGTTCGGCATCATCGTCCCGAGACCGGGCTGACTCGCGCTGCCGTCGGGGTAGATCAGCGATCCGCCGAGCACGAACGTCAGCCGCCACGGGCGGAATCGCGGGAAGATGTCGGCGACGCGAATGTCGATCGCGTTCTCCTCGATCTCCAGCGCTCGTTCGCGCTGCCGCACGTGTCCGCTCAGCAGCCGCATCTCGCCGAACTCGCCAACCAGGCGACCCGCGACGAAATCGAGTTCGAGTCCTCGCGCGGCCTGTCCGCCAATGCCTCGGACGACGCCGAACCGAACGGCGAACGCCTCCACGCTCGCGTCCCGACCGTCGACCGCGAGGATCTTTCCAAAGCCCGGGAAATCGATGAAGGCTGTCGCGAGTTGGTTCTCGTTCCACCACATGCGCTCGGTGAGTCGAGGCCGTGCCTGCAACCGGATGGTTTGCCCCACCGAAAACGCGTAGAGCGCGAGCTCGCTCTGCTGCTCGAGCTCGACCACGCGCAAATCGCTAGCGAAGCTCGTGCGTGCAGCGAGCGCGGCCCCCACTCGATGCGTCCAGCGCGGTCCACGAAATCCGTCGCGGCGGTCGAGCCCGGAGCGCGTCCATGCGACGACGGTCGCAAGATCCGCGACCCCGGTGGTTGTTTCGGCGTCGGTCGAACCCGATAGGCTCGCGACCGCGCTCCAGCGCAGTCCTTGGATTGGTGCAATCGGTTGCGCTGCTCCTTCGGTGTGAGAGTTGGAGAACTGGGCGTGGGCGTTCGTGACGCCGAGCACCAGGATCGAGAGCGCGACACAGACACGGAGAGGCGAGACCATGATGGCGGCGAATCGTGCAAGCGATGGACCTCAGGTACTCGCGCAGGAGTACTCAGGATCTACGCTCGTACGGAGTGCCGTTCGCGCACAGCGATGTTGTCGCACTACACTCGGTGCCGTCTCGTGCCATCGAGTATCGGGTCGCGACACGCGACACGGTGACTGCGCGCGGATCCGCGGCGGTGATCGCCGCCACGCTAGGTGGCGAACTTCGAACAATGGTTCACCTCGCCTGGCAGTCACGGCGAACGAGCGAGCCAGCGAACGTTCGTCAGCGCGTCGCGAGCTTGCCGAGTTGTGCCGGCAGGAGCTTCGCGCGCAGCGTGATGATCAGGCGCTCGCCGAGCTCGATCGCCGCCTTGGCGACGTCGGCGAGCGGCACAGAAAGCTGGTTATCGAGCGCGCGATGACGGAATACGTCGATCTCGAGCTCGACGAGCTTCTTGACCGCGACCATGTATGGCTCTGCAACCGAGATCGGGAACAGGTCACCGAGGCCGAGCTTGCGCACGTCGGCGAGGATGTCGAGCAACCGCAGATCGATGCCGCCGTAGCCCGCGGTGTCGCCCTCGCCGCGCAGCTCGAGCACGCCCGCCTTCTCGAGGCTCTCGAGCTCGCCGCGCGACACGCCGAACGTCTTCATCACCTCGCTGCGCTTGCGGCGCTGGACGCTAGCGCGCTCGGTGGTCTTCTCTTCGACGGCGGGCGCGAGCGCGGTGAGGATCTTGCGCTGCGCCGCATCGCGGTCGGGCTTGATCTTGTCCGACGGCGCGGGCTCGAGCAGCTCACCGATCACGCGCAGCGGTAGAAACCGCTCCGCCTGGAGCTCCTTGATCACGCGGACGCGACCGGCGAGGCGGGCGTCGTAGTAGGCCATGTTGCGGCTCGTCCGTACCTCGGGTCCGGGGAGCAGACCCTCGCGGATGTAGTGCTTGATCGTCGGACCGGGAACACCGGACCGCTTCGACAGCTCCGACATCTTGACCAGCTCGCTGTCGGGCGACGGCGGCTTCTTGCGCTGAGCCGAAGGCGCTCGCTTGGTCGTACGCTTCGCCCGAGACGGCATCGCGGCCATCGTAGGGCAAGGTCGCGCCGAAAGCTGGGACGGGATCGGCCTACGACGGCAAGCGCTCAGGTACGGAGCGAACGACAAGGCGCCGGTGGTTACGGTCCGCGAGCAGGACGTGCACGAGCACGATCACGGTCCCGACGGTCACGTCCGACACAGCCTTCACGACTCGATCAGCAAAAGTCCACATGGTCCAATCTCCACACTGTCCAACTTCACTCTGATGGGTGCCCGCGGCGGGCTCGGTACATCGCGGTGACGACTCGGTCAACTTGCCATGACAACCTCCTGACTCACAACCCTATTTCCGGGTTCGCCCGTGACCGTGCGCGTCACACAAACCCCAGATTCATGGAAATCAGAAAGCTCGCTCACGCGTTCGATCGGGAGATGCGCTCTGCCCTGTTCCTGATCGCTGCGTGCTCGTCCGCGAGCAGCGCTCCTTCGATCGCGCCGGCAGCCCCCGCGAACGCAGCTCCCGCTCAGAAATCCACGGTGGCCACGGCGCCAGAGACGCAGCTCGCGCCGGGGATCGGGAATCCGGTAGCCGTTGGAAAAATCCGCTCGGTGCATATCGTCGCGGCCGTCGAAAAACTTTCGGCGAGTGACCGCCCTGCATACGCGAGACGGAATCAAACAGTCACGCTGTACGCCGCGATCGAGGTCGAGGACGGTCGCACCCGGACGTTCTACTCGGATGCACCCGCGCTCGAGCTCGGCGGCAAGCGTGTCGTGGCGCTGCCGCTCGCGCAGGCGCCCCAGCTCGCACTCGCGTGGAATCGCATCGAGCCGACGCAGTCGAACATCTCGAACGGCGATGGCCCGACGTTTCACTACGAGACGATCGAGTACCGTGCGACCGCGATCGCAGGGGCCGCCAACCGCACCGCGATCGTCGCGGACGTTCGTCCGACGCTCATCACCGATCACGGCGGCGGCGTCGGCACGATGCGCTACCAGCTCACCGTCACCCACGGCGATCGCGTGCTGTCGACGCCCGGTATCGACGCGCGCCGTGGTCGTGCGTCCGGAGGCCTGGTCGATGCGGTGACGCGCGTCTCGATCCGCACCGATGACAGCTACCTTGGCTACCTCACCGAGATGTATGGCCAGCCGTACATCTGGGCATCGGCGGGCACGTCGCCGAAGAGTCACCAGAGCGAGCGCCTCGAGGGCTCGGACTGCGCGGACTTCGTCGTCTACGGAGCGCGCCGGATGGGCGCGGACATCCCGTACATGTGGACCGGTGGCTTGCCGACGGTGACCAAGCTGCTCGCGCCCGGCGGCACGCGCGCCGAGGACGGCATCTACCGCGATGCCAAGGGCAACGCGCTACCGTTCACGAAGATCGGCGACATGGTGCTGTTCCCGCGTCACGTCGGCGTACTCACCCAGGACCGCGGCGTGATCGGCACGCTCGACGATCAGGATCTCATGATGCACACGCTGTTCGACTCGCCGAAGGAGCAAGCGATCGCCGACTCCGGTTACGCCGATCGGCCCGTCGAGGTCCGCCGCTTCAAGCAAGATCTTCGTCAGGATTGATGATCAGGCTGACGAGGCCTGCCGCCATCGGCGGGTGAAACGCGGTCGACTGCGCCGGCAGGAGCTGCCCGAGCTCGTCGACATGCGCGATCTGCTCGACGGTCAGCGGCCGCGTGATCAACACGAGGTTCGCGCCGGCACCGAGGGCGGCGATCGCCTTGCGCACATCGACCTCGGTCGTGACCTGCGCGCCGGCAAGGTGGCGCTCGACGAACAGGTGCTCGACGACGATCGGATCGAGCTTCTGCAGCGCGCGATCGACCTTCACGCCCTCGGCGATCGGGCTGACCTCCGGCGACAGCGTCAGCTTCCACGCGTCCGCGTCGCCCGCGAACACGGCGACGAACGCCGGCTGGTGCACGACGGTCTCCGCGAGTGACGCGAACACCTTGGCCAGATCGTCGGCTGCACCGGCGAGCTTCTCGACGATGAAGTGCTGCTTCGCGGCGGACAACACCGCTTCGCTCGTCACCGTGACGCCGTTGATCACCTTGTGGCGCGCGGCCGCGAACAGCGCCGGGGCATCCATCGGCACGATACACGCGAGGCCGTAGTTCGCCGACGAGTACATCATCGGCTCGGCCTTCTTCGCGAGCTCCGCGCGGAACGCGAGCATGCCCTCGTAGCGATCGTGGCCCTCGAGCACGTGGAGCTTCTTCGGCGTGAAGTAGTTGCGCAGCTTGCCGATCAGCTCCGCGTCCTGCGCGCGCCACAGCTTGTGCACCGTGCCGTCGGGCGTCGTGACCTCGAGCGTCGGCCGGCCGCTCTCCGCCTTGCGGAACAGTCGATCGACCTCGCTCGCCGCGTCGCGCACGCCGTACAGCACCGGCTCGCTATGCGCGCTGTTGTTCTTGATCTGGGCGAGCGCCGCATCGCGCTGCGCGACGGTCGTCGCCTCGTGGGCGCGGATCGGTCCCTCCGACCACGGCTCGAGGCGCACCGCGCAGATGAACGACTTGCGGGTGAACGCGCGCCCACCGGGGCCCGCGAACGTCTGGTGGTAGCGATACACCGCGAGTCCCGTGTCGCGCACGAGCGAGCCTGCGGCCATCCCCTTCGCGAGGTCGACCGGCGCAGCGATCACCTCGGCGAGCTTCGAAGCCTCGGGAACGACTCCACGCAGACCTGCGATGTGGGGCATTGGTAGATCTAACCTTTCCCCGTCGGAAAACGGGTGCCAGTCCTCCGCCTTTTACGCCAAGCATGCGGATTCTCCCCCACAGGCGTACCGCGGTCGTGGCAGTCGTCGAGCGGCCAGCCTCCAGCCCCGAGCGCTACGCCAAGAGCCCCCCTGCACGTCAACGAGAGTGGGCCGGAGTCGTCGGGGGACCTCGCGACACGTGATCGCAGATGTTCAGCGTAGGTACCGGACGTGCCCGACCCCGGTCCCTGACCAGGTATGATGACCAAATGTGGCGTGTTGCGATGCTGCTGGCTGCCGGCTGCGGACGCGTCGGGTTCGCAGAGACGGAGAGCGTGGCTACGCAGGCGATCACCGTCCCGGCGTTCTCGACGTCGAGCTCGACGTTCACGCCGATCCCAGGCGGAACGATCTCGATTCCGCCCGGCATCGGACTTCGATGGTTGCTGCTCACCAGCGCCACCCTTCGGTCCTCGGCATCGGCCTCGACCGATACCGCGGTCGAGATCCAGTACACCGTCAACGGCGAAGTCCGTGGCATCGGCGGAACGCAGACCGGCGCCAGCGACCGCCCGGGCCCTTGGCAGCACATGTACGCTTTCCATGGCGAAGCCTATGGCCAATCGATTGCCTTCGAGCTTCGAGATGCAGCAGCCGCTACTTCCACGGTCGAGCAGCTCCACGCGATCGCGATTCCACTGCCCGACACCTCCGACTTGCAGATCGCGAATGTCGATCAGATCGATGTTTCGGGCTCGGCGCTCGCCCCGTACGCCGAACTC
Organism: Myxococcales bacterium; assembly: GCA_031421915.1. Lineage (GTDB taxonomy): Bacteria > Myxococcota_A > Polyangia > Haliangiales > Haliangiaceae > JABFXX01. The sequence continues at coordinate 2,199 of JANOPP010000295.1, read as the reverse complement.
TCGATCGATCCGGCGCGACCTGGGGAGTACGTCATGATCGCGGTCGCGAACACCACCGAGCTTCCCGATCATAGCGGCGTCTATTTGCAGATCCGGGATACCACCGGGACCATCCAGTTGTCCGCGGCGCACAACCCGCGCGAGGCACTGCAGTCCTACTTCATGATGTGGACCGAGACCCTGAGCAGCCGCGGAACCTGCACGTTCGAATCGAGGACGGGCAACGTCCTTGGTTCGTCGCAGATCCGGTTCGCGCGGGTTGCCGCGTTTCGAGCCGATAGCCTTCAGTCTGTCGAGATCAGCGAGTCTCGATCATCGCTGATCGCGACCGCAGCGACGCCGACGATCTTCCACTCGGCCGTCACGTCGCCGACCGGCTCGGAGTTCGTGCATATCGCATCCGTGGTGCTCACGGAGAACTGTCCCGCGCCCTTGACTGGCGGCGCTGATCGGAGCGTTCGATTCATGGTCGACGGACAGCTCGTTTCGACGATCAACCACGTCTCCGACAACTGTGGGTTCGACGGGACGTACGGAGTTGTCGAGCAGCGCGAAGCTGCACCGAGCGAGGTCAGCATCGAAGTCGCATCGGGCAACGGAACGGCCGTCACCGCAAGCAACGCCAGGATCATGATCCTCGGTCTGCCCTAGCGCGGCGCGAGCCGGCCGCCCGATCGCGCGGGCATCTCACTGAAGGGGGCGCGAGCACCGATATCGCGCCGGACCTGCTTGCCCGGCAGGTCGATCCGATCGACGGCGGCGTACGCCTTGCCCCGCGCCTGATCGACGCTGATGCCGAGCGCCGTCACACCGAGCACGCGCCCACCCGACGACACGATCGCGTCGCCCTTGCGGGCCGTCCCCGCGTGGAACACCACGACGTCGTCGGTGACGTGATCGAGCCCTCCGATCGGGTCCCCCGTCGTCACCGCGCCCGGATAGCCCGCCGCCGCGACCACCACACACACCGCGACCCGCGCGTCCCACGCGAGCGCGCCGACCGGCATCTCGCCCTTCGCAGCCCCGGCGAGCACCGCACCGAGGTCACCGCGCATTCGCGCCATGATCGGCTGCGTCTCCGGATCACCGAACCGGCAGTTGTACTCGAGCAGCCAAGGCGTCCCTGCCGCATCGACCATCAGACCCGCGAACAGGACGCCGCGATACTCGATCCCGTCGGCCGCGAGGCCGCGCACCGTCGGCAGCAGCACCTCGCTCGTGATCCGCTGGAGGACGTCGTCGCCGACCCACGCGGGCGACACGGTGCCCATGCCGCCCGTGTTAGGCCCGGTGTCACCGTCGAAGATCGTCTTGTGATCCTCGGCCGCGGGCAGCACCTCGAGCCGGTGTCCATCGGTCAGTGCGAGCACGGACACCTCGCGTCCGATGATCTTCTTCTCGATCACGAGGCTCGCACCGGCGGCGCCGAACCGCCCGCCGAGCATGTCGCGCGCGGCAGCCCGCGCCTCGGTCGCATCCGCACAGACCACGACGCCCTTGCCCGCCGCGAGCCCGTCCGCCTTGACCACGACGAGACCGCCGAGCCGCGCGATCGCAGCGTCCGCCTCGTCGACCGTGCGCACCACCTCGAACGGCGCCGTCGGGATCCCATGGTTCGCAAAAAAGACCTTTGAGAACGCCTTGCTCCCCTCGAGCTGCGCTCCTGCCGCGCCCGGCCCGAACGTGGCGACGCCGCGCGCGCGGAGCTTGTCAGCGAGCCCGGCGACCAGCGGCCCCTCGGGACCGACGACCACCAGGTCGACCCCCTCGGTCCGCGCCAGCGCGTCGATCCCGTCGTGATCGTCGACCCCGATCGGCAGGCAGCGCGCGACCGCCTCGATCCCGGGATTGCCCGGCGCGGCGAGCACGGTGTGCCCGCTCTGAGCGAGCCGCCACGCGAGCGCGTGCTCGCGCCCGCCGCCGCCGATGACGAGGATCTTCATGGACCGAGGTTGACCACCACGATCGGTCCTATAGTCGCGTGGTCATGCTCGGCGTGGGTACCCAGCTCAGGCTCGCCGTTGTCGAGGCACCGACGGCGGCGCGACGGCTGCGCACGCGGAGCGCGGCGTGGCTCGCGACGTACCTCGCGGCTGCGACGGTCGTCCTCGGCATCGTCGGGTACGCGATCATCGCGAACCACGAGCACGTGCTCGATCTACTCCTCGACTACGTGCTGCCCCAGGAGTGGCAGTTCGC
>JANOPP010000294.1:0-27657 GCA_031421915.1 Myxococcales bacterium | reverse complement strand
GGCTGACAGCCGCCCGTTGAGCTCGTCGACGGCGCGCGTCGTCCGCCGCAGCTCCTCCGTCAGTCGCGCGTTCTCGATCGCGATCGCAGCGATGTCGGCGAGCTCGCCGAGCACGGCCGCTGCATCCGCATCGAACGCGCCGCCGCGTAGTCGGTGGTCGACGTAGATACACCCGGTGATCGAACCTCGCTGGCGCAGCGGTACCGCAAGCACGGAGCGCAATCGCAGCGCCGCGACCGACGCGGCCATGCCGAATCGCTCGTCGACCCCCGCATCGACGGTCAAGACGGGCTCACCCGTCTGCGCGGCGCGCTCCGCGATCGAGCGACTCACGGTCGCGGTCCCCGATGCGGTCTCGAGGTCGCCCGTGGTGAAGTTGCGTGACACCACCGGTGCGAGCTCGCCGCCATCACGACGCAGCAGGAGAAACCCACGCTCGGCGGCGGTCAGCTCGATCGCGGTGTCGATCACGTCGTCCAGGATTCGCTCGACGCTCGCTTCGGTATTGAGCCTGCGAGACAGCGTCAGGAGCCGTCGCAGGTGCGGAGACTCCGTGCGCTCACGTGTGCGGCGCCCATCGACGCGTTCCCCACGTCCGGAGGCCTCGTGGCCACCCGGGATCCGAGCGAGATCCGGATCATCATCGAGTGCGGCGCGAAATGCGGGCGCCGTGGCGGCGAGCATCGCCGCATGCGCCGCCCGCGCGTGATCCGCTTCGATCCCGGCGACTGCCGGCTCGCGGGCGCGCTGGGCGAGTGCCGCGGCGATCGCGTGACCGCGGAACGCGCGCTCGAGCCGGTCGCCTTCCCCCGCGCGCGCTGCTGCCTCCGCGCAGGCGACGGCGAGCACCATGACGCGCTCGGCGCTCAGCGAGCCATCGTCGAGAGCCAGCCGCCCGCGTGCCAGCGTCCAGCGATCGCGATCATCGCCGCTCGCACAGAGCGCTTCGATCGCCGTCGCGGCATCGCCGAACGCAGCGCCGGGCCCCGCTTCGACGATCCGCCCACTCGACGCCGCGCCGGCGCCACCACGCGCATCGCCCGCCACACCAGTGTTCGCGTCGGGGCCGCGACTGATCCACGTGCCAACGCTGACCATGTGGCCAGCCTCGGCGAGGGCGACGTGCGCGCTGAGCTGTGCATGCGCATCGCCGCGCTCGGCGCCGATCGCGAGCCCCTCGCGGTAGCTGCGGATCGCGCCGGCCGGATCACCGAGCCGCTTGCGCGCATCCCCGAGGACGAGCAGCGCGAACGCGCGCAGGTGCGGCGCCCCCTCTCCTCGCGCGACCGCCGCCTCCGCAGCGACCCGAGCGTCGTCGAACTGGCCGACCGCGAGCAGTGCATTTCCGCGGTTGAGCTCCGCGGCGCACAGCTCCGTCGAAGCGCCGAGCTCGGCAAACACGCGACCGGCCGCGGCAAGGCGGGGCAGGGCCTCGCTCGCGCGTCCCCGCTCCGCGAGCACGGTGCCGAGGTTGAGCTCGGCCGTCGCGGCCGCGTGCAGCTCGCCGACCTCGGCGAGCCGACGCACGGCCTCGCGATAGCGATCGCTCGCGAGCCCGAGCTGTCCGCGCTGCTGCGCGACCATGCCCCGCAGCGAAAGCGCACGTCCGACGGTCGCCGTGTCGTCGGCGGCCGCAGCGGTCACCTCCAGCGCCGAGAACGCCGCATCCGCATCATCGAGCGCACCCAGATAGAACGCCGCGAGCCCCGCGGCCTCGGCGCGAAGCCCCGCAAGCGGTGCCTCCGCCGTCGCCACGGCGACGCGCGCTTCCGCGTATCGGGACCGCGTGACCAGAAGCCGCGCATAGGTGCCCGCAACCTCCGCGTGGGCTGGATGGGCGGCGTGAAGCCGCGCGAGGGCAGCCTCGGCCGCGTCGAGGTCACCGCCGCGCTGCGCGGCACGCGCGATCACGAGCTGCGCCTCCACGGGATCTGCGCCCGCCGCCTCCGCTGCTCGCGCGAGGGCACCTGCCTCGCGGTACGCACCACCCGCCGCGGCCGCGCGCGCGGCGAGGAGACCCGCGCGACCGGGCGCCGCAGGGATGGCGCGCTTCGCGATCGCGACTGCGCGATCAAAGCGACCGTGCGCCAGGAGCTGCTCGGCGACGTCGCACGCGAGGATCGCCCGGTCGGCGTTCATCGGGGCGCGCTCGAGCAGGGGAGCGAGCCAGAGGGGAGTGCGGGCAGCGGCGCTCGGCGAGGCGCGATCGACTGCGTCGCGGGCAGCAGCGCTCGGCGAGTCGCGATCGACTGCGTCGCGGGCAGCGGCATTCGGCGAGCCGCGATCCACCGCGGCAATCGCAGTCGCGGCGAGCTTTCCGACCGCCTCCGCGCCGGCAACGGTCTCCGCTGCGTCGACGGTCGCGCGATCCATCAGCACGTCATCGCCCGTGCGGCGCGCGAGGCCGGCGCGCTCGAGGTCGACCACATCCGCGAGACCGACGGTCGTCTTGCCGCCCTCGGCCCGCAGCGTCGCGAGCACGCGATCGATGCGCACGCGACCGCCCCACGCCGCGATCGCAGCCGCGACCCGACGCGGACCCGCGGAGAGCGCCTTGAGCTGGCGCGTGCGGAGCTCGACGGCACCTGCGGTCGTGCGTGCCACCCAGTCGATCGCGAACGGATCCTTCTCGCCCGCGATCGAGCGCACGAGCTCGACCGCCGTCAGCGGGAGCCCCCCCGAGGCGACGAGGAGGGCCTGCGCCCACGGCTTTGGCGGCTCGCGTCCGAGCATCGCTGCAGCGAGCGCGCCGATGCCCTTTGCGTCGAGGAGCGGTGCGGGATGCTGCGCGATACCGGGACGCGAGGGCACCGCCTGATCCGCCACGACGATCACGGGATGATCGCCGGGCGAGCGCGCGAGTGCCGCGATCAGATCGGCGCCGCGCGGATCGTCGCCTGCGTCGATCACGACGAGCTCGGACGCTCGGCGGGCTGCGCGTGCGATCTGCTCGAGCCAGCCGCGAGGCGTGACCGTCGCGCTCGCCCCCCGTCGCTCGTGATGACCTGCTCCGCTCGTGACCGTCGCGCTCGTGACCGTCGCGCTCGCCCCCCGTCTCTCGTGATGACCTGCTCCGCTCGTGTCCGATGCGCCAGACGCCGACACGCCGAGGGCAGTTACGTCGAGCGCCGACACACCGAGCGCAGATGCGACCTCGTCGAGCGCTCCGGTGATCACTTGGGCCGGGCGCTGGCGCGCGACCTGGGCAAGCTGCCAGCGCTGGACGACGGCGTCGGCGAGCTGGCGCGCGCCCGAGGCCGCGATGCCGGCGACCACGATCGCAGCATCGGTGGATCCGAGATCGGTGACGACTGCCGCGACGATCGCGTCGGCACCGGTCCACTGCGCGGTGGCGGGCGGTGCACCGACCTTGGGCCGCGCGCGGCGCGCGGAGCTTGGCGCGATCGCGGGCGCGAGCTGATCGAGCTCGTCGAGCACGGCGAGCGCCGACGCGGGACGAAGGTCGGCATCGCGCGCGAGCAGACGACGGATGAGATCTGCGAGCGGGGCTGGGACGCCGGGAAGCGGGCGCGGTGGACCGCCAGCGAGGATCCGCTGCGCGAGCTCGCCGAGCGTGGCGCCCTCGAATGGCGGGCGTCCGGACACGATGCGAACGATCGATGCACCGAGACCGTAGAGGTCACTGCGCGGCTCGACGTGACCTGCGAGTGCCTCCGGCGCGAGGTAGGCGGGCGTGCCGCGCGCACCGATGCCCGACGAGAGGCCGAGATCGACGAGTACCGCGCGATCGGGCGCGAGCAGGATGTTCTGCGGCGCGACGTCGCCGTGCACGAGGCCGCCTGCGTGGATCGTGGCGAGGGAGCCGGCGAGATCCGCGATCAGCGACCACAGGGATGCGGCGTCGGTCCAAGGCTGCGCGTCGCTGCGGCGGCCATCGATCCACTCGGCGACGAAGAACGGCGCGCCCGGCGCGATGTCCTCGATCATCTCGCGCGTGCGGCCGACCTCGAAGACCTCGGGGAGCGAGGGATGGCGAAGGCGCGCGAGCTGCTCGAACTCGTCGAGGAGCATTGCCTCGTGCGCGCCGCGGGGCACGACCTTCAGCGCGCGGACGGCACCCGTCGCGACCTCGGTGACCCGGAGGACGTGTCCGAACGAGCCCCGACCTACGACCTCCTCGACCCGATAGCGGTCGAGGATCTGAGGCGGGAAGGTCGACGGCGTGGCCACGCTCCCATGTCACCGACGTTGGCAGCATGTGTCAACACGATTGACAACGCGGGCCTCGCTCGACGAAGATCAGGCAACGTCGTTGCGCGGCGGGTGTCACTGCGTCTGTGCTCATGAGTCGCAACCAGAACCTCGTCGCCATCGGCCTTCTGCTCGCGCTCGCTGCGGCCACCATGATCTGGCTGCAGATGAGAGGCGGGGAGGACCCAACGGACGCTCCGATCGGATCGGGCTCGGCGGGTACGGGGAGCGCGAGCGCGGCGGTCGCCGGATCTGGGTCCGCCGTCGCCAAGCCACGCGTGCGCCGGCTCGCGGACAAGGGCGGTCGTGACGAGCTGCTTCGTCAGATCCGCGAGGTCAAGGCGAAGCGCACGGCCGCCGCGAACCGTTCGTCGTCGGGAAACCCGACCGCGGCTCCGACGCTACCGACGGAACCCACGCTCGAGAAGCAGTACATCCGCGCGTCGGTGCGCGAGCTGATTCCGCTGCTCGCCGAGTGCTACGAGGAGGGTCTCGGCCGCAACGCGACGCTCGCAGGCTCCATCGTCGTCAACTTCACGATCGAGGGCGAGCCGGACGTCGGCGGCGTGATCGGCGAGAGCACGATCGACACGGAAGCGAGCACGCTGCCCGACCCGGCGGTCCGCGAGTGCATCCAGGAGACGATGTACGCGATCGAGATCGAGCCACCCGCCGGCGGTGGTGTGGTCAAGGTCCGCTATCCGTTCGAGTTCCGCCCCGCCGAGTCCGACGCGCCGAACTAGGGACTCCCGACGAGGAGCGCCGAGGTGGCTGGGTCTCGCGGGGGCGCATTCCACTCCCGTGGTGCCAGCATGTTATCGTTTGCACGTGCCGGACGACGAACGGACCCGCCGTCGTCTCGGAGACGAGACGAAGGCGCGCATCGCGGATCTGTCGTCCGGTTGGGCGGTCGACTCCGACGAGTCACCGCCTGCGTCTGCGAAGCCGCCTGCGTCCGTGAAGCCGTCCACACCCGTGAAGGTTTCCGCGCCGCGCGGTGACGAGACCGAGGAGCGGATCGCAGAGCTCGCGTCCGGCTGGTCCGTCGACCCCGAGCTGTCCGCGGTCCCGCTCGCACCGCCGCTCGGACGGAGCACGCCGCCCCTGGCCGGGCCCGCGGTGCGTCCGGTGATGCCGTCCTCCGCGCCACCGACGCGGATTCCGCTCCCCGCGATCACGCCGCCGTTGGGCCCCACCTCCGGTCCGGTCGCACGGCCGCCATCGCCGACGACGCCACCGTCGATTCCCGACGCGCCGAGCCCGCGCAAGAAGCAGAAGACGCTGCCGCCGCCGCCGCCGGGCTCCGAGGCGCGGCGCGCGCTCGAGACCGCGATCGTCGAAGGGAAAGACACGCCGGTCCCGCGCGTCAACCCCGCGCGTCCGACGCAGCCACCGCCCGCGCCCCCGCCCACGCGCGGTGCGAAGCCGACTTCGCCGCCGCCGCTGCCGCCCGGTGCGCGGAGCAAGCCGACGACGCTGCCGCCGCCCCCACCATCGTCGATCTCGACGAACGCGGTCGCGGGGACGATCGGTGGAGAGACCGGCGTCATCCTCCTCGGCGATCAGGTCGGGGCGAAGACGGGGGTCGTGCTCGAGCGACCCGCCTCGCAGCCGCAACCGTATCCGGCGACGGCGCCGACCGCTGCTCCGTACAACCCCGCGGTCAACCCGGCGCAGGCCCGCGCCGCGGCGCGCGCTCAGCGGGTGGAGGATGCCAACGAGGAGAGCCTCAAGCTGACCGTGCCGGTCGGCGAGTTCGACGACAGCTCGACGCTCCTCGAGAAGGACAAGCTCCAGCTCGCGCACGCCCAGTCGACGATCAAGCGCGATGCCGCGAGTGCCTTGCTCGGCATCGCGGAGCCGGCGTTGACCCAGGTCAAGCCGCCGCCGGTGGAGATGCTTCTGACCGAGACCGCCGAGCATCTGCGCGGTGATCCCACGCTGCGCGGCGATCCGACGAGCGTCGATCCCAAGACGTCCAAGTTCGAGCGCGGTGATCCGACGAACCTCGGCGACACCAACAGCGGCGCCGCGAACGCGCAGTCGCGCGTGCACACGAAGGCGGGGCGGCTGCGAACCGTCGCGGCACTCCGCCGCCAGCGCGGCGTCCTGGGTGACGTGCGCTACGTGGCGACCGCAACGTTCGGCGTGCGCCATGCACGGCAGGAGCTCGAGGAGCTCGAGGCCAAGCAGGAGGCTCGCCAGCTCGAGCGCAAGAAGCACATGACGATCCTCGGCCGCACGGCCGTGGTCAGCGATGGCTTCGATCACCCGGCGCTCGGACCGGCGCGCGAGTCGCTCGGCGGGATCGAGGAGGAGCGGGGCCGACATCGCGGGCAGGTCGTCGCCGCGGACTCCGAGCTCGAGCGCGTGACGCGCGATCGTCAGTCGCACGCCATGAAGTTCTCGACGGACCTCGCGTCGGTCAACGGCGAGCTCGCCGAGCTGTCCAAGCGCCTCGAGCCGCTCCTGAAGGAGCAGACGCAGGTCACCAAGCGCGGTGCCGAGCTGCGCGATCAGCTGCGCCGAGTCGACGCCGAGATCCAGGACACCACGTCGAGCCTGGTCTCGGTGCGCGGGCCCAAGCAGGATCCGGCGGCGATCCAGGCCGAGCTCGCGACGCTCAAGGCGGATCGCGTGGCCGTGCAGCGTGACGAGCCCAAGATCGCCGCCGAGCTCGACGCGCTCAACCCGCGGATCGCCGCGATCGAGGCCAAGCGCGGCGAGTCGCAGAAGCGCAAGGAGCAGCTCCTCAAGGACGAGGAGGACGACAAGCGGCGCACCGAGGAGCTGCTGTCGGCGATCGGCGCCAAGCGCAAGGTCATGGACCGCGCTGCCGGCGATGCCGAGACCTTGCGCGACAAGATCCTGTTCGAGCTCGGAGAGCGCCTCTACGTCGATCGCCCCGACGACCTCGGTCCGCAGCTCGCACCGATCGACGCGATCGATCTCGAGCTCGGCACACACGATCGCCGGGTGATGGAGCTGCGCGAGATCCTGTCGTCGATCGACAAGGCGAAGTTCGCGCGCGGCATCCTGTACATCGTGCTCGTGCTCGGCGCGCTCGGCGCGGCGACCGGCTGGCTGATCTACATGCTCGCCTGAGGGGCGAGCGACGGAGCTACCCGATCATGCCGTGCAGGTGCTCGATCGCCGCGAGTGCGAGAACCACGCGCACAGCGCCGAGAGCGAACCCGAGGCCGCCGATCGTGATCGCAGCGGCGGCCGCCAGGCGGGCGAAACCCGGCGCCTCGCGCTGCGCATAGCCCGCCCAGCCGGCGCCAATCGCCGCGATCCCGAGGCCGAGCGCCAGGAACAGGCCTGGGGAGGGCAGGGCCGCACAGGCCACAGCCCCGAAGGCCAACGCGAGCGCGAGCCGCTGCATACCCCGACGCTAGCCAGGCCCCACTGCCGGGGCCAGTTTCGGTCGGTTTCATGCTAAAGCGCACCCGCCCATGTCCGACGAGATCCGAGCCGGCTACTGCGCGATTGTCGGCCTGCCGAACGTCGGTAAGTCGACGTTGCTCAACCGGATCCTCGGCCGCCACCTGGTCGCAGTCTCTGCCAAGCCTCAGACCACGCGGGATCGGATCCTCGGGGTTCACTCGATCGATCTGCCCGGCGAGACCCCGGCCCGCGCCCAGATCGCCTACGTCGACACGCCCGGCGTTCAGGACGGCGCCGGTCCGCTGCGCCGCTACATGCGGGACTCGGCGTTCGGCGCCGCGAACGAGGCGAACGTCGTGCTGCTCATTCTCGATGGCAATGACTATCGCGGCCGCACCCCCGATCGGCTGAGCGAGCCCGACGCCGTCGCGCTCGGGCACGTGATCAAGGCGCACCCCCTCGTCATCGGCATCAACAAGGTCGACAAGATCGCCAAGCCGGATCTCCTGCCGGTGATCGAGCGCTGGGGCATGCACTCGCCCGGCATCGACGTCGTCCCGATCTCGGCCGAGACCGGCGAGAACGTCGAGGCGCTCGAGCGTGCCGTGGCGCGCCTCCTGCCCGTCGGTCCCGCGCTGTTTCCCGACGCGATGGTCACCGACCGTTCGCCGCAGTTCATCGCGCAGGAGATCATCCGCGAGCAGCTCTATCACCAGCTCGGCAAGGAGCTGCCGTACGCCTGCGCGGTCCAGGTCGAGACCTGGACCGAGAAGACAAAGTCCGAGCTCTCGATCGGCGCGGTGATCATCGTCGAGCGCGACTCGCAGAAGGCGATCGTCGTCGGCAAAGGCGGCTCACGGATCCGCGAGCTCGGCATCGCCGCGCGGCAAGCGGTCGGCCAGGCGCTCGGCAAGACCGTGCACCTGTCCCTGTTCGTCAAGGTACTCGCCGAGTGGAGCCGCGGCGAGCGCGAGCTGATCCGGCTTGGCTACGGCGGCGAAGGCGAAGGCCAGGTCTAGATGTCGACGCAGACGAAGTTTCCCCTTCTCGCGGTCGTGGGCCGCCCGAACGTCGGCAAGTCGACGCTGTTCAACCGCCTCGTCGGTGGTCGTCCCGCTCTCGTCCACGACACGCCGGGCCTGACCCGCGATCGCCGCTATGGCGAGACCGACTATTTCGGAACGACGATCAAGCTGGTCGACACCGGCGGCCTCGATCCCGAGGCGCAGCGCGAGGTGATCGGTGCGGGCATCCATCGCCAGGCGCTGCGCGCGATCGGCGAGGCGGATGCGCTGCTGCTCGTCGTCGACGGTCGCGCGGGTCTGTCCGCGGTCGACTACGAGCTCGCTCAGCAGCTGCGCGCGACAGGCAAGCCCGTGTTCCTGGCGGTCAACAAGATCGATCACGTGGTCCGCGAGGATCTCGTGCACGACTTCCACGCGCTCGGGCTCGGCAATCCGTTCGCCGTCTCCGCCGCCCACGGTCGTGGCATCGACGCGCTCCTCGAAGCGATCGTCGAGGCCACCGTGCCGAAGGGCGAGGGCATCGATCCCGACCGCACCGCCGGTGAGGACGACGAGGACGACGACGCCGACGAGGACGACGACATCTTCGACGTGCTCGGCGACGACGAGGCCGAGAAGGCCGAAGAAGCCGAGGCAACGAAGCCGCTGCGCGTGGCGTTCGTCGGCCGCCCCAACGCGGGCAAGTCATCGCTGACCAATCGCCTGCTCGGCGAGGAGCGCTCGCTCGTCCACGACGTCGCGGGCACCACGACGGATCCCGTCGACTCGGCGTTCTCGATCGGCGGTCGCGACTACCTGCTCGTCGACACCGCCGGCATCCGCCGCAAGGCGAAGATCGAGGCCGAGATCGAGAAGATCGCGGTGTCGATGGCGATCGGGCAGGTCGATCGCGCCGATGTCGTCGTGCTCGTGATCGATGCCGAGCTCGGCCCCGCCGAGCAGGACGCGCGGATCGCCGGCATGATCGAGGAGGCTGGTCGCGGCCTCGTGATCGCGCTCAACAAGTCCGATCGGATCTCGGGCGACGCTGCCAAGGCGAAGCTCAAGGAGCTGACGAGCGAGACATTCCACTTCCTGACCTGGGCCCCGACCGTCCTCGTCTCCGCCCAACGCGGCGACGGCGTTGATCGCCTGCTCGACGTCGTCGATCAGGTCGCCAAGGAGCACCGCAAGCGAATCCCGACGGCGCAGCTCAACCGGTTCTTCTCCGAGGTCATCGAGGAGATGCCGCCGCCGCTGCACCACGGCCGCGCGGTCAAGATCAACTACCTGACCCAGCCGCGCGCACGGCCGCCGACGTTCGTGCTGTGGGCGAACACGCCCGACGGTCTGTCGTCGTCCTACAAGCGGTTCCTCCAGAACCGGCTGCGCGACACCTACGGGTTCCGCGGCACGCCGCTACGGATCGCGGTCAAGGAGAAGAAGGACCGCCACAAGTACGGTGAGCGGAACGACTAAGGACCGACCGTGATCGCGCCGCTCGTCGGCGTGAACGCGTTGCCGACCTCACCGTTGACCGCTCGCATCGGGTCGTAGGCGCTCTGCCACGGCGTGTTGACCGCCATCTGGGTCAGGATGGTCTTCCACGACGTGCCACCCGAGAGCACCCCTGCGATGTAGCTCGCAGTCGACTGCCCCATGCCGTACCAGTACGCCGGCAGCGCGTTCACGACCACGTCGAGCTGCTCGGAGCCGCGCGGGTGCATTACGAGGAAGTCCTCGTCGTAGTAGTTGAACGACAGACACGAGTTGAACAGGAGCGTCTGGTAGCGATCCGGAAAGTTTGCGCCGGAGTACTCCCACGGCTCGAGCGGACCGTGGCCGAAGTGGCTGTGGCCCGTGTACGCGAAGATGTCGGAGTGCCAGAACGCCTCGAGGTAGCGCCAGCGAGCGCGCTGCCGGATCTCGGGCGTGCCGTCCTCTTGGCCATACCAGGTGCGGATCTCGATCGTCATCGCTCGCTCGGAGCCGCTGCGCTTCACGGTGACGGGCAGCGACCACACGATCCAGCGATCGCGAAAGTTCGCGATCACCTGGCGCAGCAGCTCGGTGCGCTTCGCGGCGTTCGTGCCGACCGCGGCCGGGAACCCCGTGCCGTCGATGATCCAGCGCTCGACGTCGTTCCACACGATGCCCGGCAGCTGCTGACCGTCGATCGTGAAGTCGAGCAGCATCACCGAAGGCACGGTCTCGGTGACGCGCAGGGCGGGTAGCTTCGCGCGCAGCGTGCGCTGGAACCGGAGAAACTCGACGAGGCCGTTGTCCTTTACGTTGTTCTGGTCTGAGTCGACCCCGAAGAACGCGTAGGCGACGACCTTGGTCCGCGACGTGTCGCCGGCGAAGCCCCACAGGCGATCGTGCTCCGGCCACGCGGTCGGTGCACCGGCGACTGGCGTGAGCGTCGCGCGCGTCGGGAGGAACTTGCGGTTCGCATCGGTCGTGCCGATCTGCGCGTCGGTGAGCTGTGCGCGCTCGAGATCGATCGCGCTGGTCTCCGCGAGGATCGCCGCGCGACAGCCGGGGCGGCGCGGCTGGTAGTGGTACCAGAGCGAACCAGGATCGGTCGGCTCGTCGACGCACGCCGGCTGCAGCTCCGCGGAGCGTGCGAGGTAGTCGCCGAACAGGAGCGTCAGATCGATCGGACCGGTCGGCAGCTGCGTTCTCTCGACGAGCGCGACATCGCGGTAGTGATAGCGGATGCGGTCGACCTCGCCGCCCCCGCGGATCTGCTTGCGGGCACGGGTGAGCTGCATCGAGGCGAGGTTGCGCTGCGCATCGCGGTCCGCGACGCCGATGCCCTGCTCGCGAAGCGCTCCGAGCGCGCTCTTGAGCTGGCGGTGGATCGCCCCGCGCGCGACGTCCTCGGTCGCACCGGGCGCGACATCGACGAACGCATCGAAGTCGATCGTGTGCTCGAGCCCACCGGCCGACGTCAGGTCCTCGGGCGAGCTGCTCTCGCTCGGCCCCAGACACGCCCCGATCCCGAGGCCCACAACCACGACCGACAGCGCCTTGATGTTCACGCCCGCCGCACGAGCACGCGGCAGACCACACCGCGGGCCAGCGAAATCCGCCGGTTGGCGAGGGATCCGCGAGGAGGCGTTTCGAACGGCAACGCGCGGTGGCGACGGCGGTGTCCGGTGCTCGGCCACGGCGCAGCTACGAACCGTCCCCGATGCGCTCCATGATCTCGCGGACCTCCGCGAGACAACAATCGTACGTACGAACCGTCCCTAGTTCTGGGGCTCGTCGTCGTCGAGCGCAGCATCGATCGCGGCGCTGAGGCGTGCCTGGTCGAGCCGGGTCAGCTTCGCGAGGCGGCCGACCGGGGCGTCCTCGCCCGTCGGCGGATCCTCGAGAGTGGAGTCGACGATGACCGAGGGTGGATCCATCATCCGGTCGCCCAGGACCTGCGGCGCGCGGTGCGGCGAGCTCTCGTCGGCGACCTCGTCGGTCAGCTCCGGGATCGACTCGTCGTCCATGGGCGCTGCCTCGACGGGAGCGGCGGCGACCGGGGATGGCGCAGTGGGCAGCGGCCCGACCTGGCTGCTCTCGCTACGTGCACCCGGTGGTAGCGGCGGCAGGGTGCCGGTCTTGCTGCGTGGGCGCTGGACCGCACCGGTGACGGGCGCGGTGCGCCGATGCGGGCCCGAGGCATCGGGCAGCGGCGCGGCCGGATCCCCCTCGAGCCGCAGCGGTGCGAACACCTCGCGCTGCTGGACGGGCAGGCTGCCCCACCGCTTCACGAGCTCGGCGGTCGTCACGAAGATCTCCTCGCGGCGATCCTCGCCGAGCATCCGGCGCAGAACGAGCTCGCCCGGGCTGCGCGAGTGCTTCGCGATCTTGTGAACCATCGGCGCGACCGCGAGCACGAGGCGTTCTGCGAGAACGCGCGGGTGCGGGTGGTCCGCGAGCGCGACGTTGTCGATCACCACGGACGCAGCACCGGTGCGCCGCTCGCCGAGCAGACGGACCGCAGCCTCGAGCTTTTCCGCGAGCAGCTTGAGCGTCGGGCGGTTCGCGTCACCGATCGTGAGCTCGCGCGCAGCCTCGCCACTGACGTTCTCGATCAGGACCTCACCCGTGCGGGTGAGCACCAGGTCAAAGCCCGCACTCTCCGCCTCGGCGGTTGCCCGGAGCCGGATCGTGACGTGGTTGCCGACGACGATCTTGCCGACGAGGTAGCGCCCGATCTTGTGGGCGACGAGCTTGTCGGCCTTCTTGAGCCAGCCGCCGACCTCGAGCGCGCTGAGCTCCGCGTTATCGACGATCTTGTCGACGTGCAGATCGGGCTTGAGGACCGATGCCGACGGAATCTCGAGTCCGATGATCGCGTCGACACCGAACGTGGTGCGCTGACGGGTCGCTGCCTTGACGGAGCCGCTCGCGAACGTGACCTCGTAGATCTTCTCCGCCAGCGGAAGGTCGTGCGCCTTGAGCAGCTTGTCGAGCACGTCCGCGTTCTTCACGCGCAGCCGCTGATCGACCTTCTCGATCTCGACGAGGTCCGCCGTGAGCTTCGTCTTGATCAGCGCGGCCTCGCGCTCGACAGCCTCGCGGGTCGCCGCGATGATCGCCTGCGCGCAGCGTCCGATCGGGTTGTCCTTGTGTTCCTTGGCGACGGGCTCGCTGAGGTCGAGCGTCCGCCGGCCGAGCTCGCCGAGGGCGCCCACCACCACCGAGGCATCGCGCTCGCAGCTCTTCTTGCGATCGCCGCTCGCCGCGATCACACCCTCGTTCTCGAGGAGGACCACCGCGCAGTCGATCACGTCCTTGAGGAACGCGAGGTAGTTGAACTCCAACCCTGACTCCGTAGAGTCACCCATGAGGAAAGCCACGACGGGACCATACTAGAAGAAGCCCCACCGCGTCGTCCCTCGGACCCCGAGGGTGAACACGGTGACATCGCCCCCGAAGCTGGCGAGGCGGCCTTCGAAGCCATAGGAGTGCTGGCGGCTCGTGAGGATGTCGAGACCGCCGCCAACCGCGAGCACGAAGTCGAAGCCGCCATCGATCGGTCCACCGCCGGTGTAGACCGCGCCGATGCCGCCGAACGCGTAGGGCACGTACTTGAGGACGTCGAACCGGAACACGACGCCGGCATCGCCGAGCCCGACGAAGGACGTGGGCGACTGATCCTTGCCCTCTCCTCCGTAGAACAGCCCACCACCGAGGTCGACACGCAGACCCAGATCCGAGCCGATCATGTGCTCGTACGTCAGCGCGAACGCTCCGCCGACATCGGGCGTGATCGAGGGGGGCGCCATGTTGCCGGTCGCCTCGCCGGGGACGCTGAACGTCGCCCAGCCGAGCCCGACCGAGAAAGCCCGCTCGCTGTCCGCGTGGGCGACCCCTCCGAGGAGGGCGAGCAGGGCCAGGGCGGTGCGCATCCGCCTCGGATTGTAGGCAACTCCGGGCCCCGATCCGTGGTCCAAGGGTGCGAATTGACGCAGTACCGATCGCGGTGCTACATCCGCCCGACCTCCGATGGCCGCCAAAGACGAATCAGAGCTCCCCGCCGGGTCTCCCAAGCCGGTGCACATCGGTGGCGAATCGCTCGCCGACCGCATCCTCCCGCATATCAAGAAGATCCTCGTGATGTTCGTGATCGTGGCGGTCGTGGTCTCCGCGTTCCTCGTGATCCGCTGGCGCAAGGAAGTCGCGCAGGAGAAGGAGACGCTGAAGCTCGCCGAGGTGCTCAACCTGGCGCGTCGCCCGGTCGGTCCCGAGATGCCGAGCATCCCGGGCGTCACCCCGCCGTCGACGGGCCCGACGTTCCCGACGGCGAAGGACCGTGCGGACGCCGTGATCGCCGCGATGGCGGCGCAGGGCGCACACGGCACCGCCGCATATCGCGGCTCGATGCTACTCGACGCCGGCAAGACCGACGAGGCGATCGCGGAGTACCGCAAGGGGCAGGGCGACCTCGGCCTCGATGGCGTGCTGGCGCGCGAGGGTCTCGGGATCGCGCTCGAGACCAAGGCGGGGGCAGAGAAGGATCCGACCGCGCGGCAGAAGCTGCTCGAGGAAGCGCTCGCAGCGTTCAAGACAATGCAGCCCGACGCGGCGGGCCTTCGCCACGCGTACGCGGTCTACCATCAGGGTCGCCTGCAGATGACGCTCGGCAAGAAGGACGAGGCGAAGGTCTCGTTCGAGAAGGCCAAGGAGCTCGGCGCGGGAACGGACCTGCAGGAGCTCGTAGAGCGCCGGCTCGCAACGATCTGATGAAGTCCGCAGCCTCGATACTGTTCGCAGCGGTGGTCGCGATCGGCTGCGTGCGCGCCCCGACCAACCAGTCCGACGCGATGCGCGCCGAGCCACGCGAGCCGCTCGGCGAGGATCGACTCTCGCTACACTGGAAGTTCGTCACGGCGGATCGCCGTACCGAGGTCGAGCCGCAAGAGTTCGCCGCGGCGACCGTCTACTCCGACACGTTGTTCGTCGGCTCGGCGAACGGCTGGTTCCACGCGCTGCGCGCTGCCAATGGTGCGGTTCGGTGGCGCAAGCAGGTCGGCTCCGTGTCGAGCGCGCCGCTCGTTCTCGGCACCACGCTGTTCGTCGGCACCAACGACGGCACGCTGGTCTGCCTCGATGCACAGACGGGCGTCGAGAAGTGGCGTTACCAGAGCCGCGGTCCGATCCAGCAGACGCCGGTCGCGACCGCCGAGCTGATCGTGTTCACGAACGAGGCGGATCAGGTGATCGCGGTCGACTCGATCACCGGCAAGTTCAAGTGGCAGTACAAGGGCGAGACGCCCGAGGAGTACACGCTCCGCGGTCACGCCGGAGCCGCTGCCGACGGTGAGCTGATCTACACCGGGTTCTCGAACGGAACACTCGCGGCGCTGCGTCGCGACACCGGCTCGATCGCCTGGTCGACGTCGCTCAAGGGTGATGCCGATCGATTCATGGATGTCGATGCAACCCCGCTCGTCCTGGGCGACACGCTCTATGCATCGTCGTCGTCGGGCGGCATCTACGCGATCGACAAGGCCACCGGGCTCGTGAAGTGGCGCGTTCCGTTCTGGGACGCGACCATCCCGAGCACGTCGGGCAACGTCGGCGGGCTCGCCTCCGACGGCAAGATCCTCTACGTCAGCGTCGCCGACCTCGGCACGTACGCGCTCGATCTCGGCGGTAACATCGTGTGGCGCGTCGGCGCGCGCGGCGGTGGTGAGCCAGCGGTTCCCGTGGTCTTCGGCGACCTGCTCGTCTACTCGCTCGCGAAGGACGGCATGTTCCTCGCGGATCGCCGCACCGGCGCGACCGTCGAGTACTTCGACCCGGGCGACGGTATCTCGGCTGCGCCGACGATCACGTCCGATGGCCGTCTCTATGTGATGAGCAACCGCGGCATTCTCTACGCGTTCGATCTCGACTGATCAGAGCGCGTCGCAGAACGGCAGCGCGGGTCTCGCGATCAGGTAACCCTGGAGCAGATCGCAGCCGAGATCCACGAGGACCTTGGCTTCCGCGTCGGTCTCGACGCCTTCGCCGATCACCGTGATGCCCTGATCGCGGCAGAGATCCGTCACGCTCTTGATCAGCCGCTGCTTCATCGGGTGCTGGTCGACATCGCGGACGAGCGACATGTCGAGCTTCACGAAGTCGCAGTCGAGCAGCGTGAACGTGCCCATGCGGGCATGACCACCACCGAGATCATCGATCGCGATCTTGAAGCCGAGCTCGCGTAGCTCGGCGACGCGATAGCGCAGATCGATCTCGCCTTCGAGCGAGGTGCGCTCGGTGATCTCGAGGATCACGCGGGACGCGACCTTGGACAGCGGTGCGAACGCGCTGGTCAGTTGCTTGTCGAACAGATCGAGCAGGTGGAGGTTGATGAAGACGAGGCCGCGCTCCGGCGGAGCACTGGCGATCACCTTGGCGGAGTGCGCGCGCACAGCGCGACCGACCGCCGGGATACGTTCGAGGCGCTCGGCCGCATCGAGGATCGCGCCGGGATGGGGCAGGGACTTGTCCGTCGAGCGGAGTAGCGCCTCGTAGCCAAAGCGCTTCCGCGTCTTGGCGTGGACGATTGGCTGGAAGTGCATCGTCATCGCTGCGAGGCAACGATTCAGCTTCTCCTCGAGGTCGCGTAGCTGATCCGTCGGATCACTGGTCTCGGTCTGTGCGTCGCTCGCCTCGTACACCGCGTTCGGGTTCGTGCCCCGAGCGGTCGGAACGTCGATCGAAGCCGGCCTCGGGGCGTCGGCGGTCGGCGCTCCTGGTACGGAGGACAGCCCCGGAGAAATACGACGATCCGAGGACACGAAGGCCATCGTATACGTCGACGCTCGGCATCGCCAAGATCGATCCGGCGAGCAATACGCTCCAGGAATGGCGGGGAATGTGGGCGGAAGCGTCGGAGTCTGCGCTAGCAGAGCCGGCGTAGGTGCTCGCGAAACTCGGCGACGACCAACGATGCCGGGTGCTTGTCGAGCTCGCTGTTGATGAGGTCATCGACGATCGGTAGATCCAGCACGAGCCGGTACAGCATCATGCAGGCCCGCGGCGACAGCGGGACGAACCGTGCCTCGCCGTAGAGCACGACGTTGGACGACGCGGGGGTCGTCCAGGAGATCCCGAGGGTACTCGGATCGTACTTGTACTCGAGGGTGTACCCGAGCGACCCACGCTCGAGCTTGCGGGTGAACGCGACGCGCTCGGGGCGGCCCTCGTGGGTCCGGCGGACCACGCGAGCTGTCTGCACGATCGGCAGCCAGCGGGGCACTTCCACGGCGTCCGCGAACACCTCGTACGCGACCCCGGCGCCGACCGTCAGGGTCGTCGAGACCTCACTGGCGAGAGGGGAGACCGGAGGGGCAAATGCGAGAGCGGTGACCATGGGATACGTCCTTGTTGAGCTGCTCCTGTCATGAGCAACCGCGAGACCAGGACGAGGCGACCAGGTTACAGCGAGTTGAAGGGTGTTCTGTCCGGTAGACCCGACCACCCGAGTTGCCGTGAGCAAGATCGGTATCCGCTAACTTCAGACCCCACACTGGGGTTGGCAGTCCGCGCACGACCACGTCCACCGGGGTGGATCGCCGAGCTGGTAGCACGAGATCGCTCCCGCACAGCGCCGGCAGGGCTTCCCGCTGCGGCTGTAGACGAAGTAGCGATCGTCGCCCGGGACGTCGCCAGGGAGGCGCTCGCGCGTCTGGCGCAGACCATGGATCGAGGTCGAGCCGAGACTATTGATCATGAGCTCGCGCGCGGTCGCGTAGAGGGCCTCGAGCTGGCCGAGATCGAGCTGGCCCACCCGCGTGCGAGGATCGATCCCACGCACGAACAGCATCTCGCTCTTATAGACGTTCCCGATCCCGGCCGCGACGCGCTGATCGAGCACCACGTCGGCGATCGTGCGCGACCCGTGTTGCGCCGCGCGCGACGCCGCTTGCCGGCTATCGAAGTCGTCAGCCAGGACATCTGGCCCCAGCGTCGAGATCGCCTGGCCATGCAGGGGCGCACGCCGATCCGAGATCTCGATCGTGCGTGCGCCGATCCAGAGATGCACGCCATCGATCGTGACAAGCGCGAGGCTGACGCGACCGGGCGACATCTTCGCGAGCGCCGCGAGGCCTTCGCCGCGCGGGTACGACCGCTGCCGGCCGTACATCCCGAGGTGCATCCGCAGAGACGTTCCGGTGTCGACCTCGATGACGAGGTGCTTGCCGACTGCCGTCACCGCGGTGACGGTCGTGCCGGCGACCGCTCGCATGAGCCCTTGCGTGGTGACGCGCTCGAGCACCTTGCCGATCAGGCGAGGCCCGAGGTTCACCGCGATGCGGTGGATCGTGTCGCCCTCGGGCATGGCCGACTATGGCGCAGCCCACTTGTCACGGCACGTGCGGTTCGAGCACGTAGAGGTCGCTGGCATCGGAGTTCGTCGAGTAGGTGACGTTGTCGCCACGGGCGTCCAGCGCGACCGTGTAGAACGACGGCGCCTGCTCCGGGACGATCCGCGCCCAGGGCGTGCGCGCTCCGGTGGCGACATCGCGCTTGTCGACCTCGATCGTCTCGCCGACGAGGTGCATCACGAACAGGGCCGTGCCGTCACCGGTGAAGCTCAGCGGCTGCTCGCCGACAGGGCCAGCGAGCGTGCGTGCAACGCCGCCCGCGACCGGTGCGAGCTGCACGCCGCCGGTCGGCGCGGTGATCGCAACGGTTGCCCCGTCGGGAGAGATCGCGTACCCACCTCCGTCGTACGTGGCCGGGATCGCCGTCGGGGTTGGAGCGTCGAGATCGATCCGCCACAGCTTCATGCCGCCTGTCGCCTCGGCCGCGGTGAGCACGACATACCGCCCTGACCACGACATCGCGACCGGCGCGCCGATGTCGAGCCTCGCGATCGTACCGAGGGGCAATGCGGTCGGGGTTCCCACACCGGTGGGGAGCTTCCAGAGCTTGTTGCCCTCGGCGATCCCGACGGCGGCGCTCGCGTCCGGCAACAGCGCGAGCTTGTAGCCGTTCGTGATCAACGTCGGTGGCACGTCGCCACGGCGGATGAACTGCGCGTAGCCGTCGGCGTTCTGGCCGGTGCCGGTCGCCTCGACGAACGCGATCACCGAGCCGTCGGCCGACATGTTCTCGACCAGGCTCGCGTCGAACCAGCCGACCTCGCGGAACGGACCTGCGCGCGGCCCGGTGAACATCTTGAGCCGGATGTCCGATGGCGCGACCAGGATCCGGTTGCCGCGCACGTCCGCGAGGATCAGGCGCGAGGGGCCACGGAGGACCACGCGCTCGACGCCGCCGCGATCGAGCGCGAGGATCGTGGATGCGTTGGAGAACCAGACCTCCGACCCGTCGGGTGACCACGCGACGCCCTCGATGCCGTTCTGATCGGCCGAGGCGACGAGCTGCACGCCGGCCTTGTCGGTGACGATCACTTTGCCCTGGGTGTCGTTGGCGGCCGGGTGGTACACGAACGCGAACCGATCGCCGGTGGGCGACGCTCGCAGGAAGTCGAGCTTGCCGGCGGAGCGCGTCACGATCGGAGCTCCGATCGGGTACTCGATCACGCTGCCGCCGCGAACGATCGCCAGGGACTCTCCATCGGGCAGCCACGTCGCCCCCGTGACGCGATCCGCGATCGCTCGCGGTCCCGAACCTTCGAGAACCCGCGCGAGCGTTCCGCCCGCTTCTGGGAGCTCGTCGACGACGACGGCAATCTCGCCTTTGCTCGACACATCGAGCAGGCGCCCCGTGACGCCGAGCGGCTGGACCGACGGGTGCGAGATCTGCGAGCGCATCACCTGCGGGCGCCCCTCGCGCATCGTCGAGTACAGAACGCTGTTGCCATCCGACGCCAGCCGCGCGAACCACGTCGATTGCGCGTGATAGGTGACGCGCTGATACGCCGGTCCGCCCTCGATCAGGCTCGGCCACCGCGTGGCGACGGCGGCCGCGGGCACGCTGCGGCGACCCACGAGGATCCCGGCGAGGACCCCGAGCACGCACAGGGCCGCAGCAAGCGCGATCCACAGCGTCGGCCTGCGCGCCGGTGCGGCGAACACCGGGCGCTCGTCGCGGATCGTTGGCGCACTCGGCCGTGGGGTAGGCTCGATCGAGATCTTCGAGATCCGCGCGACCGGATCGGTCGAGGCGTCGAGCTCGTCGAGTGCAAACGCGAGATCCATGGCGGACTGGAACCGCGCATCGGGGCGCTTTTCGAGGCAACGCAGCACTACTCGCGCGAGCGCCTTGGTCGCGCCCTTCGGTGGCTCCGCGGGGGTCTTCAGGATCGCGTACGACTCCTCGACGGCGCTGTTCGACGCGAACGCACGCTTGCCGCAGATCATCTCGTAGAGCACGACGCCGAGCGAGAAGATGTCGGTGCGCTCGTCGAGCGTGCCAGCGTCGAGCTGCTCGGGGGCCATGTAGCCCGGCGTGCCGATCACCAGGCCGGTATCCGCCGTCGTCGGCGTCACCGTGTCGGAGTGACCGATGTCGGTGTCCTGGACTGCACGCATCTCGCCCGTCGAGCGGCGCAGCTTCGCGATCCCGAAATCGAGGATCTTGGTGCGACCCTCCGACGTCAGGAAGATGTTGTCGGGCTTCACGTCGCGATGGATCACGCCGGCGCCGTGCGCGGCGGCGAGTCCGCGCGCGACCTCGGCGCCGATCTTCAACACCTCGCGGAGCCGCAGCGGGCCCTTGGACAGCCGTGCGCGCAGCGACTCGCCGTCGAGCATCTCGGTGACCAGGAACGGCACACCGTCGTAGTCGCCGACGTCGTGGAGCGTCAGGAGGTTGGGGTGGTTGAGGCTGCCGATCGTGCGGGCCTCGCGCTCGAACCGGCGGAAGTGCTCGCCTTTGGCATTCGGTAGGACCTTGATCGCGACCTTGCGGCCGAGGCGCGAGTCATCCGCTCGGTAGACGACGCCCATCCCACCCGCGCCGATCGCGTGCTCGATCTCGTACGGACCGAGCTTGGTGCCAGCGGCGATCTTCATGCCCTCCCGACCATTCTACGCGCCCCCCTGGGGATCGGGCGGCTTCGCCGCGGTCGTGAACACCCCTTTGGCCATCAAGGAGCGCTCGCGGGCCGCACGCTCGGCGTAGATCTTCGAGCGCGTGGCGCGGATCGAGCGATCCTGGGGCACGGCAGTCGCCGCGAGCTCGATCAGGTGGGCGGCCAGAGCGAGGTCTCCGGCGGCGGCGAGCTCGTCGGCGCGCGCGGCGAGCTTGCCGGCGCCTCCCGAGAGCGCACACAGCTCGCGTGCGAGCTCGACCTCACGCGCTGGCTTGAGGTGCGCCGGGTTGCCGTCCCACCAGCCCCCGTACAGCCGATACAGGTTGCGGACGATGAACTCGGGCTCGTCATACACCGGCGACAGGTAGGGCTTCGCGAGCAACGCGGCAGGTGCGCGAACGGTGCCGAGCACCTCGTCGAGCCGCGCGCCGCGGTTCATCAGCGTGAGCACCTGATCGACGAGCGACTCGAGGAAGCTCGCCGTGTCGTCGAGCGCCTGGTGGACCGCCGCCGCACCCCAGATCGGGACGCCGTGACCGGGGAGCAGCACCTCGGAACCGAGCGCGTCCATCGCGCGCAGCGCCTGTGCCCACTCGCGCGGGAACCGCTGCACCTTCTGCGGATTGCCGCAGTTCGGTGATGCCCAGATGAACAGATCGCCGGTGCACAGGACGCCGGCGTCGGGAACCCAGACCCAGGCGTGATCGTCGGTCTCGCCGAGCGCGTGATGCAGCTCGAACGTGCGGCCACCGACGGTGAGCGTCTTGCGGTCGACGAACGTCTCGTCCGGGGCGCGGAACTCGGTGGGGAATGCGACCTGTGCCTGGAACTGGCGCGCGTTGATCGCGGAATTCCAGCCGCGGGTCAGTCTGTAGCGTTCGAACCGCCGCTGGATCGCCTCGTGCGCGATCACGTGGACGGAGTGGCCGGCCTCCTTCTCGTAGAGGTCGACTCCGAAGCAGTGATCGACGTGGCCGTGCGTCCACACGGCGGTGTGCGCGCGCTCCGTCGTCAGCTTGCGCAGCACCACGCGCGTCGGCTCCGCGAGGACGAAGCTGCCGGTGTCGACGAGCACGAGGCCCGCGTCGGTCGCGAACGCGGAGACATTGGCAAAGCTCGAGACGAAGTAGCTCTTGCTGGCGACCTCCTCGCCGACGAACCGGGGCGCCATCGGCCCGGCTTCCTCGATCGAGATCGCGCCGCGCAGGAGATCCGTCGACAGATCGCGGAGGCGCACCATCGGGCGAGCTTACTGGAACACGAGGATATCGAGCGACAGACTGCCTGCGTTGTTGCTCGGGTTCGAGTCGTGGAACAGCGCCGTGATCGTTGCACCCGTCCCGATCCACGGAACCTCGTACTGGTGCGTCGACGTGAACGCTCCCCAGCGAGGTTGCTTGAGCGAGCCAGGCGTCGAGTCATCGACCGCGATCCCGGAATCGACGCCGTTCGCCGCGTCGCTTAGCGACACCGCGTTGAAGGTGTACTCGGCGTCACCTTCGGAGTTGTTCGCGCTGTTCGATGTGCACGTCCCCCGCGCGCGCAGGCGATACATTCCCGTGGTGGTCAGCACGGTGGTCGATGTGCGAGCGGCGGGGAGGCACGGCACGGTCAAGGTCTCGACCACCATCCACGTCGGTGGGGGTGCATCGATCGCGGCATCGGGGCGCGCGTCCGGCGGCGCATCGATCGCGGGTGCGGCATCGATCATGGTGCCCGGCGGTGAATCGATCGTGACACCACCGGAACCGTCGCTCGCGCTGAAGCCGCATCCAGCGGCAACGACGAGGACGAGGCAGCGCATGCGACGAGTCTACTCCCTCGCCGGATCGTCGTCATCCTCGTCGGGCGCCTCGGGCTCGGGCTCCGCAGGCGTCGGTGTCAGCGACGGTGCGATACCGCGCACGACGAGACCGCGATAGTCGATCCTCGCACCCGCTGCGAGGAGGTTGCGCGCGTGCGGCGACTCACCCGCGGCGATCCCGTCGATCGTCTCGACCAGCAGCTCCCGCCTCCGGCCCCGCTGGGCGAGGCGTGGCAGGCCCACGGAGAGCGCCAGCTCGATCACCTCGTCGGGGAGCGGTGCGGTCGCGATCTTCATCGCCTTGGGCTCGAGCCACACCGCGAGCTCGCCGTCGACCAGGATCGCCGTTGCACCCACCCGCCGCGCCGGACGAGCGTTCGGATCGCGGAGCTGCGGCCAGGGCAGGGCGCTGCCCCATGCATTGGCGGGATCGACCGCCGCGAGCACATCGACGCGTGGCGCCTGGCTCCGCGGCGTCTCGCGCAGCCGATCGATCGCGCCGGGCCACGCGAACTGGCTGCCCTGCAGGCTCTCGACGAAGTAGCCGCGGCGCACGGTGCCGGCGTCCTCCATCGCCTGCAGCACGTCGCGCACGGCGGTGAAGCCGCCCGTCAACCCGTCGGCGCTCGCGGTCGCGCGCCCGGCGAAGCCCCAGCGCTCGAGCAGCGCCGTCGCGATCGCGTGCGCGCGCTGGGTACTGGTCGGAATCGCACCGAGCGAGCTGACAAGGGACCACCGCCCGCCGAACACGGCGTGGGCGGACGTTCGACGCGCGGCGGGCGATGCCAGCGACCGCAGCGGCGAGAACGTGTCGTTCGTGAGGACGCCGGCCCACACGAGGTCCCACAGCGCACTGGTCACGGTCGCGCGATTCGCGTTCGCGGCGCTCTCGATCGCGACGAGGAACGATGCGCCGCTCGTGCGCAGGTGCTCGAGGATCGCGGCGTGCACGGGCGAGGGATGCGGGACCTCCTGCACGTCGGGCGCGAGGGCGAGCGCGCGCTCGCGGCGCAACAGGATCACGCGACCGTCCTTGGTGCCGAGCGCGCCAGCGCCGACCCACACGATCTCTCCGCTGGCGCCGAGCTCGTCGAGCATCCGTGGGTGGTAGTCGAGGATCCGCGCGGGCAGGATTCGCTGCTCGAGCTCGGTGAAGGGCAGAGCCACACCTTCGAGTCGACCGATCGCTTCGCGGAGCGCACCGATGCCGCGCCGCGGGTGGTCGAGGCCGTGCCAGCGCGGCATGAAGGCGGCGAACGTCTTCGCGTCGACCGGCGCGACCTGCGCCCGCAGCTTCGCGAGCGTGCGCCGCCGGAGCTGGCGCAGGACCTCCGGATCGCACGAGTCCTTGTGCGTTCCTCCGGGTCGCAGCTCACCGCGCACGAGCTGCGTGCGCGCCTCGAGTAACACCAGGATCGGCTCGATCTGCGCCGGAGGTAGACCCCAGCGTCCCGCGGGGCCAGCAGCGGTGAACGGACTGTGCGTGCGTGCATAGCGTCCGA
Organism: Myxococcales bacterium; assembly: GCA_031421915.1. Taxonomy (GTDB): domain Bacteria; phylum Myxococcota_A; class Polyangia; order Haliangiales; family Haliangiaceae; genus JABFXX01. Next base: position 3,249 of record JANOPP010000294.1, on the reverse strand, counting down.
CCAGCGTCTCCAGCGGCTGCGGCACGGGTTCGAGGAGCGCGGAAGGCAGTCCGGGAGGCAGCTGCACGCCGAGGCCATCGCGGTAGCGCGCGGCATCCTCGGCCGCGATGTAGCGCTCGTTGCCACCGATCCGGACCCCTGCGATCCGGCGGCTCGCCACGAGCGCCTGGAGCGCGCCCTCGACCTCGTGCGCCACCAAAAGGGTGCGGGAATCGATCTCGTCGCGCGACAGATCGCCGAGCCGGCGCAGCAGGTCGTGGAGCTCGTCGGGGTTGCGTGCCTTGCGATCGTCGACGAGCTGCTGGAGCTCGGCCTCGACCTCGGCGAGCACCTCGAGATCGAGGAGGTCGCGCAGCTCGCCGCCGCCGATCAGCTCGCGCAAGAGACCGCGATCGAGCGTGAGCGCCTGCGCCTTGCGCTCGGCGAGCGGTGCATCGCCCTCGTAGAGGAACGCCGCGACATAGTCGAATACCAGCGAGCGCGCGAATGGCGATGCCGCGTCCGTGGTCGCGGGCTCGATGCGGATCGCGCGCGAGCGGATCTGGCGCAGGATCTCGACGAGCGCAGGCAGATCGAACACGTCGCGCAGGACCTCGCGATAGGTCTCGAGCGTGATCGGGAACGCGGGGAATCTCAGCGCGACGCCCATCAGCTGCTGGGCGCGCAGGCGTTGCGCCCACAACGGCGTGCGCATCCCGGGGCGTCGCCGCGGCAGGAGCAGGGCGCGCGCCGCATTCTCGCGAAAGTGGCTCGCGAACACGCTCGATCGCGCGAGCTCGTCGACCAGCGCGGTCTCGACCTCGTCGGGATCGGGAATCAGCTGATCATCGGTCGGCAGCAGATCGCCGTCGGCGAAGCGCAGCGCGATCCCGTCATCGGTCCACAGCGGGTGGATCGGATAGCCGAGGTCGGCTTCGAGCCGCTTTGCGAGGACAAGCGCCCACGGCGCGTGGATCCGGCTACCGAACGGCGACAGGATGCAGACGCGGACGTCGCCGAGCTCGTCGCGGAACCGCTCGACGGTGATCGCGCGATCGGTGGGCATCGCGCCGGTCTGCGCGCGCTGATCGCCGATGTAGCCGATCAGGTTGTCCGCGGCGAACCCGTCGAGGTGGAAGCTCGACATCAGCCACGTCCTCGCCGCCGCGGCGTCCGCGGCGAGGCGTCCGTCGAGCTCGCGGCAGAACGCACCGAGCGCGCGACCAAGCTCGATCGGACGCCCGGGGCCTTCGCCGCGCCAGAACGGCATCTTGCCGGGCTCGCCGGGGGCGGGCGTGACGATCACGCGATCGCGTGTGATGTCCTCGATCCGCCAGGTCGTCGCGCCGAGGATGAACGTCTCGCCGCGCCGGCTCTCGGCGACCATCTCCTCGTCGAGCTCTCCGACCCGGGGCCCGCCGATGCCGACGTGGACCGCATAGGTCCCGCGATCCGGAATCGTGCCGCCCGACACCACGCTGAGCAGGCGCGCACCCTTGCGACCGACGAGGACATCGGCCTGGCGATCCCACGTCAGCCGCGGCCGGAGCTCGGCGAACTCGTCGGACGGGTAACGGCCCGCGAGCATGTCGAGCACGCCGGTCAGCGCGGTGCGTGACAGTTCACGATAGCTCGACGCGCGGCGGATCACGCGCTCGAGCTCGGCGACTGGCCACGGATCGGACGCGACCATCGCCACGATCTGCTGCGCGAGAACGTCGAGCGCGCTGTCGGGAACGCGGATCGTCTCGACCTCGCCCTCGAGCATCTTCTGCGCGACGACGGTCGCCTCGAGCAGGTCGCCCCGGAACTTTGGCAGGATCTTGCCGATGCTCGTGCCGCCAACGTGGTGACCGGCGCGGCCGATCCGCTGCAGGCCGCGTGACACCGAACCCGGCGACTCGACCTGGATCACGAGATCGACGGTGCCCATGTCGATGCCGAGCTCGAGCGACGAGGTCGCGGTGATCGCGCGCAGCCGGCCGGCCTTGAGCGCCTCCTCGATCTCCTGGCGCTGGTGGCGCGCGACCGAGCCGTGATGGGCCCGCATCAGCTCGACGCCCTCCGGCGCCACGCCGGTCGACACCGCGAGCTCCGTGATCTGCTGGCTCAGCCGCTCCGCGAGCCGCCGCGAGTTGACGAACACGATCGTCGTGCGGTGCGCGAGGATCATCTCGAGCACGCGCGCGTGGATCAGCGGCCACATGCCACCGCCGTCGCGACCCGGCGTGCCCGGGTTGTCCATCTCGGCCGCCGGGACGACGATCTCGAGGTTCATCATCGGTCGCGCGCTCGCGTCGACGATCTCGACCGGGCGGTCCCCTCCCAGGTATTTAGCGACTTCCGTAAGTGGACGCTGGGTCGCCGACAGGCCGATCCGCTGCGGGTCCGGGTTGCCGGCGCTGGTGACCAGATGGCTGAGGCGCTCGAGGGTCAACGCGAGGTGAATCCCGCGCTTGGTGGGGGCGAGGGCGTGGATCTCGTCGACGATGATCGTGTCGACCCCGAGCAGGCGCTCGCGCTGGCGACCGGCGAGGACGAGGTACAACGACTCGGGCGTCGTGATCAGGATCTGGCCAGGATCCCGGCGCTGCCGTTCACGCTCCTTGGGCGGCGTATCACCGGTGCGAACGTCGACCTTGATCTCGGTGCCGGCGCCGAGCCGCTGGAGGCCGACGAGGGGCGCGCGCAGGTTGCGCTCGACGTCGTAAGCGAGCGCCTTGATCGGTGACACGTAGACCACGCGCGTGCCGGTCGCGCCTGGATCGCGCGCGAGCCGATCGAGGCACCACAGGAACGCCGCGAGCGTCTTGCCGCTGCCGGTCGGCGCCAGCATCAGCGTGTGATGACCACCGGCGATCTGCGCCCAGCCGCGGGCCTGGACCGGCGTCGGCTCGGCGAAGCTGCCGCGGAACCACGTCTTCGTCGCGGTGCCGAACCGGTCGAGCGGGCCCTCGGTCACCGCCGTTGTATAGCGCCAGACGTGCCCGACGGCGCTGACTCAGGTGCGGTAGTGTCTTCGCTTGGAGGTTCCCGTGGCCAAGTCGCTCGCCGTCGCTCTGTTCCTTCTCGCTGTTCCGCTTGCTGCCTGTGAAAAGGGCAAGGACAAGGGACCCACGCCGGTGCCCCTGACGGGTTCCGCTGCTCCGACCACGGGCTCCGCCGGTGCGAAGCCTGCGGATGTCGCCGCCAAGCCCGCAGAGCCCGAGACGCCCAAGGCGATCGACGCCAACTGGAAGCTCTTCGACGGCCCGACGTTCACCGTCAAGG
>JANOPP010000293.1:0-22467 GCA_031421915.1 Myxococcales bacterium | reverse complement strand
CGCCAGCAGGCGGGCCGCCGTCGTGCGCCGGAACGCCGCGGCCTTGGTGTAGCCGAGGAACCCGGTGGCGAACGCGAACAGCGACGGGAAGGCCATCTCGAGGTAGAGACGGCGGCGGTCGACCTCGGCGATGTGCCAGAGTGAGGACCAGACCTCGCGACCGCGATACCTGATCGGCGTCCCACTTCTCATCCGGAGCTTCTGCGAACGTTCGCGTTCTACGTCGGGAGGTTCGCGACGTCGTCGAGGGGACACGGGAGATCCAGGCGACCTCCCGCCCGGCCGCGCGAACCCTCGTCGGGAACCGTCCTTAAGATCTCACCTATGAGTGCGAGCTAGTGCATCAGCGGGGCGCGCCCCTCGATCAGGCCGCCGTCTTCTTCCCCTTGGTGTTGCCGACGTAGCAGTCAAGAAACTCTCGCCGTAGCGCGTCAAGGCATCGCAGCGCGCACACGCTCTGCGAACCACGTGTAGCGGCGCTTCGCATCGGCGTTGCGAACAGCGAGAGCTACCGCACGCTTGCTTCCGACGAGGACGACCAGCTTCTTGCCGCGCGTGACCGCGGTGTAGAGCAGGCTGCGCTGGAGCATCATGAAGTGCTGCGTCGCGATCGGGATCACGACGGCCGGATACTCCGAGCCTTGACTCTTGTGGATGCTCACCGCGTACGCGTGAGTCAGCGAGTCGAGATCCGTTCGCTCGTAGACGACCGTGCGTCCGTCGAAGTCGACCCGGAGGACGGACTCGGGATCGACGCCGGCGATCACGCCGATATCGCCGTTGAAGACGTTGCGGTCGTAGTCGTTGCGGAGCTGCATCACCTTGTCGCCGCGGCGATAGATGCGCTCGCCGCGCGTGATCTCGAGCTCGCCCTTCGGCGGGTTGAGCTTGTCCTGAAGGGCACGGTTGAGCGCGGCGGTGCCGAGCTCGCCACGGTGCATCGGTGCGAGGACCTGGACCTGGGTGATCCCATCGAAGCCGAACCGCGCGGGGATCCGGTCTCCGACGAGCTCGATGATCGTGGCACGCGCGGCCTCGGGATCCTCGCGGCCGATGAAGTAGAAGTCGGCCGTGCCGCCCGGCTCGGAGTCGAGATCGGGCAGCTCGCCGTGGTTGATCTTGTGAGCAGACAGCACGATCTTGCTCGCGGCCGCCTGCCGGAAGATCTCGGTCAATCGGATCACGGTCGCTGCCTTGGACTCGATCGTGTCGGCGAGCACGGAGCCCGCGCCGACGGACGGGAGCTGATCGACATCTCCAACGAGGACGAGCTGCGTCCCGGGTCGCAGCGCGGCGAGCGCCGAGCGGAACAGCTGTGCATCGAGCATCGAGGCCTCGTCGATCACGAGCATGTCGACGTCGAGCGGGTTGGCGGGGCCGCGCTGGAAGCCGCCGTCGTGCGGCTGATACTCGAGCAGGCGGTGCAGCGTCATCGCCTCGTGAGCCGTGGCCTCGCCGAGACGCTTGGCCGCGCGGCCTGTCGGGGCGCCGAGCGCGACCTTGCGATGCGTGAGGAGCGCGAGGTGAACGATCGCCTTGACGATCGTCGTCTTGCCGACGCCCGGCCCGCCGGTGATCACGACGCACTTGTCGACGAGCGCGGCCTCGACGGCACGGCGCTGCTGCGGCGCGAGCGCGAGACCGGTGACGGCCTCGAACGCGTGGATCGCTGCGTGGACGTCGAGGCCACTCGCGCGCGCGGGTGTGGTGACGAGCTCGGCGAGCATGCGCGCGCCCTCGGCCTCGGCCTCGAACGCCCACGGTAGCTCGGTGACGGCGCCGCGATCACCGAGGGACTCGCGAAGCACGTGGCCGCGCTGCTCGAGCGCACCGAGGCGCGCTGCGATCTGCTCGCTGTCGATGCCGAGCAGATCGGCCGTCGCCTTGATCAACTCCTCGTCGGGAACGTGCATGTGGCCGTCCTCGCTCGCGGTCTCGAGCGCGTGGAGCAGTCCGGCCTCTTGGCGCTCCGGGGCGTCGCGTGCGATGCCGAGCTTCTCCGCGATCGAGTCGGCCGTACGAAAGCCGATGCCCCAGACCTCGTGCGCGAGCCTGTACGGATTCGCGCGGACGACGTTGACGGCGTCCTTGCCGTACCTCTTGACGATCCGCGCCGCGAACGCTGCCGACACGCCGTGGCCCTGGAGGAACACCATCACGTCCTGGACGTGGCGCTGGGCCGCGAACGCCTCGGCGATCTTGCTCGCGCGATGCGCACCGATACCCGAGACCTCGGTCAGCCGTTCGGGCTTGCGATCGATCACCTCGAGCGTGTCCATCCCGAACACCGCGACGAGCCGCTTGGCGAGCTCGGGCCCGATGCCGGGAATGATGCCAGAGCCGAGGAACTTCTCGATGCCGACCAGCGTCTCGGGAGACTTGGGCTGATACGTCGTGACGCGAAACTGCCGGCCGTACTTCTTGTCGACGACCCACTGGCCGCGCAGGCGAAGTGGCTGGCCCTCGATCAGCTGCCCCAGCTCGCCGACGATCGTGACGTGTTCGTGCCCGAGCGTCTCGAACCTCGCGATGATGAAGCCCGACTCCTCGTTCTTGAAGACGAGGCGCTCGATCGTTCCGTCGAGCGTGATGTCTGGAGCCTCCCCCGCCATGGCGAGCGGCTACCCTAACACCCGAGGGTCGCGGCGATCACCGTGACTCGCGCGGCGTCTTCTCGACGAGCGCGATCTCGCTCGCGAGCCAGTGCAGGCGCGCGCGAAGCTTCTCGTCCATGCCGTCGTGCTTGTCGGTCAGCTCGTCGACGATCTTTGCGACGAGAAGCAGATCCTCCTCTGAGAGCCGGACGGCTTGCTCGCGTACGCGCTCGACGAGCGGCCGCAGGAAGTACTGCACTTCCTTGCTGCCCGTGCTGTCTGCGATCGTGACCACGTTGCGTTCTGCGTTCGCCGTGCGCTCTGCTCTCGACGTGCGCTCCGCGCTCGAGGTGCGCCCGGCGATCGCGGTCCAGTCAGGCATCGGCAGCGGCTTCAGCGGCGGTAGACCGGAGAGACGCGGGAGCTTCTCGTCGTACTCGGGGATCGTGACGAGGCGCGCGAGCACGTCGTCGGGATCCGGCATCTCGCGGAGCTCGCGCATTCCGGGACTGGTCCCCGCACGGGCCGGCGCGCCACCGCGCGCTCGTGCGAGCTCGGCATCGCGCTCTGCGAGCTGGTCCTTCGCGGCATCGAGCTCGCGCTGGAGGATCATCGCGCGCGTGTAGAGCGTGTCGACGTCGTCGCGGTACCCCATGTGCTCCTCAGGCCGGAGGTCCGGCGGTCTTCTTCGGGTCGCCGTCGATGTACTCGACGGCGTCTTTGCACGACAGGCTCTCGTAGCCCATGATCGAGTCGCGATCGGTGAACACGTCAGGGCACTCGAGCTTGCAGCGCTCGCGATCGGGCTCCGGGTGTCCTGGCTTGCACTCGATGTAGTGCGCACACGCTCCGTCGCAGGTGCCGGTCAGCCGCGGTGTCGTGAACCGCTTCACGATGCAGCTGGCGATCAAGAGCGCGATACCGAGACCGAGGATCACGGCGCGCAGGGCGCTCTTCACGAGGGCCTCCCGTGCCGACCGGCGCCAGAGGAGAACCGGCCCGCGCCCTGGATCGCCTCGACGAGCGCCGTCGAGCCGAGCTCGAGCTCCTTCGCGAGGGCCGCGTTCAGATCGAGATCATGCTGGAGGTATGCGCTCATCCGATCAGCCCGCATCGCGGCCTGCGGGAGCTCGGAGAGCTGCGCGGCGAGTGCCTGCGCCACCGCGAGCGCGGTCCCCGACGGAACGACGCGATTGACGAGCCCGAACGAGAGCGCCTCGCCGGCGCTCACCGCGCGGCCCGTGAGAATCAGATCGAGCGCTCGGGAGAGGCCGATCAGTCGCGGCAATCGGATCGTGCCACCGTCGATCAACGGGACGCCGAACCGGCGGCAGAACACGCCGAGTACGGCATCTTCGTCGGCAACGCGCAGATCGCACCACAGCGCGAGCTCGAGCCCACCCGCCACCGCGTGCCCCGAGATCGCGGCGATCACCGGCTTGCTCAGCAACATGCGCGATGGCCCCATCGGACCATCTCCGTCGGGCGCGACCCGGTTCGGGTTCCCGGCGGCCATCGCCTTCAGATCGGCGCCCGCGCAGAACGTGCCGTGATCGCCCGCGAGGACCGCGACCCGGGCGGCCGGATCCGCGTCGAACGCGCGGAAGGCATCTGCGAGCGCCTCGGCGGTCTCGCGGTCGACGGCGTTCTTCGCCGCGCGCCGATCGATCACCACCGTGGTGACGGCGCCCTGCCGCTCGGTGCGGATCATCCGCAGCAGTCTAGCCTGATCCGGCATACATTCCATTCCATGAGTGGGTGCAAGAAGATCGCGATCTTGTCGAGCGGCGGTGATGCGCCGGGAATGAACGCTGCGATCCGCGCGGCCGCGCTGGTCGGGAGATCTCTGGGCGCCGACATCCTCGGCATCGAGCGAGGCTACAAGGGTCTGCTGCAGGACGAGTTCGTTCCCCTGATGCCCGGCGACGTGCAGGGAATCCTCCGCGAAGGCGGAACGATCTTGGGGTCGGCGCGCTGCAAGGAGTTCCATCACAAGGAGGTCCGCGACAAGGCGCGCGCGAACCTCGCGAACAAGGGCATCGATGGGTTGATCGTGATCGGCGGCAATGGCTCGCTGACCGGCGCGCACTACCTCGCCGATGCGACGGAGATCGGCGACGGCCCGTCCCTCAAGGTCATCGGGATCCCCGCCTCGATCGATAACGACCTCGGTCTGACCGGCATGTGCATCGGCGTCGACACCGCGATGAACACGATCGTCGAGGCCTGCGACAAGATCGCCGACACGGCGACGGCGCACGACCGCACCTTCATCATCGAAGTGATGGGCCGCGACTGCGGCTACCTCGCGATGACGTCGGCGATCGCAGTCGGCGCTGACCTCGCACTGTTCCCGGAGTCCGGCAAGCCCGAGGCGGCGATCATCGACCAGATCGTCAACACGGTACTCACCGTCCGTAGCCGCTCGCGCAAGTCGCGGCGCGTGATCATCATCAAGGCCGAGGGAGTCTCGGTCCCGACCGAGCGACTCAAGGACCTCGTCGACGCACGGCTCCGCGAGAAACTTCCAGGAGCAGAGCCCGGCATGATCGAGACCCGGGTGACCGTGCTTGGTCACGTGGTGCGCGGCGGCCGACCCTCGGCGTTCGATCGTCTGATCGGGAGTCGGCTCGGCAACGTCGCCGTCCGTGGCCTGATCGCAGGTGCGAACCAGAAGATGGCAGCCTGGATGCCGCCGGACGAGGTCCCCGAGGAGGTCGGAAGCCCCTCTCCGTTCGACCCGAAGATCTGGCTCGTCGACCTCTCGGCCGTCCTTGCCGAGACCGAGAACTTGATCGCGGGTCGCAGCCCGCTGACGCGCTGGCGGGCAGGCGCGTTCGACCAGATCGAGGACGCCCTGCTGCTGTGATCCCGGCTAGGATGAGACGCCGTGTCACGCCCGAGTGAAAACGACCTGTACTACCTCTTCGATCGATCTCCGATCGGGATGTATCGCGTCACGCTCGAAGGCCGTTTCCTGTACGCCAATCCGGCGCTCGGGCGCTTGCTCGGCTACACGGTCGCCGAGATCCTCGAGCTCAATGTCGTCCACGATGTCTATGTCGATCCCGACGAGCGCGAGCGCCTGGTGGCATCGCATCGCAAGCTCGGAATCGTCGATGGTGTGACCGTCCGGTGGAAGCATCGCGACGGTCGCGTACTGACCGTCCGCCTGTTCGGACACGTGGTCGACGCCGCCGGTGGCAAGGTGTTCGACGCGTCGGCGATGGACATGTCGGACGTCGCAGCGTCGCACGCCGAGCTGCGGCGCCAGCGCGAGGAGATCGAGCGCACCGCGACCACCCTCGATCTCGTGGTGCGCCAGGCCTCGGCGATCTGGTGGCTCGTCGATCACGATCTCCGGATCCTGCGCGCGGGTGGGGCCGTCATGGAGGTCCTCGGCTTCCCCCCTGACACGTACGTTGGCGCGACGCTGTATGACGTCATCCGCGACGATCCCACGGCGGATCTGTCTTCGATCGACGCCCACCAACGCGCGCTCCGGGGCGAGACGGTCATGTACACGAGCGAGTACCGCAACAAGTTGCTGCAGAACACGATCGCGCCGTATCGCGTCGACGGCGAGATCATCGGTGCGATCGGGACCAATGTCGACATCACCACGATGCGTGCCCTCGAGCGCCGCATGGTCGATGCCCAGCGCGCGGAGAGCCTCGGCGTGCTCGCCGGCGGCCTCGCCCACGACTTCAACAACCTGCTCGCCGCGATCCTCGGCAACGCCGATCTCGGCCTGCGCGACACCATGCCAGGTGCACCGGGGCGATCTGCTCTCGAGAACATTCGCAACGCGAGCCTGCGTGCCGCCGAGCTCACGGATCAGCTGCTCGCCTACGCGGGACGCGGTGGTGTGTCCGAGACGCGCGTCGCTCCGGGTCCGCTCGTCGACGAGCTGCTGCAGATCTCCGCGCCTCGGATGCCAGCGAACGTCGCGGTCGTGGTCGACATCCCTGACGAGGTCGGGATCCGCGGGGACGCCGCTCAGATCCGGCAGGTGATGCTGAATCTGATCTCCAACGGTCGCGACGCGATCGGTGAGCGCGGTGGAACGATCAAGATCATCGCGCGCCCGCTCACGCACGACGGCGTGCCGAAACCCGACGACGTGCTGACGGCGACCGAGGGCAGCTACGCGATCATCGAGGTTAGCGACGACGGCCACGGCATGGATCGCGAGACGCGGCGCCGGATCTTCGAGCCGTTCTACACGACGAAGGCGACGGGCCACGGCCTAGGTCTCGCGGCGGTGCTCGGCATCGTTCGCGCGCACGGTGGTGGTCTGCGGCTGACGAGCGCGCCCGGAGAAGGCTCGCGCTTCGCGGTGCTGTGGCCGGCGGCCGCGATGGGCGACAAGCTCATCGTTCAACGGGCCGCCTTGCGCACGGTGCTCGTGATCGACGACGAAGTTCTCGTACGCGATGTCGTTGCACGGATGATCGAGGACCTCGGCTACGCGGCGCTGACTGCGCGCGATGGCGCCACCGGCCTCCAGCTCGTCGCGAACGAGCAGGTCGACGCCGTGCTGGTCGATCTGACGATGCCGCGAATGAGCGGCGCCGAGGTGATCAGCCAGCTCCGCAAGACCCGCCCGGACATGCCGGTCATCCTGTGCACCGGCTACGACCGCGATGGCCGCGGGCCCGTCGACGCGACCGCCTACCTGCCGAAACCGTTTCGTATCGAGGCCCTGGAACGGACGCTCGCCACGATCTTCGCGTCGATCCACTGATTGCGAACTGTGTAGGGCACCGGTCGCGGCTGCCGGGGGGAGTATCCTGCGGAGGTGACGGACGCGGCTCCCACCATCAAGGTGCTCCTGGTCGAGGACGATACCCGTCTCGCCCAGCTCACCGCCCGATATCTCGAGAGCCACGGCGTCGTGGTCACCGTGGTCCACGACGGGCTCGAGGGTCAAGCCGAGGCCCTGCGCCGCCAGTACGACTGCATCGTCCTCGATCTGATGCTCCCCGGCCGCGACGGCCTCGAAGTCACGCGCGAGCTACGTGCGCGCACCGACGTCCCGATCCTGATGGTCACCGCGCGCGCCGAGGAAGCGGACCGCGTGCTCGGGCTCGAGGTCGGCGCCGATGACTACGTGACCAAGCCGTTCTCGCCACGTGAGCTGCTCGCACGGATCCGCGCCACGGTGCGCCGCGTGCGGGGTCAGGCAGGACCGCAGCAGCAGACGGTCCAGGTCGGCGGGCTCGTCCTCGATCCGCAGCGGATGACCGTCATGCTCGACGGCAAGCCGATCGACGTCACCGCGTACGAGTTCTCGATCCTCCGCGCACTCGCCCAGCGGCCCGGCCGCGTGCTGTCGCGCGAACAGTTGCTCGATCTCGCGAAGGGCTCCGCCGAGCTGTCATTCGACCGCTCCATCGATGTCCACGTCTCGCGCCTGCGCGCGAAGCTCGGCGACGACAGCCGCAGCCCGAAGATCCTGAAGACCGTGCGCGGTGTCGGCTATCTCCTCGCAGGTGGAGAGCAATGACGCAGACGGCGCGGCGCCCTCGCCTCGTCTGGCGGGTCTACGTGGTCACCACGCTCGTCGCGATCGCGGTGATGGTCGCGCTGTTGACGCTGCCGCGGTACCTGAAGGGCGCACGCTACCTCGAGCCGCAAGCAGCACTGCTCCAGTACATGGTCGAACGACTCTCGCTGAAAGATCCGCAGCAGTTCGTCGCGGCGATCGAGCGGATGGAGCCGCGGCTGCGAGGCAAGCTGTCGCTGTTCGATGCGCAGGGAACTCTCCTGCGGACGAACATCACCCCGCCCTTGCCTGCCGCGAGATCGACGGAGCTTGCCACCCTGCGCAAGGAGAGGTGGGCGCTCGATGTCGGCCGGATCGTTGTCCGCAGCGACGACGGCTCGCTGATCGGCGTCTACGCACCGAATCGTCCCGGATTCCCGTGGGCCTACGTGCTCCCGCTGTGCGGCGCGATCCTGATCCTGGTCGGTGGCGTCTCGATCTGGTTCACACGGCGGCTCGCCCGCCCCCTCGATCAGCTCGCGACCGCCGCGCGCAAGTTCGGTGAAGGTGACACCACGGCGCGCGTCAAGCTCGATCGCAAGGACGAGCTCGGCGACGTCGGCAGAGCGTTCGACGAGATGGCGGAGCGCACGGCCGCCGTGCTCCAGGCCCAGCGCCAGCTGATGGGCGACGTCTCTCACGAGCTCCGGACCCCGCTCGCGCGGATCCGCGTCGCGCTCGAGCTCGCCGCCGAGGATCCAATCGCAGCCAAGGATGTCCTCACCGACGTCACGACCGATCTCGACGAGATCGATCAACTGATCAATGACATCCTGACCACCGCGCGCCTCGAGGGCGGGGAGAGCGTGCCGATCGTGCGGCGGCCGATCGATCTTGGCGAGCTCGCCGATCGCGCCATCGTGCGGTTCGGCGCGAGGCACCCCCACCGCAAGCTCGACCGCACGATCGGGGGCCGCGACCGCGAGATCGAGTGCGATCCCGTCCTCCTCCGGCGCGCGGTCGACAACCTGCTCGACAACGCTGCGAAGTACTCTGAACCATCGACCACCGTCTCGCTGGCCGTGGTCCCGAACGGCTCGACCGTCGCCTTCGAGATCGTCGACCACGGGATCGGGATGAGCGAGCAAGACCTCGATCGGGCCTTCACCCCGTTCTGGCGCGCCGATGGGAGTCGGACCCGCAAGACCGGTGGCGTCGGCCTCGGTCTGGCGCTCGCTCGCCGCATCGCCCGCGTCCACGGAGGGGACGTCACGCTGGCATCGGTTCCGGGCAAGGGGACGACCGCCCGGCTCGAGGTTCCGCTCGTCATGGACGCTCCGTAATCGCTCTGGATTGTTGGGAGTTTCTCCTGCAACAAAGCGCAATGCGTGCGCAACGACTGCGACAGGGCGGGGTATCACCTTGGGTAACGTGAGCATCAAGCGCTGGATCCCGCGGATCATCGCACTCGCCCTCGTGGTGGGTGGTGGCGTGTTCCTGTGGATCAAGAAGCCCTGGGTCAAGGCACCTGCCCCGATCACGTACGCGACGGTCCCGGTCGGCAAGGGCAACATCGCCGCACAGGTCACCGCGAACGGCACGCTGTCCGCGCGCGGTACCGTCCAGGTCGGCGCGCAGGTCTCGGGCCGCGTGCTCGAGATCCACGCGGACTTCAACGACAAGGTGAAGAAGGGCCAGGTCATCGCCAAGCTCGACGAGCAGGTCCTCCAGGCGCAGATCACGTCGGCCTCCGCCTCGGTCGCACTCGCGAACGCCAACACCGCGCGCGCTCAGGTCGCGGTCATCGATGCCGAGCGCCAGTACAAGCGCCAGAAGACGCTCCAGGAGCAGCAGCTCGTCGCTGGCGCCACCGTCGAGGCCGCCGAGGTCGCGTACGACACGGCCAGGGCGTCGCTCGGTGCGGCCAAGGCGCAGGGCGCGCAGGCACAGGCGAACCTCGCGCAGGCCAAGCTCAACATGTCGTACGCGACGATCTACTCGCCCGTCGATGGCGTCGTGCTGTCGCGCGCGGTCGATGTCGGCCAGACCGTCCAGTCGTCGATGAGCGCGCCGGTGCTGTTCACGATCGCCGAGGATCTCGCACGCATGCAGATCGATACGGCCGTCAGCGAGGCCGACGTCGGCCTGCTCAAGGACGGGATGGAGGCGACGTTCACCGTCGATGCATTCCCCGGCAAGATCTTCAAGGGCATCGTGCGCCAGGTCCGCAACGCGCCGACCACCACGCAGGGCGTCGTCACCTACGATGCAGTCATCGACGTCGACAACACGGAAGGGTCGCTCCGTCCCGGTATGACCGCGAACGTCACGTTCGTGCTCGCGCAGGTCGCGAACGCGATCAAGATCCCCAACGCGGCCCTGCGGTTCAAGCCGACACGCGATCAGATGACGGCGATGCGCGGTGGCGACGCCGGCGGTCGCGGCTCGGGCTCCGGCCGCCGCCGCAATCGCGATGGAAGCGGTAGTGGCAGCAGTGGCGCTGGTTCGGGATCAGCGGCGATGGCGGGCTCGGGTGCACCGAGTGGCCGCGAGAGCGGCGGCCCCGGCGCGAGTGGCGGCGGCACGGGCGCGAGTGGCGGCGGCCGGATGCGCGACTTCGGCGACAAGAAGCCGATCTGGAAGCTCGTCGCGGGCAAGCCACAGATGGTCCTGATCAAGCCCGGCCTCACGGACGGCTCGGCGACGGAGATGGTCGAGGGCGACCTCCAGCCCGGCGACGAGCTGATCACCGAGGTCACCGGCGTCAAGGCAACCAACACGCGGAGAACCGGAGCGTTCTGATGTCGGGCTCCTTGATCTCGATGCACGGAATCGAGCGCACGTACGTGATGGGCGACAACCTCGTCCATGCACTACGCGGCGTCGACATGACGATCGAGAAGGGCTCCTCGATGGCAATCATGGGAACGTCCGGCTCCGGCAAGTCGACGTTGATGAACATCATGGGCTGCCTCGATCAACCCACGAAGGGCAGCTACTTCCTCAACGGCAAGGACGTCGCGAAGCTGTCCAGGGCAGCGCTCGCCGACGTGCGAGGCCGGATGATCGGCTTCGTGTTCCAGAGCTTCAACCTGCTCAGCCGAACCACGGCCCTCGAGAACGTCGAGATGCCGATGATGTACCAGGGCGTCGGCTCTCGCGAACGGCGCGATCGCGCGATGACCGCCCTCAAGCGCGTCGGCCTCGAAGGGCGCGAGGACCACACGCCGAACCAGCTCTCAGGTGGGCAGCAGCAACGCGTCGCGATCGCGCGTGCGCTCGTCACCGACGCCCCGGTCATCATGGCCGACGAGCCGACCGGCAACCTCGACAGCAAGACCTCGCACGAGGTGATGGTGATCCTTCAGGGGCTCGTCGCCGAGGGCCGCACGGTGATCCTCGTGACCCACGAGAGTGACATCGCGGCGTATGCGTCGCGCGTGGTGACACTCCGCGACGGCCTGATCATCGAGGACAAGCAGCAGACGCCCCTCACGGCAGAGGTGGCAGCGTGAGTCTCTTCACCACGTTCAAGCTCGCGATCCGCGCGCTGTGGCGCAACAAGGTCCGTACGCTCCTCACCATGCTCGGCATCGTGTTCGGCATCGGTGCCGTGATCGCGATGGTCGCAGGCGGTCAGGGCGCACAGGCGTCCGTGAAAGAAGTCTTCCAGAGCCTCGGCACCAACGTGCTGATCGTGACCAATAGCTCCAACCAGAGCTTTGGCGCGGCCGGCGGTGCTGGATCGCGGCTGTCGATCACCTGGGACGACATGACCGCCCTCGAGGCCGAGGTCCCCACGATCAAATGGATCGCCCCGCTTCTCCAGGCGCGTGGCACCCAGATCTCGTCCGAGGACAACAACTGGAACACCCAGGTCAACGGAACCACGGCGACGTGGTTCAAGATCCGGAACTGGGAGGCAGCGGAGGGCGTGACGTTTGATGAGGACACCGGGAATGGCAACGCGAAGATCGTCGTCATCGGAAAGACCGTCGCGACCCAGCTGTTTGGCGAGAGCAGCGCGCTCGACCAGGTGATCCGGATCGCGGGACAACCCTACGAGGTCGTCGGCGTTCTCGCATCCAAGGGCCAGGGGCCGATGGGTGACAACGACGACATCGTCGTGATCCCCGTCAAGACCTACCAGCAGAAGCTGTCCAAGGGCCTCGGCAAGTACATCCAGGGTCAACTCATGGTGTCGACCCTTCAGGACGATCAGGCCGAGACGACGATCGCGAAGATCACGGCGATCCTCCGCGATCGCCACAAGCTCGACACCACACAGGAGGACGACTTCCGGATCCGCAACCCCGCCGAGTTCGCGAAAGCGCAGCAGGACTCGACCCAGCGCATCGCGACGTTGCTCGCGATCGTCGCCGCTGTCTCGCTGTTCGTCGGCGGCATCGGCGTCATGAACATCATGCTCGTCAGCGTGATCGAGCGAACCCGCGAGATCGGGATTCGCATGGCGGTCGGAGCCAAACCGATCGACGTGATGACACAGTTCCTCGTCGAGGCGATCGTCCTCGCCGCCGTCGGAGGCGCGCTCGGCCTCCTCCTCGGCTACGGCGCAGCTCAGTACATGGCCGACTACTTCGGCTGGAAGTTCTTCTTTCCCGCAGACACAGCTGCGATCGCGTTTGCTGTCGCGGGTGGCGTCGGCATCGGCTTCGGTCTGTATCCCGCGATCCGCGCCTCGCAGCTCGATCCGATCACGGCCCTGAGGTACGAGTCATGACGTCCATCCGCTCGGTCCTGCTGGTCCTCGCGCTCGCGGTTCCTGCCGCAGCACAGCCTCGCCAGGAAGCCCTCTCCCTGCCCCGCGCGATCGAGATCGCGATGCAGCAGCAACCGACGCTCCGC
The DNA here is from genome assembly GCA_031421915.1 of Myxococcales bacterium. GTDB lineage: Bacteria > Myxococcota_A > Polyangia > Haliangiales > Haliangiaceae > JABFXX01. The sequence goes on along the minus strand of JANOPP010000293.1, from coordinate 9,519 downwards.
GGGACCCAGGCAAGCATCGAGGCCGCGCGCGGCCGCGTCGATCAGGCGCGCGTTGCTCGGCGTCCCACGCTGTCCATCGACGCCAGCGTCGGCGCGGGCTCGAGCAACGGTAGCTTCTTCGACCCGGCGATCCGCACCGGCGTCGGTGCGAGCGCGAACCTACGGATCTATGACTTCGGCCTGACCAGCGCCAACATCCGGGCCGCCGAGGCAAGCGCGGACGCCGTCGCGGCCACGATCGGCACGACCTCGCTCGACATCGAGAGCACGGTCTCGATCACGTTCCTCGAGGCAGTCGCACGGCAGCGATTGATCTCCGTGTTCGAGGAGACGGTGAAGAACGAAAACCTCCACGTCGACCAGGCACGCAGGTTCGTCGCGGCACAGGCCAAGGATCCGATCGAGGTGGTCCAGGCGCAGGCGCGGGCCGCAAACGCGCGCTCGTCACTCGCTCAGGCGCAGAGCTCCGCGGCCGTCGCGCTCGCGAACCTCCGCTCCGCGATCGGCTGGGGCGATCCGCAGGTGACGTTCGTCGTCGACCAGAGCTGGCCGACGCCTCCGACGGAAGAGCCCGCGAGCCTCGAGGCGCTCGTCGCGGTCGCACGCAAGGAGCGGCCCGAGCTCGTTCAGCTCGACAAGCAGGTCCTCGCCTCCGAAGCGAACCTCAACGCCGCCGAGGCGCTGCGCCGTCCCGTGTTGAGCGCGCAGGCGAGGACGGGCTGGGATCTCGGCACCGGCGCGTGGGACGCGGAGCCGAACTGGAACGCTGGCCTCGTCCTGTCATGGCAGATCTTCGACGGTGGCGCCTCCAAGGCGTCGCAGCGGATCGCGCGCGCCAACGTCGCAGGCGTGATCGCGAACCGCGACATCTTGCTCATCTCGCTGACGTCGCAGCTCGATGCCACGCGTGCTCGGATCGTCGCCAACCGCGCCAACGTCATCGCCTCGACCGAGGCCGTGACCGCTGCCCGCGCGCAGCTCCGGCTCGCGGATGCGCGCTACGCGCAGGGCCTCGGCAGCCAGATCGAGCTCGGTGATGCGCAGACTGCGGTCACCACCGCGGAGGGAAATCTGATCCAGGCGGAGTGGCAGCTCGCCGACGCCTGGGTCCAGCTCCGCCGCGCTCTTGGCGACGTCTAGACAGCTACTGCGCGGTCAGCGTGACCGTGCTCGTGCCCGCACCGCCGGTGTTCGTACACGTGAGCGTGTAGATCGTCGTCGCGGCGAGCGTCACCGACCTCGACGAGCCGTTCGTGAGGGTGCCGATGGCGTTGTCGATGCTGCAGGTCGGCGTCGGTGACGGCGTGTTCGAGAACGTCCACGCGAATGTCACGTTGGCCGCGACGCCCGTCGTCAGCGTCATCGGGTTTGCCGTGAACGTCGCGATGACAGGTGTCGTGGCGGCGTTGAGGAACACGGTCCGCGTCCGGCTGCCCGAAGCGTTCACGCAGGTCAACGTATAGGTCTGACCGACGTTCTGGTTCACCGACGTGGTCTGCCCGTTGGTGACCGGGCCGACGGTGGGCGAGATCGAGCACGTCGGAGCGGGAACCGGCGGCGCGGTGTACGTCCAGCTCCACGCGACGTTGGTCGCCATGCCGATCTGCGTGACCGTCGGGTTGGTGACGAACGTTGCGATGTTCGGTGCGACCGGTGGCACCGAGACGACGAGCGGGCGCATCACGGTGCCCGCACTGTTCGTGCAGGTCAGCGTGAACGTCGTGACGGCCGTGACGTTGACGCTTGTCATCGCGCCCTTCGTGACGACACCGACGCCGTTGTTGATCGTGCACATGGGCTCGGGGAACGGCAGGTTGCCGTAGGTCCAGGTCCACGTGACGTCGCTCGGGAACCCGGCGCTGAGCTGGTTCGGCGATGCAGTGAACGATGTCAGCGTCGGTGCGACCAGGATCGGCGGCGCGGCATCGGCGCGGATCGTTGGCGCAGCGTCGATCAGCGTCGCGGATCCATCGTCACCACAGCCAGCGAGCGCGAGCACGGCACATGTGAACAGCAGCTTGTTCGCCGCCATGGTCACAGCACCGGCAGCTGGCTGAGAGCACCCGTGCAGTAGTCGACGACGAACTGAGGAATCGTGCAGACCGGATCGCCGACGCAGTCGCCCGGGACGCACTGCACCGGGAACACGCAGGTGTCGCCGACGCCACAGGCGGTCGGAGAGGAGCACGAGAACCCGGAGATCTGGCAGGTACCGGTCGCACAGTTCGCGGCCGTCGAGCAGAAGCTACCGTCGTCGGCGCAACGGTTGGTGCAGTCCGTGTCGCGATAGCAGCTGTTGCCGGAGGTCGGGCCCGCGCACACGCCGGGGATGCACTGGCTCGACTCGCAGCCAGCGCTGCTCGTGCAGGCGGCACCACCGGGCTGACGCGCGGTGCAGACGGGCATCGGCGCGTTGACGTCACAGAACAGATCCTCCGCGCACTGCGAGGTCGACGTACACACGCCGCCGGTGGGGAGGCGCGGCTGACAGATGCCGCTCGCACAGTAGAACTCGTGCGCGCAGCCGGAGCCGCAGGCCTGACCGTGGCCGGGGCGCGCGGCGCACTTCTGGTTCGGCGCACAGAAGGCATCGGGTGCACCGGCGCACTCGTGCGCGTAGCGGCACTCGTTGTCGACGGTGACGGTGCCGACCCACGCCGACTCCATGCACGCTTCCGTCCACGGCAGCTCCGGCACGACCTCGGCACACGAGCCATCGGGCGCGACGAGCGCCGCGAGGCAGTTGTTCATGATGTTGGCGTCGAACCGCACGCGGTTCTGATCGAGCGAGAACTCGAGCGTCGCGATCCGGCGTTCGCAGGACGTCTTGACGTCCGCCCGGCACTCCACCTGTGTGCGCGGCTCGGAGAGACCCAGAAAGTCCTGGATCTCGTTCTCCGTGCAACAACCGTAGAGGTTGTGACAGGCGACCTCTGCGATCTCGTCACAGACGTTGCTTGCACTGGTGTTGATAGCGACACCGTCATCTCCGCCACACGCGGTAACCACGGCGATCGTAAACACGCAAAATCCTGCACGCATGAGTGCACCCCCATCCCCATTCTAAAGCCATAACGGCCCCGTGCGCGAGTTAACAGTCGTCGGGAAACATCGCGGAGACGTCGCCGCCCGTATCGTCGTCAATGCTGAAGCTCCACACGACCTTGTGACTGACGATGTTGGTCATGTAGACGAGCTCCGCGACGGCGTCGTCGATGTTCTTGTGCTCCTTGCGTGCCTTCGCCCACGCCTGCTTCATCGAGCAGCGCGGGCGCGCGATCGGCACCGAGTTGCACTTGCCAAAGTCACTCATGTCGAACATCTCGACACTGCTCTCGTTGCCCATGATCCGGAACTCGCACTCGCGGTTCGTGGCCTTGACGCCGCGCGGAACACCGGTCGGCCGCACACTCCGCGACGGCGAGATGAACCGCAGATCGATATAGCCATCGACCTGAGCGAGATCGGCCACGCCCGTCGGATAGACCCCGGAGACGCTGATCCACGTCAGCCGTGCATCGGGAACGTTGCGCTTGGCCTCGGCGATCGCCCAGTCGATGTACTTGTCGACATCGAGCTTCTGCGGATTCCAGCCCGGCGGGCTCAGCGAGTGGCGCTTGAACCAACCCGTCGACGGAGCCGTGCCGCCCGCGCCGCTGGCGATCTTCTTGAGATCGGAGAGATCGTCCCCGAGATCGTCGAGGTCCTCCTTCGCTTCGGCGAGCTGCTGCTTGGCCTCGGCGATCGCGTCGGTCACCTCGTCCGGTTCGTCGGGCGGCGTCGCCGGCTTGGCCTCCACCGGCTTGGTCTCCGCCGGCTTGGTCTCTGCCGGCTTGGTCGGCGCGGCCGGCGCGGCCGGCGTTATCTCGGCGGGCTTCGCCGCGACCACATCAGGGCTCGGGCTGCTGGCCCCGCCGCCACCGTTCGCGATGACCGCGGCCGTGACACCACCACCGACGAGCAGGATCGCGGTCACAGCGATCCACAGACCCTTGCGCGAGGACGTCGTCGCGGCCGGCGTCACCGGGACGCCGGTGACCTGCCCTGCCGAGATCGTCGAGACATGCTGCGGCGCCGGTGTCGGCGGACTGGTACCGCGTCCCGCCCAGCTCACCGGCGGCGTCGGAGCCCACGCACCGGGATTCGTGACAGGCCCGCGGGTCACCGTCAGGGGTGCCCACTGCTCGGGCGCGAGCTGCGACGTCGCATGCTGGAGCGCCATGCTCATCGCCTGCGCGCTCGCGAACCGATGCTCCGGCTGCTTGGCGAGCGCGACAAGGATCACGTGTTCGAGCTCCGGCGGTAGATCCGGCCGACGCTGCCGCGGTGGCGGCGGCGGCGCCTCGACGTGCATCCGCAACAGATCGAACAGCGCGTCCGCCTGGAACGGCTTGGTCCCGGTGAAGCACTCGTACAGGATGATGCCGATCGCGTAGATGTCCGCGCGATGATCCACCGTGCGCCCCGCTGCCTGCTCGGGCGACATGTAGTGCGGCGTGCCGAGTAGCGATCCGGTTCGTGTCGACGAGTGCGTGCTGGTGTCGGTCAGCTTCGCGATCCCGAAGTCGAGGACCTTGGGCCGCCCCGATGGCGTGACGTAGATGTTGTCGGGCTTGAGATCGCGATGGACGATCCCCTTCGCGTGCGCCGCGCCGAGCGCATCGAGGACCTCGGCCGTGAGTCGCGCGACGCCGCCGAGCGGCAACGGACGCTGCTGCTCGATCGCTGCGTCGACGAGGTTCGCGAGCGGCGCACCATCGAGGTACTCCATGATGATGTAGGGGCGTCCATCGGGAAGCATCGCGAGATCGAGGACGTTGACGATGCTCTCGTGGCGGATCATGTTGACCGCCTTCGCCTCCGCGAAGAACCGCTCCACGAGATCCTTGCGGTCGCTGCACTCGCGCGACAGGACCTTGATCGCGACGCGGCTTCCGATCGTCGGATGCACGCCCTTGTAGACGCGGCCCATTCCGCCGACCCCGAGCAGGCGCGCGACGCGATACGCGCCGATCGTCATGCCGAGCAGCAGGTCCTCACCGATCGCGACGAGCTGACTGCCGTCGGTCGGACAGAACCCGGATCCCGGCTGCGTCGCCCCGCACTCCGCGCACACGAACATCGTCCGAAGATAACACCCTGTCCGGCCGGGCGCCGGTCGGTTGTCCGGGCGGCGGCCGCACGACGCCGCAACTTCTCGACGACACGCGGGTGAGCCGGTGGCGCACGCCTTGCTCCACCGGGCGCATGGAGTACGCCGCAATCGATGACGAGGCCGTGGACGAGGCACCGGACCCGATGGAGCTCGACGTGATCGAGCGCCCCCGCGAGCGGCTCTGGCGCACGGGGACCGATGCACTCGGCGACGACGAGCTGCTCGGCATGCTGCTCGGCACCGGCGCGAAGCACCGCCCCGCGCGCATGATCGCCGCCGATCTCCTGCAGTCCGCCGGCGGCGTCGGTGGCCTCACCCGAGCGTCGCCGCGCGAGCTCGCGCAGATCTCCGGCGTCGGCACCGCACGCGCCGCTCTCGTGACCGCGGCGTTCGAGCTCGGCCGACGCGCGGTCGATGCGATCCATCATCGCGAGACGGTCGGCCGCGCCGAAGATGTCTATCGCTGTGTGGCACCGCGCGTGGCGGGGCTCGCGCAGGAGGTGTTCCTCGTCCTCGGCGTCGATATCCGCAACGGGCTCCTCGACATCGTCGAGGTCGCGCGCGGCAGCGTGCTCGGTGTCGAGGTCCATCCGCGCGAGGTGTTCCGGCCGCTGGTCCGGATCGCCGCGGCGGGCGGTGTGCTCGTGCACAACCATCCTTCGGGCGACGCCACGCCGAGCATCGAGGACGTCGAGCTGACCCGCCGCCTGCGCGAGGTCGGTCGGATGATCGGGATCCCGATCATCGATCACGTGGTGATCGGCGATCGTTCGTTCCGCTCGCTCGCGGAGTGGATGGGAACGGAGTTCTGATGGCGACCCCGACGCCAGAAATGCGATCCCGCAAGCGCCGCCGCAAGGTACAATCCGAACGGATGTCGACGCCCTACAAGCGCAACGCCAGCTATGCGGACCTCGGCGCACTCCCCGACAACCTCAAGGGCGAGATCATCGATGGCGACCTCTGGGCGTCGCCTCGCCCACTCACCACGCATGCGATTGCCATCCGCGAAGTGACTCGCCAGCTCGGTCCGGCCATCGCTGACAAGGGACCAGGCGGATGGGTCATCCTCTCGGACGTCGAGGTACGCCTAGGACAGCACTTGCTCGTCCCCGACATTGTCGGATGGCGTCGGGAACGGATGCCGATCGTTCCAACGGTGAGCGTCGTGGAGCTGAGCCCCGATTGGGTCTGCGAAGTATTGTCCCCGACCACCGCAGCGCGAGATCGTGGACGTAAGCGTGAGATCTACGCCATCGGGCGAGTGGCCCATCTTTGGTACGTCGATCCGCTGCACAAGCTGATCGATATTCTGACGCTGGACGGCAATTCCTACCGGATGACAGCAACCGTCGAGCACGATGACCGTGGAACGTTTCCGCCGTTCGAGAGCCTGGAAGTCGACCTTGCTCCGTTGTGGGAGCTCTAGCCGGTCGCTAGCCGGTCGCTAGCTGATCCAGATGCAGTCGGTCGTGTCGATCACGGCCGGAGGATCGAGGACCGCCGAGGCCCAGCGTACGATCGCCGGAACTGCAGGGCGTGGCGTGAGTGCGAAGACGAAGCGCACGGGATGGTTGGCCTGGCCGTAGCCCGCGACGATCGGAACGCGCGCGAGGATGTTGAGGAGGTGCGTCGCGCCCGCCGGGAGGTGCGCCGTGATCGCGAGATCTCCGGGGAGCTCGACATGATCGCCCAAGGCGACGAGCGAGACCGCGGGCTTGCGCGACGCGCGCTGATCATAGGTTAGCTCGACCGGCGCGGTTCCGACGAGGAACGCCCACCGCCGGTACCCGGGAAACCGCGAGAACGGACCGGACACCGTGAGCTCGGCGACGCTGACGCGAACGTCGTACTCGGCATCGAGCCCGCTCGGTGGATTCGCCGCGCCTGGTGGATTCGCCGCACCCACAACGTTCGCGGGAATACGCCACACCTCGTGGGTGACGCCGCCGCCGTTCTTCCACGGCTGGGCGCGCCAAGCGGCCTGCTCGATCACACGCATCGGATCTGCTCGATCACCATCATACTGCCTGCACATGGGCCGCGAGCGCCGCTTGCAGGACGTCCACTCACCGACCGCGCTCGGTCACTGATTCGGTGGCGGTGGTGGCGGACCCGGATCCGGGTTTCCGCGATCGCGTTCCCGCAACCGCTGCTCTAGCTCGGAGATCTTGCGACGCGCGTCGTCGCGCTCGCGCTCGATACTCCCGCGTGCTGCGAGCGCCGCATCGCGCTCCCGCTCGGCGGCTTCCTGTGCGCGGCGCGCGGCCTCGCGATCCTGCTCGGCGCGGGTCTGCCCCGTGCGCGCGGCATCGCGGTCCTGCTCCGCGGCGATCGCTGCTTGCTTGGCCGCCTCGCGCTCTCGGTCCGCTGCCTCTCGCGCGATCCGCGCCGCCTCGCGCTCCTTCTCGGCGACGATCTGCGCCAGCCGAGCGGCCTCCGCGCGGCGCTCCGCATCGGTCTGCGCCGCGTTCGCGCGTTCGCGGTCCGCGATCGCGATCGCCTTGTCGCCCTCGGCGAGCTCCTTCTGCTTCATCGCTTCCTGGTAGCGCTTCATCGCGTCGTCGGCCTGACCTTTGGCCGCGCGCGCCGCGACATCCGCTTGACCGCGCAGCGCCTCGGCTGCCTTGCGCTTCTGCTCGGCCTCGCGGCGCAGCTGGTCGGCATTCTTGCCCTCCTTCTGCGCCTGATCGGCGAGGACCTTGGCCTCCTCGGCCGCGCGCGTCGCATCGTCGGCAGCGCGGCCCTTCTCGCTCGCGTCGGCCTGCGCCATCGCCGTCATCTCTCGCAGCTCCGCCTCCTCGGCTGCCTTCTTCGACAAGTAGCCCCACACCAGCGTGCCCGCGACTGCGAACGCGACCAGCGAGCCGAGCCCGACGGTCGCCGCCTTGTTCCGGCGCGCCCACCGCGACATCCGGCCGATCGCCGAGTAGCGATGCGAGAACACGAGGTCGCCCGTCAGGTACTGCTTCAGCGCGCGGACGAGCTCGTCCGCCGTGAACCGATCGGCGGCGACGTGCGACATCGAGCGCGCGATGATTCCGGACAGCTCGGTGTCCTTCGGCATCGCCGGAGCAACCGGCTCGCCCGCCTTGAGCCACTCGAGGAACGTCTGCAGTTGCTTGCCCCGTGCGCTCTGACCCTCGACGGTCTTCCACTCGAACGGCGTCGTTCCGGACACGACCTCGTACAACGTGATGCCGAAGCTATAGACGTCGAAGCTCGGATCCGCTTGCCGTCCCTGGCTCTGCTCGAGCGGGAGATACGGCGGCGTGCCGGCGCTGATCGTCACCATGCGTCCGCTCATCGACGGTGGCTGATCGTTGAGCGACAGCGCATCGGCGCCACCCGGCGCATCGAGATCGCGCGCGATGCCCCAGTCGATCAGCGTCGCCTCGCCGCGCTTGCCGAGGATGATGTTGTTCGGCGTGCAGTCGCGATGCACGACGTTGCGCTCGTGCGCGTACGCGAGAGCCTCCGCGATCGCCACGAGGTTCGACAACAGCTCGAGGCGCTCGCGCGTACACGGCTTGCCGTCCGTCTTCTCCTGCTCCGCGAGCTCGTCGAGCCGATCGCGCAGCGACGTGCCGTCGACACGCTCGAGCACGCAGAACGGGAAGCCGACTGTCGCCTTTCCCATCTCGTAGATCGTGACGATCGACGGGTGCTGCAGCTTCGCCAGGATCCGCGCCTCGGCCGTGACGCGGCGCTGGAACATGTCCGCCATGCCATTCGGCAGATCGTCGCCCTGGCGTGGCGACTTGAGGATCACGGTCCGGCCGAGCCGGCGGTCTTCGGCCGCGAAGATCTCCGCCATCCCGCCGCGCGCGATCGGATCCACGGGCCACACGAACGCGCTCTCGTTGACGAGACCCTTGGGCAGATCGAGCTCGACGGAATCGTCGGACGCTGTCGAGGTGATCACCGACCGACACATCGAACAGCTCGCGAGGTGGCTGTGGACATGCGGTAGCGACGGATCCTTCAGCTCGGCGAGGGTCGGGTGTTTCTCCCCTTCCATCCCGGGCTTGGTCGCGTCGTCCCCGGTGGGAGGCGCAAGCTTGCCCACCTCGATCTTCGGCTCCATGCGTCGGTTATATCGCCGACGCCGACCCGGCGCTTGTTAACCGCTGAGCAGGACTCAGTGGTCGCAGTCGGGGCCGTGGACGTGCTCCTCGGGGCCGGGGCCAGTCGCGGGACCACCCTCGGGCAGCGGCGTGCCGGCCTGCGTGAGCTTCTCGACCTCGGTGATCTGGGCGCCCGCGACGAGGAACTTGAGGACCTTGTCCTGGCGCAGCGAGTACGTGACGTTGTCGAGGCGACCATCGCGCTGCCACTCGGCGCGCAGCTTGGCGGCCGGGGTG
>JANOPP010000292.1:0-20133 GCA_031421915.1 Myxococcales bacterium | reverse complement strand
CGGCACCGAGATCACCCTGCCCGTGACGTCGAGCCAGCTCGGCTTCGCCCTGCAGTCGGAATTTGCGGCCGGCCCCGCCCGCCTCGGCCTCGATGGCGGCTACGCGAGTGGCGATGATGCGCCCGGCTTCGGCGCGTTCCCGAACGTCGGCGACCCGGCACCGGTGCCCGGCTCGTTCGACGGCGCGCAGGCGAACCTGCCCAGCGACCGCACCGTCGACAACTTCCGGTTTCACCCCGACTACCGCATCGATCAGATCCTGTTCCGCGAGATCATCGGCACCGTCACCGACGCGATCTACGTGCGCCCGCACGGCAAAGTCACGCTGATGACCGTCGGCACGGGTCGGCTCGAGGCCGGCGCCGCGCTGATCGCATCGTGGGCCGTCAAGGCGTCGTCGACGCCGAGCGGCGAGAAGGCACTCGGCATCGAGCTCGATCCCGAGCTGCGCTACGCGAGCCGCGATGGCTTCGCCGGCGCGATCACCTACGGCGTGCTCCTCCCCGGTCCGGCATTCGACGGAACCGCTCTCCCGGCCAAGCCCGCGCACGCCGTCCGTGCCCGGCTGTGGTTCGTGTTCTGATGAAGGGGCTCGCTCTCCTCCTCGTCGCGGCCGCGTGTGGCGTCAATCAGACGCCACAGCCGGAGCCGATCCCCGAGCTACCGTCGTGCGTGCCGAATCGCGACGGCGAGATCACCGCCGACGAGCTGCCGATCGCGTTCGGCGCGACGGTCACCTACTACGCGTCGCCGGCGAACGTGACCCGCACCGTCTCGCTCGGCGCGAGCAACCGCGTGTGGGATCTGCAGACCGAGTACGCCGACGATCTCGTGATCGAGCTCGGCCCGACCCCGCTCAAGGATCAGTGGTACGCGGCGTCGTTCCCGGGCGGCCAGTTCGTCGTCGACGGTGGATCTGGCCTCGATGGCGTCTATCACCAGGACGAGACGGCACTGTGGCTCGACGGCACCGCGTCGCGTGACCCGGCACCGGTGACTCGCACGCTGATCCGCTACACGCAGCCGATCGCGGTGCTGCGGTTCCCGATCGCGGGTGGCGACGAGTTCACGACGCTCGCGCAGATCCCGGATGGTCTCGTCTCCGGTCTACCGTTCATCGGTACCGACGAGGTCGCCGTTCAGGTACTGGGCGAGGACAACCGCGTCGACGTGCCCTACGTGCGGTTCTCGCCCGCGCTGCAGGTCCGCACGCTCGTCACGCGCAAGCCGTCGACGGGCACGCCGGTCGTCACCAAACGCAACGCGATCTTCCTGTTCGAGTGTTTTGGCGAGGTCGCCCGGGCGGAGAGCCGCCAGGACGAGCCGAGCGCAGAGTTCACCCAAGCTGCCTATCTGAGGCGTTTCGCGCTAGGAGTCACACCATGATCTGGGACATGTGGAAGTCAGGATTCAATGCGTGGGAGCAAGCGACCGCGCAGTACATGGAGAAGGTGCTCGCCAACCCCGCCGTCCTCGGGCCCGCGGGCGCCATGCTCACCGCTGCCATGAAGACCAAGGCCGCGGCTGACAAGGCGATGAGCGCCTGGTGGTCGACGATCGGCCTGCCCACGCGCCGCGATCAGGAGCGCTCGCTCCACAAGCTCAACCAGCTCGAGAGTCGGCTGTATGACCTCGAGGAGAAGATCCGGAGCTAGCCATGGACGTCTCCGCGCTGCTCGAGGTTCAGGCCGCTCCCCGCGCCGTGTTCGCACGGCTCGCGACGCATCGGCATCGCGTCCGCTTCCAGGTTCGCTCCGGGAACGCATGGCAGCCCGTCACGTGGGGACAGTTCGCCGTGCAGATCCGCGGCGTCGCGCGCTGGCTGATCGAGCGCGAGCTCGAGCCCGGAGATCGCGTCGCGATCTTCGCGCACAACTCGGTGGCGTGGGCGAGCGCCGCGCTCGGTGCGCAGACCGCCGGTGCCGTGTTCGTGCCGATCTATCCAGCGTCGACGCCGGAGCAAGTCGCGTACATCCTCGATCACTGCGACGCGAAGTTCGTGTTCGTGGCCGGCACCGAGCTCCTCGCTCGGATGGAGCGCGCCCGTGCGCTGCTCACCCGGCCCGTCGAGGTGGTCGCGCTCGAGGGCGCCGCCTGGGCACCCGACGCGCCGATCGCCGCAGAGCATACGATCCGCGCCGCCTCGGCGCGCGATGCCGCCGCGCCGACGCTCGTCGATGCGCGCCTCGGTGCGATCGATCTCGATGCGCCGGCGCAGATGCTCTACACGAGTGGCACCTCGGGCAATCCCAAGGGCGTCCCGCTCACGCACCGCAATGTCGGCTCCAACGGATCCGACTGGCTGCAGTGCAATGCACCACTCCTCACCGAGGGTGATCGCGACCTCCTGTGGCTCCCGATGAGCCACATCTTCGGCTTCGGCGAGCTGTGCGCCGGCAACCAGCTCGGCTGGGAGACCTACCTCGCATCGCCGCAGGACGTTCTCGATGTCCTGCCCGAGGTCGCGCCGCAGGTGTTCTTCAGCGTGCCCGCGTACTGGGAGAAGATCGCGCGCGCGATCCAGGCTGGTCCGGTCGATCCCGGGGCCGGGAGTGAATCCCGGCCCCTCCACCCCCGGGCCGTCGCACGCACCGAGGCGCTTCGCCGCGTCACCGGTGGTCGCCTGCGGTTCTGCCTCTCGGGCGGCGCCGGCCTCAAGGTCGAGATCAAGGAGATCCTCCACGCCGCGGGCGTCCTGATCATCGAAGGCTATGGCCTGACCGAGACGTCACCGACGCTGACGCTCAACCGGCCCGGCGCGTTCCGGTTCGACACCGTCGGCAAGCCGCTCCCTTCGCTCGAGCTCAAGCTCGACGTCGACGGCGAGATCCTCGCGCGTGGCCCGAACGTGTTCGCCGGCTACTTCAAGGATCCCGACGCGACCGCTGCCGCGTTCACCGACGACGGCTGGTTCCGGACCGGCGACGTCGGCCGCTGGACCGACGATGGCTTCCTGCAGATCATCGATCGCAAGAAGGACATCCTCGTCACGAGCGGCGGCAAGAACATCCCGCCCGCAAACATCGAGGCACGGTTCGTCGACGATCCCGTGATCGAGCGCGTCGTGGTCTACGGTGATGCACGCCCGTACCTGGTCGCCGCGATCTGGGTTCGCCCCGATGCGCCGCCCGAGGAGCGTGATCGGATCGTCGCCCTCCGCGTCGACGAGATCAACCGCGAGCTCCCCCGCCACGAGAGCATCAAGCGCCACTTCATCTCCGAGACCCCGCTCACCGTCGAGGACGGCCTCCTCACCTCGTCGCTCAAGCTGCGTCGCAAGGCGGTCTACGAGCGGCTGCGTGATCGGTTCGAGGCGCTGTACGCATGATGTCGCCGAAGAAGTCTCCATTGGACTCTCTCGCCGCCCTGTGGCGCCGCGCTCCCAAGGGGTTCAAACCCGCCACCGGGCAGACGCCGCACACGGTCGTGTGGTCCGAGAACAAGTGGCGCCTCCTGCGGTTCACCCCGCTGACCAAGAAGTTCGCGACGCCGATCCTGATGGTGCCGTCGCTGATCAACCGCTGGTACGTCCTCGATCTCGGGCCCGAGCGCTCGCTGATCGAGTGGCTGGTCGCCAAGGGGCACGAGGTCTACTGCATCGACTGGGGCACCCCCGGTAACGAGGACCGCTACCTGACGTGGGACGACATCGGCGGCCGCTACCTCGGGCGCGCGGTGCGCACGGCCTGCCGCGTCTCCGCCGTCGACGATGTCCACCTGCTCGGCTACTGCCTCGGCGGCACGCTGGCGACCGCGTACGTCGCTGCGTTCCCCGACCACGTCAAGTCGCTGCTCGCACTCGCGGCGCCGATCGACTTCGCGAACGCCGGCATCATGACGACGTGGACCCGGATCCCGACGTTCGACGTCCGCTCGGTCCTCGACGCGTTCGGCAACGTACCGCACCAGCTGATGCAAACGAGCTTCAACATGCTGCGCCCGACGCTCAAGGCGGCGAAGGCCGTGTCCGTGATCGATCGCGCCTGGGACGACGAGTTCATGGACGGCTTCCTCGCGACGGAGAAGTGGGGCAGCGACAATGTCTCGTTCCCCGGCGAGTGCTACGCGCAGTACATCGAGCAGCTCTATCGAGGGAATCGCCTCGTCACCGGCGAGTTCTCGGTGCTCGGACGCCCCGCCCGACTGTCGGCGATCACCTGCCCCGTGCTCGCGATTGCATTCTCCGACGATCACATCGTGCCGGTGCCAAGCGCGCAGCCGCTGATCGACCTCGCGGGTAGCCGCGACAAGCAGCTCATGGTCGATCGCGGTGGTCACGTCGGAGCGGTCGTGTCGCGCAAGGCAGCGCAGCGGCTGTGGCCGGCGCTCGAGACGTTCTGGGCCCAGCGCGACTGATCGCCCGCGACGCGCTACCCTGGCCACGTTGATCGTCGCGCTCGTCCTGCTGTCCGCGTTCCTGCACGCCGCATGGAATGCCCTGCTGCGGGTCGAGCCCGACAAGGATCGCGGCCTCGTCGGTGCGGTCTCGCTCGCCTCCGCGTTCGCGTGCGTGATCGCAGGCATCCGCTGGGGGCTCGGCGAGCTTCCATTCGCGACCACCGAGGCGGTGCTCTACACGCTGCTCGCGGGCGCCTTCGAGGCCGTCTACTTCGTGACGCTCGCGCGCGCGCTCGAGCTCGGGCGCCTCGGCGCTGTCTACACGGTGTCGCGCGGTGGCGCCGTGCTCGTCGTGTGGCCGTTGTCGATCGTGCTGTTCGCCGAGAGCGCGACCCTGACGTCGACGGCAGGCAGCATCGTCGTCCTGTTAGGCCTCGTGCTTTCGAGCCTGGGCTCGACGACCGGCGGGAACCGCGACCACCGCGCGGGAATCGCCTACGCGGTTGCGTGCGCCGCCTCGATCGCCGGCTATCACCTCGCGTACAAGGCCGCGCTGCTCGCGGGCGGCAATCCGTCGGCGGTGTTCGCGGTCTCGCTGTCGCTGGCGGCGCTGATCAGCATCGTCCGGATCGGCGGCAAGGGTCGGCGTGTCCTCGGCACTCTGCTCCGCACCCGAGGTCCCCGCGTCGCGCTGATGGGGCTCATCTGCGGCGGCTCGTTCCTGATCCTGATGGAGGCGCTCGCGCTCGGCGGCTCGGGCTACGTGCTGACGCTGCGCAACACGTCGGTGCTGTTCGCGGCGCTGCTCGCGCTGACGATCGGCGAGCGCCCGCGTCATGCAGAGCTGGTCGGGGCGTTGTTCGTCGCGGCCGGCGCGGTGCTGATGTCCTTGCGGTGAGGACCGGATCCTCCGCCCGCATACTGCGTCGCAGCACGATCCTGCATCAGGAACCACGACATGTGCAATTTCGCATCATTGCGAATGTTGCATTGCACAAATTTCTGGACTACATCAACCTGACAAACATGTTGTACGCCGGGTACGAGCCCCTCCGCCTTCTGCTCCAGCCGATGGCCGAGCTCGCGAAGCTGACCGCCGCCGCGCTCGAGAACACCACGCTGCCGGTGCAGCGGGTGCTCCGCGCGAATAGCGCTCTCTTGCATCGCGTCGCGCGAACCTATCCCAAGCCTCCCTTTGCGATCGATCGCCTGGTGGCGCACGGCCACGAGGTCGCGGTCACCGAAGAGGTCATCGAGATCCGACCGTTCTGTCGGCTGGTGCGGTTCGCGCGCCACACGGACGATGCCGAGCTCGCCACCACGCTCGGCCGCGATCCCCGGGTGTTGCTGGTCGCACCGCTGTCGGGTCATCACGCCACGCTCCTTCGCGACACGATCACGACGTTGCTCGCCGATCACGATGTCTACGTGACGGACTGGACGAACGCGCGTGACGTCCCGGTCGCCGCGGGCACGTTTCCCCTGGCCGCCTACGTCGCGTACATCCGCGCCTTCATCACCCGGCTCGGTGCGCGCGACCTCCACGTGATCGCCGTCTGCCAGCCCACCGTGCCGGTGCTCGCGGCCGTCTCGCTCGACGCCATCGCCGGGGTTCCAACGCCGTGCACGCTGACGCTGATGGGCGGACCCGTCGACGCTCGGAAGAGCCCCACGGAGGTCAACAAGTTCGCCACCCAGCACGATCTGGGCTGGTTCGAGCGCACCATGATCCACCACGTACCTGCGAACCACGTGGGAGCCGGCCGGCGCGTCTATCCCGGGTTCATCCAGCTCACCGCGTTCGTGCAGATGAACGCTTCGCGACACGCCGAGGCCTATCGCACGTACTGGTTCGATGCGCTGCGCGGCGACAACGCAGCAACCGCCGCTCACGAGCGCTTCTACGACGAATACAACGCGGTGCTCGACATGGACGCCGACTACTACCTCGACACCGTGCGGATGGTGTTCCAGGAGTTCGGACTCGCGAACGGCACCTGGGAGATCGGCGGCGAGCTGGTGCGCCCTGCAGCGATCCGCGACACCGCGATCCTCACGGTCGAAGGTGATCGCGACGACATCTCGGGGCTTGGCCAGACGGCGGCGGCGCACGACCTGTGCTCCGGCGTTCCGTCCGCTCGCAAGCACCACCTGCTCGCCACCGATTGCGGCCACTACGGCATCTTCTCGGGCCATCACTGGCGCGAGCAGGTCTATCCGCGCGTGCGCGAGCACATTCGTTCGGGGAGCGAGCCATGACCGAGTCCCTCGTGCCGCCGATGCTGCGCGGCAAGACCGCCCTCGTCACCGGATCTACGAGCGGCATAGGTCTCGAGATCGCGTGCGCGCTCGCGGCCGCTGGTGCCGACGTCATCGTCAACGGCTTCGGCGACGTCGAGACCGCCCGGCGCCTGATCGGCAAGGCGGGTGGACGCGTCAGCTATCACAGCGCGGACCTCGCAAAGGCCGACGAGATCGCGGCACTGATGGCGTACGCCGAGGCGGAGCATGGCGGCGTCGACGTGCTCGTCAACAACGCCGGAATCCAACACCTCGCCGCCGTCGAGGACTTTCCGCCCGAGCGGTGGGACGCGATCCTCGCGATCAACTTGACCGCCGCGTTCCACACGACGCGCCTCGCGCTGCCGCAGATGCGGGCCCGCGACTGGGGGCGGATCATCAACGTCGCGTCGGTGCACGGACTCGTCGGGTCGATGCACAAGGCCGCGTACGTCGCTGCCAAGCACGGTCTCCTCGGCCTGACCAAGGTCACCGCGCTCGAGACTGCCCGCACCGGCGTCACGTGCAATGCGGTGTGCCCGGGGTGGGTCGAGACACCACTCGTGCAACGTCAGGTCGAGGTGCGTGCGGTCCGAGATGGCGTCGACGAAGCCGCCGCGCGCGACGCGCTGGTCAGCGAGAAGCAGCCATCGGGTGCGTTCGTCAGCGTCGAGCAGCTCGCCGCGGTCGCGGTATTCCTGTGCAGTCCGTCTGCGGGCCAGGTCCGCGGCGCGGCGTGGAACATCGACGGCGGCTGGACCGCCCAGTAGCCACTCGACTGCTCCTAACCGAGGTGGACGGCGTGGATGTCCTTGTTCGGCAGCGGATCGAAACGCCCCTGGGGCCTGCGGTACGGCGACATGTCGACCACGACGACCTTCTGCGCAGTCGAGACGTACGCGAATCGATCGCCTCGTGCCGAGACCATCCCGATCCGCCCCGGCGGGACGTCGCTGATCTGGTTCTCGTCGCCCGTCGTCAGGTCCGACGCATACAGGATGTCGAACGGGACTCCGACGCCAGCGTGGCCCTGGACCTCTGCATCGCCGCCCAGGTAGCGGGCGTAGATCATGTGCCCGCTCGTGGTGAGGCATGGGTTCAGGCCCGCCTGCAATGACCACGCGGTTGGCAACAGCGTGGGAAGCCAGGACAGGCGCTGCAGGTCGATCAACTTCCTCGTGCCGTGCCACGTCGTGACGAGCCCCCGAAGTCCTCCCGGGTCGACGTCGCTGAGCCGCCCTCCGAGCCCGAGTCGGAACACCCTCCCCGACGGCTCCGCGCAGGTCGCCCAGTCCGCCTCGCAGGATGCGCAGACGAGCCGACTGCAAACCTGGCAGCTCATGTCGGCACCGAGCTGCGTGCAATGGGCGCAGCCGACAGCCCCGGGTCCTCTCGCAACCATGGCTCCAGGGTATCGCGATCGACGATCGGGCACAGGCGCGGTGCTACTGTCGCTGCGATGAGCGTATTCGTGCTCGGCGGTGTGCAGACGGACTTCAGCAAGCGCATCGCGATCGACGCCGCGATCGGCGACGTGATCGAGGCCTTGTTCGCGAGCGCACAGCTCGATGCCTCGGCGATCCAGGCGATCCATGTCGGCAATGCATTCGGAGAGCTGTTCACGGGCCAGGCGCACCTCGGCGCGATGCCGGCGACGCTGCGCCCCGAGCTGTGGGGCATTCCGGCAAGCCGACACGAGGCCGCGTGTGCCTCGGGATCGATCGCGATCCTGTCGGCGATGACCGACATCGAGGCCGGTCGTTACGACTGCGTGCTCGTGATCGGCGCCGAGCAGGAGCGCAACGTTGGCGGCGAGATCGCGGCACGTCACATGGGTGCGGCCGCGTGGGTCGGCCACGAGGGCGAGACCGCCCGCTACCTGTGGCCGCACATGTTCTCGAAGATCGCCGACGCCTATGCCGAACGCTGGGGTCTCGAACACACGCACCTCGCAGCGATCGCGAAGAAGAACCTCGGCAACGCGCGCGCGAATCCGCATGCGCAGGCGCGGGCGTGGACGTGGAACGACGCCAGCTTCGTGCCCGACGACGGCAATCCGATCGTCGAGGGACGGCTGCGCCGGTTCGATTGCGCGCAACTCACCG
Organism: Myxococcales bacterium; assembly: GCA_031421915.1. GTDB lineage: Bacteria > Myxococcota_A > Polyangia > Haliangiales > Haliangiaceae > JABFXX01. The sequence goes on along the minus strand of JANOPP010000292.1, from coordinate 11,410 downwards.
ACGGTGCTGCCGCCACGATCCTGTGCTCCGCGAATTTCCTCGCTGCGAATCCGCGGCGCGCCGCGCGGATCACCGGGTGGGGCCACCGCACCGCGGGACTCGGCCTCGACGCCAAGCTCGCGCGTCACACCGACAAGGGGACCCACCTGATGCCGCACGTGCGGCAGACGATCGTCGATGCGCTCGGTCGCGCGGAGCTGCCGGATGCACGCGCCCTGTCGGGCATCGAGGTCCACGACTGCTTCACGATCACCGAATACCTCGCGATCGATCACCTCGGCCTCGCGCCACCCGGTGGGGCCGGCGCGGCCATCGAGGCCGGCACGCACGAGCGCACCGGCGCGCTGCCGATCAATCCGAGCGGCGGGCTCATCGGCGGCGGTCACCCGGTCGGCGCGACCGGCGTGCGGATGCTCGTCGATTGCACGCACCAGGTCACGGGTCAGGCCGGCGACATACAGGTCGGCGGTGCGAAGACGTTCGGCATGCTCAACATCGGCGGCAGCGGCACGACGGCCGTGTGCATGATCGTGGAGGCAGCATGAACGTCCGCACCGTCAAGACGTACGCGAGCCTCCTCCCCGCCGACGACGATCATCCGTATCGCACCGGCGCGTGGCGGCCGCAGCTCACCGAGTACGACGCCGACGATCTCGATGTGCTCGAGGGCACGATCCCCACCGATCTCGCCGGCAGCTACCTGCGCAACACCGAGAATCCGCTGCTGCCCGCGATCGGTCGTTATCACCCGTTCGACGGTGACGGCATGCTCCACGCGATCCGATTCGCGAACGGTCGCGCGTCGTATCGCAACCGCATGGTCCAGACGCGTGGGCTCGCGGACGAGCTCGCGGCCGGCGCACCGATGTGGGCCGGCATCATCGAGGCACCCGCGAAGTCCACCCGCGACGGCTGGGGCGCGCGCGGTCGCATGAAGGATGCATCGAGTACCGACGTGACCGTGCACGCGGGACGTGCACTGACCAGCTTCTACCAGTGCGGCGAGCTGTACGCGCACGATCCGGTGACGCTCGAGCCGGCGGGACCGCTGCCCTGGTCGGCGGGCTTCGGCGGTTTCGGCGTCTCCGCGCACCCCAAGCTCGACGAGACCACGGGCGAGCTGCTCGTGTTCGGCTACGGCACGCGCGCGCCCTACTTCTCGCTCGGCGTCCTCGATCGCAGCGGCGCGATGATCCACGAGCAGCCCGTCGCGTTGCCCGGCGCGCGGCTCCCGCATGACATCGCGTTCACGGAGCACTACGCGATCGTCGGAGACTTCCCGCTGTTCTGGGATCCCGAGCTGCTCGCGAAGGGCGTCCACCGCCCGCGCTGGTACCCGCACCTGCCGACGCGGTTCGGTGTGGTGCCCCGGCGCGGCGGCGACGTGCGGTGGTTCGAGGCGGCGCCGACCTACGTCCTGCACTTCATCAACGCGTTCGAGGACGGGACCACGATCGTCCTCGACGGGTACTTCCAGACCGATCCGATGCCGGTCCCCGATCCCGCCGACGGACCGTGGGCAGGGCTCAAGAAGATGGTCGATGTTCGCTCGATGGGCGCGCGGCCGCATCGCTGGCGCCTGGATCTCGCCACCGGCACCGTCCGCGAGGAGCGGCTGTTCGACGAGATCAGCGAGTTCCCGTCGATCAACGGTCGCGTCGGAGGCCGCCGCCATCGCTACGCGTGGACGATGACCGCGAAGCCAGGCTGGTTCCTGTTCGCCGGCCTTCGCCGCCTCGATCTCGAGACCGGTGCGGTCCAGGCGTTCGACTGGCCGACCGACGTGTTCGCGAGCGAGACCGCGATGGCGCCGCGGATCGGCGCGCGCGCCGAGGACGACGGCTACGCGATCACCTTCGTCTCGGACCTGCGGAACGACACCTCCGAGTGCCACGTGTTCGACGCGCGCGACATCGCGGCGGGTCCGATCGCGCGGATCGCGCTGCCCGAACGGATCTCGAGCGGCACGCACGCGTGCTGGACCCCTGCGTGACCTACGTCCTTGCGGGCGTACGCACGCCGCGTGGCAAGGGCTCGCCGAAGGGTGCGCTGCACGAGATCACACCCGTCCGCCTCGTCGCCGGTCTCCTGACCGAGCTCGGCCCGCGGCTCGCCGGCACGCCGATCGACGACGTCATCCTCGGCTGCGCCACCCAGACCGGCGATCAGGGCGCGAACCTCGCGCGCTCGGCGACGCTCCTCGCGGGCTGGGACGTCACCATCCCCGGCGTCACGATCAACCGGTTCTGCGCCTCCGGGATCGATGCGATCAACCTCGCCGCGGCACGCGTTCGCGGCGGTGATGCGTCGCTGATCGTCGCCGGTGGCGTCGAGAGTGTCTCTCGCGTCCCGACCTTCTCGGATCACGGACCGCTGTACGCGGATCCGGAGGTGATGGCAGCCGCCGGCACGATCCACATGGGCGTGGCCGCGGATCTCGTCGCGACGCTCGAAGGCATCGAGCGAGAAGCCTGCGATCGCTACGCCGCGACCACGCGCGCGAAAGCCGTGCGCGCGCGAGCCGAGGGTCACCGTCGCTCGATCGTTCCGGTCGGTGGTCTCGATCACGACGAGAACGTCGCGTACCAGCCGTCCGCCGACGAGCTCGCCTCCCTGCCACCCCTGTTCGGCGAGCTCGGCCAGGACGCGATCGCCCTCGCCCGTTACCCGCAGCTCACCGCGATCCGGCACCTCCACACGCGCGGCTCGTCACCCAGCCTCGCGGATGCTGCCGCGCTCGTCGCGATCGGTGACCGCGCCACGGCCGATCGGCTCGGCCTCGTGCCGCGCGCTCGGATCGTCGCGACCGCCACGTGCGCCGGCGATCCCGTCACGATGCTCACCGCCGGGCAGACCGCTCTCGAGCGCGCGCTCGCCAAGGCCGGGCTGCGCGCCGCCGACCTCGCCGTCGTCGAGTTCGCGGAGGCCTTCGCCGCCCTGTGCGTTCGCCTCATGCGAGACCTCGATCTCGACCACGATCGGCTGAATCCGAATGGCGGCACGATCGCCCTCGGTCACGCGTACGGTGCGACCGGTGCGGTGCTCCTCGTCGACGCGATCGACGAGCTCGAGCGGCGCGGTGCGCGCTACGCGGCGGTGGCGGTGAGCGGTGCGGCCGGCCTCGGCAGCGCAGCGATCATCGAGCGCTGGCCCTGGAGTCAGTCGACGTAGTGGATCAAGCCCTCGAGGCTGGATGGATCGGTAGCAATGCCGATCGCGGCGGTGAACACCACCGCATCGTGCGCGATCGTCGCGATCGTCCGCCGCACGAGGTCCAGATCCAGCGCCTCGCGCGGCACGAGGTGGCGCAGCGAGACGATCTGGTTGACCACGAGCGGCGCGCTCGCGAGCGACGATGACAGCGTGAGGATCCGAGCGGGATCGCAGATCGCGATCGGGGCGATCGCCACCATGAACCCGAGGTAGTCGGTTCGATCGAAGTGGGTGCGATAGACGAGGACGCGGACGTCGCCGACCTGGGCGACGTAGTTCCCACGCTCCGTCGTCTGTGCGCCGAACGAGACGAGCGAAGCTCCGAGAGCTGACCAGCTATCCATGGTCCGTGGAGGGCGGTGTCGAGCGCGTGTCGCACATCAATTCAAAGAATACCTCTGCGACTTGGCCCAGAAGCGTTCCTCATAGGCTCATGGGCTACAAGGACACTCCACTACCCAAGGTTGGTGAAGGGATCGGGGCGATCGGGACGCACGCCGGCAACATAGCGGGCGCCGCGAAGGAAACGGGCAGGATTGGCAAGGGCACCGGCGGCCTCCTGGGCGCCGCCGGTAACTTCGCGTCAGGTTTCGGGAAGTTCATGGGCGGCGAGGACGTAGGGCAAGGCTTCCTCGAGATGGGCGGGGGGATCCTCGACTTCGCCGCAACCGAGACCAAGAACCCGTGGGTCGGCGCCGCCGGTCCGGCGCTGCGCGGCGCCTCCGCGGGCGTCACGATGTACCAGAACAGGGATCAATGCGGCGTCGACGCGCCGATGGCCGACAACAAGTGCTACACGGCGATGGGCGATGCGGCTTTCGCGGGCATGGAGGTAGCGTATCCCGTGGCCGGCTCGGTGGCCAAGCTGGCTCTCGATGGCGTGGGAGCGCTCGCCGGATGGATCGACGAGGACTACGGCTTCTCGTCCGGATCGGTGGTCGGTGGCGCGATCCACGGTGGGGCACGCGGCGCCAGCGCCGGCATCGATGCGGTCAGCTCCTTGTTTCCCAAGGCCGTGGAGTTCTCGCCGACCGGCGTCCCGATGACGAAGCCAGGGATGAAGGACTACACCGCGCCCGATCCGCTCGAGGCGCTCGAAGCCGGAGTCGCGGCGGATCCCGACACGTGGCCAACGACGTACCAGCGGTGACCCCGGGCGGCCGTAGCGATAGTCTATCGTCGTGAACTGGAGGTCCGCCGTCGTTCATCTCGCGAAGGCCGATCCGCGCCTCGCTCCGCTGATCGACAAGCACGGCCTTCCGACGATGAAGCGGACCACGGACGCCGTGCAGTCACTCGCGCGCGCGATCGTCAGCCAGCAGCTCTCGACCAGGGCCGCCGAGACGATCTGGGGCCGCGTCCTCGACCTGTTTCCGAACCGTGCGTTTCCTGCGCCTGTGACGATCCTCGCGATGCCCGATACCTCACTCCGCGCTGCGGGCCTGTCCGGCGCGAAGGCCGCGGCGATCAGGGACCTCGCGCGCCATGTCGTCGAGGCCAAGCTGGTCCCCGCGAAGCTGCCGAAGCTGACCGACGACGAAGTCTCGGCGGTGCTGCTCCCCGTGCGCGGCATCGGGCCGTGGTCCGTCGACATGTTCCTGATGTTCGCGCTCGCGCGTCCCGACGTGCTCCCCGTCGGGGATCTCGGCGTGCGCAAGGGGATGCAGAAGCACTTCAAGCTGCGCAAGCTCCCGGAGCCGAAGCGAATGCTCGAGCTGGCGGCTCCGTGGCGCCCCTTCCGCAGCGTCGCAGCCTGGTACATGTGGCGCTTGCTCGAAACGTGATGCTTCGCATGAGAAGATGGACACGATGATGGAGCTCTCCCCGGGGTACCGGGACAGCTCGACCCCCGCGGTCGTCCACGGCGATGTCGTCGCCGGCACGTACACGATCCGCGACGAGATCACGCGGACCGAGACCGGCATCGTGTTCGAGGCGCGCGACATGATGCTCGACCGACTCGTCGCGCTGAAGCTCGGCTGGCGCGACCCCGGGATGCCGTCGATGATCCTCGAGGCCCGGCGGTGCGCGGCGGTCCGCGATCCGTGCGCCGTCGCGATCTACGGGATGGGGCAACACCTGGGCATCGAGTACATCGTCGGCGAGCGGATCGTCTCGAAGCTGTTGCGCGACCGGCTCGAGGTCCCGCTGTCGGCCGAGATGTACCTCCGCAAGCTGCGCACGCTGATCGCCGCCGTCGCGCACGCGCACGAGTGTGGGATCGCGATCGGCGAGATCTCCGGCGCGACGATCGCGGACGACGCGGAGGGCCGCCTCGTGCTCGGGCGGCTGTCGCTGGGACAGGTGCCCGCCTTCGGACCGCTCGGCCAGATCCGCGCACCCGAGGTGATTCGCGGCACCGTCGAGGCGGGCGACCCCGCGGCTGCCGAGGCGATCGATCTCTACGGCCTTGGCTGCATCGCGATCGAGCTCGCGCGCGGCACGCCGCCGTTCGCCGACGACTCGCGCGAGGTCGAGCTCCGCGGGCACGCGCACGAACCACCGCCGCGGCTCGCGGACCTCCGCACGGACCTCCCGGTCGATCTCTCGGATCTCGTCGAGTGGCTCCTGTCCAAACAGCCGGCGGCGCGGCCGCCCTCCGCGAAGGAGGTGCTCTCGCAGGTCGATGCGATCATCGAGCGCGTCGGCACGCACTCGCGAACGATCCGCGTGCTGGTCGTCGACGACGACACCGCCCGCGCCCGCTGGATGTGGAGCCTCGCGCGCCGTGCTTACTCCGCCGCCGCCGTCGAGATCGCGAGCGAGGGTACCGATGCGGCGCACAAGCTCAACCGCGACCACCCGGACCTCGTCCTCATCGATTCGTCGCTGCGTGGCGTGATGAACGCGCTCGAGCTGTGTATGTACGCGCGCGGCCTCGAGTCCGACCACGCCGCACAGCTCGTCGTGATCGGCGCGGTGACGCCGCGCGATCGGGCGATGTTCGCTGACGGCGTTCAGTTCCTTCCCGAGGACGCGAACCTCGCGCTGACCATCATCGATCGAGTCCGGACGTGCGCCACGACACCTCCGCGGCGACGGAAGCCCCGTACGACTGTCTCTGGCTGATAGACTCGCGCGATGCGATCGCTGTTCGTGCTCCTCCTCGCCGCCTCTGCATGTGGCGACGACGCGCCCGGCAACACGGTCTACTTCGATCTCGAGGGCTCGATCGCGGAGCCGGAGACGTTCTGGAACCTGCCGTTCCCGTCGGATCTGCGGCTCGCCGACTCGGGCGCGCCCGACATGACGGGGTTCCCGAACCCGCGCAACGTACCGATCCTGAACGCGCTGCTCGCGACGGTCAACGATCGCCGCGGCTGGCCGGTGATGCCGGTCGCGTACGTGCGATTCACCGCGCCGGTCCCCGAGCGCTCGATCACCGACGTGCTCCTGCCCGGCGATCCGGGCGTCGCGCTGATCGACATCGACCCGAACTCTCCCGAGCTCGGCACCGAGTACCCGGTCGTCGCGACCACGCTCGCGCCCGATCCCTACGTGACCAGCGACCTCGTCGCCTTCGCTCCACGGCCCGGCATCGTGCTGCGCGCCGGCACGCTGTACGCGTACGTCGTTCGCTCCGCGTTCGCCCCAGGCTTCTCGCCGGCGCCCGCGTTCGCCGCGCTCGCTGCCGGCAAGACACCGTCGGGCTCACGCGGTGCTGCGGCCGCGACGCTGCACGCACCCCTGTGGCCCGCGCTCGAGAGCAAAGGCATCGCCAAGGCCGACGTCCTGGCCGCGGTCGTGTTCACGACGGGCGACGAGGTCGAGCGAACGTACAAGCGGTCCGAGGCGATCCGCGCCGCGTACAGCCCGACCGTCGACAACCTCGCGCTTGTCGGCGGCGCGACGCTCGATGGCTTCTGCCAGCTCAGCGGCACGATCACGATGCCGCAGTTCCAGAAGGGCATGCCGCCGTTCGACAACGAGGGTCGGTTGGACCTCGACGGTAGCGACGTCCCGATGATGCAGCGGACGCTGACCATCCCGCTGACGATCACGCTGCCCAGGCGCGCGATGCCCACCACTGGCTGGCCGCTCTATCAGTTCGTCCACGGCTCCGGCGGTCTGTCGACGGGCATCGTCGATCTCGGCTACGCGTCGACGCCGGCCGACATGCCCGAGCCCGGCAAGGGTCCCGGCTACATCGTCGCGCTCCACGGGATCGCATCGGCGTCGTCGGCGATGCCGGTCAACCCCGAGCGCCTGATCGGTGCGAGCGACTACGCCTACCTCAACATCAACAACCTGTCGGCGATGCCGTCGACGTTCCAGCAGGGCGTGTTCGAGCAGCGCCTGTTCCTCGACGCCCTGCTCGCGCTCCAGATCCCACACGCAACCCTGGCCGGCTGCGGCCTTCCCGCGCCGGCTGGCAACACGCATCACTTCGATCCCGCGACGCTGACGCTCGGCGGCCAGTCGATGGGCGGCATGTACACGAACATGATCGGCGCCGTCGAGCCACGCTTTGGTGCGCTCGTCCCGACGGGTGCCGGCGGGTTCTGGAACCTGATGATCCTCCAGACGTCGCTCATTCCCGGGGCGCGCGCGCTGCTCGGCACGGCGCTCGGCCTCGACGATGCAACTCTGGTGTTCGTCCACCCCGCGCTCGATACGCTGGCGCTGGGCTGGGAGATCGCCGAGCCGCTCATCTACATGGCGCGCCTCGGTCGCCGCCCGCTCCCGACGATGCCGATCCGCCACGTCTACGAGCCCGTCGGCAAGGACGACGAGAACTTCCCGAACGAGATCTACGACGCGTCCGCGCTCGCGTACGGCAACCAGCAGGCGGGCACGACGGTATGGCCGACCATGCAGGACGCCCTCGCCTTCGACGACCTCGACGGAGTCGCGACATATCCGGTCAAGGGCAACCGCGGCGGCAAGACGCGCGTCGTCGTGCAGTTCCCCGGCGACGGCATCATCAGCTCGCACTATCTCTATCGCCAGAACGCGGGCGTGAAGCACCAGTACGGCTGCTTCCTCGAGAGCTACCTGCGCGACGGTGTTCCGACGGTGCCCGCGCCAGGCGCGATCACCGACCCGTGCCCCTAGATCAGATCGATCAGAGGATGACGGGGTTGTCGCTGCACACGCCGATCTCCATGAGGAGATAGAGCAGGACCCGCTCCTGCGGGTAGAGGCCCGCGTGAGCGCCCGGCGTCGTGTGATAGGTCGAGAACATCACGCGGCCGCAGCCCGCGGGCTCGAACGTGACGGTGAGTGCGTGGCGACCGCCGGTGCCTCCGCTGCCAGTGACCCACGCCTTCGGCGTATCGATCACGGGCGTGCCGTTGTTGTCGCCGACGGTCACCGGCGACAGCTGCTGGATGTAGTTCCAGTTGTCGACGGCCTCGAAGTCGTGCGAGTTGATCGGCGCAGTGGTCGTGCTCGACGGGTTCGGACCGCTCTGCGCGCCGAGCCACGATGCGAGGCCCGGGTCGACGGCATCGGCATCGGGCGAGTCGTACGCATCGCCGTCGGCCGTGCCGAACTGCGACGAGTTCCACGAGTCGTTGAGCGTCGCGTACGCCGAGGCCGGCGTGTCGATCATGCCGCCGAAGCCACCGAAGCCGCCCTCGCCGAGCTGGACCTGCTGCGGGAACACGTTGTCCATCCACTCGCCCGACCAGTCCGTGACGTAGAGCTTGCCGCCCGACTTCACGTAGTCGCGGATGTTCTTGAGGACCTGCTGATCCTGGAGTGCGCTCGTGAACTGATCGCCCGAGCACGGGATGATCACCATGTGATAGCTCGCGAGCTTGTTCGGATCGCGGACGAGTGACTCGAGCGTCATCGTCGAGCCGAGCGAGGCGCCGCCGTTGTCGACGAGATCGAGCTTCCCCTGCGTCGCGGTGTAGGTGCCCTGCGCGTCGACAGTGCCGATGCCCATCTTGCCAAGGATGCTCTCGAGTGGATCGTAGCTACCGGCCGCGATCGCGATCCGGGGGATCCACTTGCCGTTCGCCTGATCCATCACCGACGGCAACGTCGTCTGCGCGGTGTCGAGCGTGATGTCAGTGGTCGTGATGTCGAGCTCCTGCTCGAGACGGAACTGGCCCTTCTGGATCACGAGCCAGCGCTTGCCGGGCTGCGCGTCGGGGACCACGAACGAGCCGAGGTGATCGCTGAGGACGGCGCCGGCCGGTGCGGCCTGACACGGCTCGCAGTAGACGCCGGCCGGGATCGGCGGCGGGCGAACCGAGGTCGTGTAGACCGCAGCGCCGGCGACCGGAACCTCCTCGCCGACCGTGGTCAGGCCGGGTGCGAGGCCGGGGGCCCAGACGCGACCGCGGAGGATGCCCGTCGGTCCCGAGTACGCGGCATCGACACCGCCTTCGTCATCACCGCGCCCCGACGGGCCGCAGGCGGACACGACGAGCAGAAGCATGCACGAAATGGCCTTCATCATCGCGGCGGACCATCTCCCAGACCGGGCCCGCGGACAACCGATATTTTCTGGCCTACCCGCGGCGGCGGCGTCGCAAGACCAGGCCACCGACGGCGATCCCGAGGAGAAGCGGGCCCGCGCTCCCGCCCCCGGTCTGGCAGCAGCCGCCCAGGGTCGGTAGCTCGATGTCCTGGCACGACGCCGAGCAGGTCGCATCGGCCTCGCCGTGATCGCACTCCTCCTCGGCGTCGACGATCTTGTCGCCGCACGCGGGGCGAAGGCAGTAGGTCCGGCACGTGTTGGGTCTGTCGGCGTTCGCGACGCCCTCGTCGCAACCCTCGGTCGGGGTCCGCACGCCGTCGCCGCACACGGAGTTGACGTTCGCGACAATGCAGACATCGTCGATGTGCCAGCCACCGAGGTGGAGGCCCTCGTCGGCGTGGAGATCCCAGCCAACGGTGAACACGTTGCCCGCGACGTAGCCCGACAGCGGAACGTCGTGGAACCGCCACTCGCGATCGATGTGATGGAGCGAGCTGGTGTCGCCGGTGTTCGCGGTGTTGTTGATCCACGCCTTCTTGTCGTTGATGATGACGCGCGCCTGGTCGAAGTGGCTGTCCTCGGAGGCGAGCCAGCGCCGGTACTGGAGGTGGACATCGGTCCAGCGGCCGACGTTGATCGGCGGCATCTTGACCCACGAGCCCATGCCCGGCAGGTAGTCGCCGCCGAGCTCCTGCGCGACGAACTTGTTGCCGCTGTACGCGACCTGCGGGTCGGTCGAGCCGCCCATCGCCTCACCCCATGCCCACGGCGACGGGATGTCCGCGTTCGTCGTACCGGTCGTCCACCCGTCGGTGAACGGGTCCTTGTCCTCGAAGCTCGTGCAGTACAGCGGGACGGTCTCGCCCTGGTAGAGCGAGTAGAACTGATCGGCGAGGTTGTCAGCCAGCGTGAAGATCGAGCCGTCCATGAACTTCACGCGCGCGCGATAGAACACCTTGCCGTCGCGGGCGAGCGGAAGCTGGGCCCAGTACTCACCGGGCACACTCGGGTGCGCGATCGTCGAGCCCGCCATCGGAACGGTACTGCCCGTCGGCTTCCACTCGAGCGTGACGTTCTCGATCTGATCGCTCGTGCAGCGCGTGCTGAGGCCGGTGACGTTGATGCGCACCACCGTCGAGCCCGCGCGCTCCGCGATCGCACCAGGAGCCGCGACCAGGCCGGTCGCCGTGCGCAGGCCGTGGCGACCGTACGCCTCGCGGATCAAGCACTCGTTCGGCGAGCCGTTGTCGAGGTTGCCGTCGGTGTCATCCTCGATCAGTGCCTCGATCAGGCTCGTCGGGATGTTGATCGAGCGGCGCATGGTGCCGACGTAGAGCTTGTTGACGATCCGGTTGCCCTCGGCCTCGCCGTGCGCGGTGATCAGCGCCTTGCGCAGATCCCACAGCGCACCGCCGTAGATCTTACCGGTGTGGTGGATCGCCTTGACGTCCTCGGGCCACCGGAACTCCAGATCTACAGGATCGAGCTCGCGGAGAGGCGCGTCGCCGTAGAAGAAGCCGCGGCCCATGCCGGAGTCGTTGGTGATGCTCGCAGCGAGGAAGTCGGCGGCACCCTCGCTCATCGCGCCGTCGAACTTTCCGACGCCCTCGATGATCTCGGCGGTGTGGAGCGCGTGACCGAACTCGTGGAACACGACGTCCTGGAGCAGGCCCGTGTTCTGGCACTTCTCGCTCGACTGGAAGAAGTTGATCGACTTGCCGTCGAAGAACGCGTTGCACTCCTGCCCGATGTTGACGTTCGCCA
>JANOPP010000291.1:0-9102 GCA_031421915.1 Myxococcales bacterium | reverse complement strand
GGCGCCGTCGACGAGAAGGCGCTGCTTGGCGATGGCGACTCGGTGTACCTGAGCTACCCCGATGGGAAGCCTCCGCAGGTTGGTCAGCGGTACTCGATCTATGTGCCTGGCTCCAAGGCGAAGCAGGGCGACAAGGTGTTCGGCGCCTACGTAACGGTGCTCGGCACGCTCGAGGTCGTGAGCGTCAAGGACAAGAAGCGCGCGCGCGGTGTGATCACCAGCGCGAACATGGAGATCGAGCGCGGGGCGCTCGTCGGTCCGCTCGTGAAGGGCTACAAGACGGTCCCGCCGGTCGCGCCGAAGGTCGATGCACAGGGAACGGTCGTCGGCATCCTCACACGCGATCAGCTGATCGGCGACGGAGAGGTCGTGTTCATCTCGCTCGGCAAGAGCACCGGCGTTGCGGTCGGCAACCGGATGACGGTCGTTCGCCGCGGTGACGCGCTCCCCGAAACGATGTCGAGCGAGGTCGGTCGCGATGACCGCCGGTTCCCGGCGCGCGCGCTCGGCGAGATCGTCGTGGTCGAGGTCGGCGACAAGATGTCGGTCGGGCTCGTGACGCTCTCGGTCCAGGAGATGAGCGTCGGCGACCTCGTGATGATGCAGGTCCCCAAGTGACCGCACCTACCTGATCTGTCAGCGGCGCACGCACCGTATATAAGGAGGGGCAGTCGGCCAACTGGTCGAAATTGCTCATCCGGCCTCTCTCGCACTTGACGGGGCGGTCGCAGGTGGCTAATTGCATTCCCCCTGTGACCACACACGTGCTGACCTCGGGAGGGTTTCCCCGGCGCCTCGAAGCGCTCGGTTGGTCGCGCGAGGTGCGGGTTCGCGGCGAGCTCGGCGCCGATCAGGCGGCGGTCGCGATCGTTGGAGCGCGCGCGGCGACGCAGGTTTCCATGAACCGCGCGCATGCGGTCGCGAAGCACCTCGCAGCGCGCGGCGTTCGCATCGTGTCGGGTGGAGCGCTCGGGATCGATGGTGCCGCGCATCGCGGCGCGCTCGCCGGCGGCGGCACCACCACCGTCGTGCTCGGCACCGGCGTCGATGTCATGTACCCGCTACGCCATGCGCCGCTGTTCGCCCAGGTCCTCGCGCACGGTGGTGCCCTGGTCAGCATGTTCCCGGATGGCATGGTGCCGCGGCCTTCCACGTTCATCCAGCGCAACCGATTGATCGCCGCGCTCGCAGACGCGGTCCTCGTGATCGAAGCCGACATTCATTCGGGTTCGCTGTCGACCGCGTGTGCGGCCGTCGAGCTCGGTCGCGTGCTCGCGGCGTGGCCGGGCAGCCGCGGCTGCGACCGCCTGCTCGCCGAGGGTGCAGGCGTTCTCGAGAACGAAGTCGATGCCGAGCTCGCAGCACGGGGGCAGCTCCGCCACCGGGTTGCAGCTCCTCTCGATCCGATCGCCACGCAGGTGCGTGATGCGATCGCCGCGGGCGTCATTGGAGTCGACGCGATCGTCCGCCATACCGGCCTTGCGGTGCGCGCAGTCTTGCGCGCGCTGCCTCTGATCGAGAGCTCGTTCCCAGCGAGGAAGCAGTGAGTAAAGACGACAAGAAGGCGAAGCCGAAGGCCAAAGGGGCCGCGAAGTCCAAGGCTGCGCCTGCAAAGGCGCCTGCAAAGGCGAGTGCCAAGGCTGCGCCGAAATCGTCGAAGGACGAGCCGCCGGTGAAGGACAAGGCTGGGAAGGCCGCGAAGCCTGCCAAGGGCGCGAAGGCTGCGAAGGTCAAGGAGACCAAGGCGGCTGCAATCGAGGGAGCCGCCGTCGTCGAAGCGCCCGAGAACACGAAGACCAAGACCAAGGCGAAGAAGGCGTTGTCGCCAGCCAAGTCGGCGAAGGCTGCGCGCAAGGAGAAGGCGCGCGCGTCCGACGCGGAGGCCGAGGCGATGGAGGCCCAGGAGCGCCTGCGGAAGCCCAAGAAGGTGAAGCCGGGCTCGGCACTCGTCGTCGTGGAGTCGCCCGCCAAGGCGCGCACGATCCAGAAGTACCTCGGCTCCGGCTACGTCGTGAAGGCGTCGGTCGGTCACGTGCGCGATCTTCCCAAGTCGAAGATCGGCGTCGACTTCGACAACAACTTCGAGCCGACGTACGAGGTGATCGAGGGCAAGAAGAAGGTCGTCATCGAGATCCGCAAGGCCGCTCGTGAGAACGAGACGGTCTACCTCGCATCCGATCCGGATCGCGAAGGAGAGGCGATCGCCTGGCACATTGCCGAGGAGATCAAGGACGTCAACACGAACCTCAAGCGCATCCTGATCAACGAGATCACGAAGAAGGGCGTCGCCCTCGCGATCGCGGCGCCGCGCGAGATCGACATGAACAAGACCGACGCGCAGCAGGCGCGCCGGATCCTCGATCGGCTCGTCGGCTACGAGATCAGCCCGATCCTGTGGAACAAGGTCCAGCGTGGACTGTCCGCGGGTCGCGTGCAGTCGGTCGCCGTTCGTTTGGTGTGCGAGCGCGATGACGAGATCAAGGCGTTCAAGCCCGAGGAGTACTGGTCGGTCGACGTGACCTGCCGGGCGGTCGATCCCGCCTCGCCCGCGTCCGCTGGATCGCCTCCGTCCGGGCCGCCGCCGTTCGAGGCGCGGATCTGGAAGTGGAAGGGCGAGAAGGCCGAGCCCAAGACCACCGAAGAAGCGCACGCGATCGCGACCGAGCTCAACGCCGGCACAGCCCTGGTGTCGAGCGTCGACAAGAAGGAGCGCCGCAAGAAGGCGCAAGCTCCGTTCATCACGAGCCGCCTGCAGCAGGACGCCGCGCGCAAGCTGCGGTTCTCCGCGAAGCGCACGATGGCGCTCGCTCAACGCCTCTACGAAGGTGTCGAGCTCGGCGACGAGGGGCCGACCGGTCTCATCACGTACATGCGTACCGACTCGACGCGTGTCTCCGACGATGCGCTGACAGCGCTGCGCACGTACATCGGTGACACGTACGGTACCGAGTACCTGCCCGAGACGGTCAACACGTACGGCAACAAGGAGCGCGCGCAGGACGCCCACGAGGCGATCCGCCCGACGCTGATGGAGTGGACGCCCGAGAAGGTCGCCGTCGCACTCGCCGAGCACCCCGAGGGCAACGAGCTCGTGAAGCTCTACACACTGATCTGGCAGCGTTTCGTCGCGTCGCAGATGGTGCCCGCCGTGTACGACGCGACGACCGTCGACATGGATCGCGGCGAGGCCGTGCTCCGTGCCACCGGTCAGGTGATGAAGTTCGCCGGCTACACCAAGGTGTACGAGGTCGCCGAGACCGACGACGCCGCGGCGCAGCTCGCCGACGCTGCCGATCGTCTGCTCCCTCCGATCGAGGTCGGTGACGTGATCACGCTCGAGAGCGTGCGCCCCGAGCAACACTTCACGCAGCCACCGCCGCGGTTCTCCGAGGCGTCGCTCGTCAAGGAGCTCGAGGAGAATGGCATCGGCCGTCCGTCGACGTACGCCGCGATCATGTCGACGATCGTCGACCGTGGCTACGTCGAGAAGAAGGAGAGCCGGTTCTGGCCGACCGAGCTCGGGATCCTGGTCAACGGACTGCTCGTCGTGAGCTTCCCAGAGATCGTGTCGAGCGCGTTCACCGCGAAGATGGAGTCGGATCTCGACAACGTCGAGAACGGATCGCAGGACTGGCGCGCGCTGCTCGGCGGGTTCTACGCGCCGTTCAAGCTCGAGCTCGAGACGGCACGCGCCGAGATGCGCGACGTCAAGCGCGAGGAGATCGCGACCGAGTGGGTGTGCGAGAAGTGCGGCAAGCCGATGGTCATCAAGTGGGGGCGCAACGGCAGCTTCCTCGCGTGCCAGGGCTATCCCGAGTGTCGCAACACCATGGAGGTGGTGAAGAACCTCGATGGCACGTGGGAGAAGGTCCCGCCGCAGACCACCGACGAGATCTGCGAAGAGTGTGCGGCACCGATGACGATCAAGCGCGGCCGGTTCGGCAGCTTTCTCGCCTGCACGCGCTATCCCGACTGCAAGACGACCAAGCCGATCTCGCTCGGCGTGAAGTGTCCGCGCCAGGGCTGCGGTGGGTTCATCGCCGAGAAGCGGTCGCGCCGCGGCAAGCCGTTCTACGGCTGCTCGAACTGGGCAAAGAAGCAGTGCGACTTCGTTGCGTGGGACAAGCCGGTCCCGCAGCCGTGCCCGATCTGTAACCAGAAGTTCGTCCTCAAGAAGGAGAACAAGAGCGGTGTCACGCTCCGCTGTATGGAGTGCGACTGGAAGCAGGGCGTCGAGGACGCGGAGGAGAACGCGGCCTAGTGCCGGGGTCGTTCCTCGTCTTCGTTGGCCTCATCGCGTTCCTGCTCGTGGTGCCGACAGTCCTCAAGTTGACGGGGTTCGTCCTCGGTCGGCGACGTCAGCTGTGTCCGGGCTGTAGCCACAAGGCGCTCGCGATGACGGGCGGTGCGGTCGCGGCGAGGATCGACGAGAACGCGCAGGACTCCGCGACGTGGGCCGAGTACGAGTGTGATCACTGCCACGAGCAGTTCGTGAAGCCGCTCGGGACTGGCCTGATGACACGTGCCGCGTGGCTCGCCGGCGCGAAGGAGCCGATTCCGACAGCGCGGCTCGTGGAGCGGAAGACGGACGAATGATCTTCGCCCTGGGCATCGTGATCGGGATTGCCGTCCTCGGGCTATCGGCCGCGACGCTCGCGCAGCGTCAGCGGATCCCATGCACGGCGTGCCGCAAGGGCGAGCTCGAGATCGACCCCCAGTTCGCGCATCGCTGCACAGCGTGTGGAGTCCGTTTCCGGCCGCGCGACGGCAAGCTCGTCCAGGATCCGTAGGGTAGGGTAACGCCCATGGGTACGCTGAGCGGTCGGCGGGTACTGCTCGTCGAGGATGACGAGGACGGACGCGATCTGTTGTGCGAGGGGCTCGCGTATCACGGTGCCGAGGTGAAGGGCGCGGCGAGCGGCGAGGCGGCGCTCGAGGTGATCCAGGCGTGGACGCCTGACATCATGATCTCGGATCTCAACCTGCCCGAGATGAACGGCTTCGTGCTGCTCGCCCGGATTCGCGAGGCGCCTGGGCTCGGTATGCTGCCCGGCATCGCGCTGACCGGTCACGGTGGCCAGGCGCATCGCGAGGCAGCGTTCGCCGCTGGCTTCGCGAAGCACCTCCTCAAGCCGGCTCGGATCAGCGATCTGATCGTCGCGATCTGTGCGCTCCCGGCACCGGCGGCCACTGTTGCGGTCCGCGACGTGCGCGCGATCCTCGCCGAGGTCAATCAGGCCTCGCCGTGCCGGTTCACGTCGCTGCTCCGGTTCGGCGACAACGACCGCCTGATCAGCATGTGGACGTACGACCGCGAGAACCCGACCATCGACCCGTACCCGCTCGGGACGACGGTTCCGGCGTCGTACTGTGCGCTCGTCCGCAACGCCGGGGCGACGCTGGTGATCGAGAACGCCAGGACGGATCCGCGAACCCTGGCGCACCCCAAGCGCGACGAGCAGTCGACGTACCTCGGCGTGCCGCTATTTCTGCCCGACGGCACGATGTTCGGCACCGTCTGCAGCTTCGATCCTCGACCGCTCTCGCTGAGCCCGAGCGTGCGCGAGACGATCGAGACCGTGACGCGCGAGCTCGAGACCATGATCTCTGCGCTATCTCCGTCGTGAGTGGCAACATCGAGTACGAGCGCGACACGACCGAGCTCTGCCGGGTCGAGACCTGCCGGGCTCCGATGCATAGCGATCGCAAGTACGTGTTCTTCCGCTGCTCGGTCTGCGGCGCGACGTACACCCGGCTCGGCCTGGAGTTCATCGCCGACCCACCGGAGGACCCGGGCTCGATTCCCCGCGCGGTCCTCATCGATCGCGACGACAAATGACGGGTAGAGTTGGGCGATGACCGCGTGGGCGCCCGACGTCACGATCGTCGGTGCTGGCATGGCCGGCAGCGAAGCGGCGTGGCAGCTCGCGGAGCTCGGCATGCGGGTGGCACTCGTCGAGATGAAGCCATGCGCGATGTCGCCGGCGCATCAGAGCCCGCTGCTTGGAGAGCTGGTGTGCTCGAACTCGCTGCGCAGCGATGATCCGGTCGCCCCCGCGGGCCTGCTCAAGCACGAGCTCCGGCGCTGCGGCTCGATGGTGATCGCGTGCGCCGATCAACACAAGGTACCGGCCGGGCAGGCGCTCGCCGTCGAGAGGTTCGGGTTCGCGCGCGCGATCACGCAGCGCCTCGCGTTGCACCCGCGGATCCGGATCGAGCGCCGTCGTCTCGATGATCTGCCGGACGGACCGGTGATCGTGTGTACGGGGCCGCTGACCGAGGGCGCGCTCGGCGACGTGATCCGCGCGGAGCTCGGCGGCGATCGCATGTACTTCTACGACGCGATCGCACCGATCGTCGCCGCCGAGTCGATCGACTGGGACTTCGCGTTCCGCGCATCGCGGTGGGGCCGCGACTCCGATGCTCCGGATCGCGACAGCAACGAGGAGCGCGCCGCCGGCGGTGATACCGGCGTCGGCGACTACGTGAACTGTCCGCTCAACAAGGGCGAGTACGAGGACTTCGTCCAGGCCGTGAACGGTGGTCGCAAGGTCCTGCCGCACGACTTCGAGGAGCCCAAGTACTTCGAGAGCTGCATGCCGATCGAGGTGATGGCCGAGCGCGGCGCGCAGACGTTGCGGTTTGGCCCGATGAAGCCGATCGGGCTCAAGGATCCGCGGACCGGGTTCCGGCCGTGGGCCGTGGTCCAGCTGCGCCCCGAGAACAAGTACCTCACCGCCTACAACCTCGTCGGCTTCCAGACCCGGCTCGCGTATCCCGAGCAGCAGCGGATCTTCCAGATGATCCCCGCACTCCGTCGCGCGGAGTTCCTCCGCTTCGGATCGATCCACCGCAACACGTACATCGACGCCCCGTCGCGACTCGGTGATCGGTTCGAGCTGCGGACGCGGCCCGACATCCGGTTCGCCGGCCTGCTCACCGGCGTCGAGGGCTACATCGAGTCGTGTGCGATGGGCCTCGTCGTCGCGTGGATGCTCGCCGGCGATATCACCGGGCGCGCCGTTCCGCCGCCGTTCCCGACGACGATGCTCGGTGGCCTGTACCACCACGTCACCGCGTATCGCGAGCCCGGCTACAAGTACGGGCCGACCAACGCGAACTACGGCCTCCTCCCGCCGCTCGACGGCGTGCGCAAGGACCACCGCAAGCAGCGAATGAGCGAGCGCGCGCGCGAGGACCTCGAGCGCTGGCTCGGTACCGTCCGCGTTCGCGCGGCATGAGGCTGAGGTCTCCAGGCGCCGGCTCGGGGGTACGGCTGATGCGCTAGATCCAGGCGCGCGACCGCCCGACCACACGAGATCACGCTACGACGAAGGTGGGGAGACCGAACCGCCGCCGGAGTACGCGGGCACGATCCGAACGAAGCCGGCGGCGCCACCACCGCCACCGCCGCCGTCATTGCCGCTAGTTCCGTCACCGCCGCTGCGGTTCGCGCCGGCCGAGCCACCACCGCCGTTGGCGCCGAACTCGCTGTCGATTCCGCCTGGTGCCGGAGCCTGCGGCGACGACGGATCGGAACCATCCGTTGCTAGGTCATTGCCAGCTCCGCCTCCGCCGCCGTTGGCGAACACGGAACCGTTGATCGTGATCGACGCCGCCTCGAGTACGATCATTCCACCGCTGCCACCACCGCCGCCGCCGTTGTCCTCCGAACCGTGGGTTGCACCTGCTCCGGAGGCGTTGATGGTTCCATCGATCGTGAGGCTCGTCATCGCGAGCAGGCGCACGGCGCCACCACCACGGCCACCGATTCCAAAGCTCCCGTTTTCTCCACGGCACCCCCCGCGGAGCGCCGTTGGCGTACCGCTCGCGACGGCGGAGGTGGGGCCTGGCGGCGGACCTTCGCCGATGCCGCCCGAACCGCCGCGTCCGCTGAAGCTGCCCCCAGGGCCTCCCTCCTGCGGCTCGACGACGCTGCCGCCTACGCACGTCACGGGATCGGCGCCCGCGCCAGTGGGCTCCGGACTGCGGTGACTCGCGACGTCGATGGTGCCGTCGACGCTGATCGCCGAGGTCGATAGCAGCACGAGTGGCCGCGAGCCGGTGGCGCTCAAGATCGAGTTGATCTGCACGCTCGTCCCTGGGATGACGCACAGGCCAGGTGAGGCGGTTCCGGTGTACGGGACGCAAGCGTTCGAGGTATCGGTGTTGATCGTGGTCGGGATGAGGGTCGTGAACGCGGATGACGGGAGCGAGGGCAGGCAGATCGAGCCGAACACGGCACCGAAGCACGACGGGGCGGCATCGGTCGCGGCATCAGGCCGCGCGTCGTCGGGGGCGTCGCTCTCCGGCGCGCCGTCGCCGATCGGCGCATCGATGTCAAACCGCTCGCATGTCATCGTTGCGTTCGCGCACACGAAGCCGGTGGGACACACCCCGTCAGGGCAGATCACGCCGGCCGGAACCGTCGGGCCAAAGCACCCCACCAGGCTGATCGCCCCGCCCACCAGCAACCGCCTCATGACCGCATTGTCTACCAGCTACATGCTGCCTTCAATCGTCGAGTTTTCGCCATCCAGATTGATCCGACACCTGGCGAGCCGATGCGACACGATGGGTCGGGCCGCAGCGCACCGCCCTCGGGTCGCTTGCATGATCGCATCTGGTGAATAGACGCTGGCGCCTCCTTGCGCGGCGCGCAGACGTTGCGGTTTGGCCCGATGAAGCCGATCGGGCTCAAGGATCCGCACCACCACGTCACCGCGTATCGCGAGCCCGGCTACAAGTACGGGCCGACCCACGTGAACTACGGCCTCCTCCCGCCGCTCGACGGCGTGCGCAAGGACCACCGCAAGCAGCGAATGAGCGAGCGCGCGCGCGAGGACCTCGAGCGCTGGCTCGGTACCGTCCGCGTACGCGCCGCATGAGGCAGGAGTATCCGGGCGCCGGCTCGGGGGTACGGCTGATACACTCGACCGATGGTGCGGGGATCGTGGCTGATGCTCGCTCTGGTCGGCTGCATCCGTTCACAGTTGGTTCCCTGTGACAACGGGCTCGCGTGTCCGGTCGGCCTGGTGTGCGACGAGGTGCATGCGGGATGCGTGACCCCGGAGCAGCTCTCGACGTGTGTCGGTCTTGCGG
>JANOPP010000290.1:0-33543 GCA_031421915.1 Myxococcales bacterium | reverse complement strand
TCTTGCTCCACACCTCGCGCCCACCGGTGATCGGCTTGGCCTCGCGGAACCGCAGATCGTCCTTCATGTCCGTCTTGCCATAGCGGGCGTGCAGGCGCGTCAGCACGAAGCCACCCTGCTTGACCGCGCCGCCGATCACGTCGCCGCCCAGCTGGATCATGTCCTGGTCATCGGGGATGACCTCGGGGCACGGATCGCAGGTCACGCCGTAGATGCCCTGCTGCACGGCGGTGGGCTGCGAGGTCCACGCGTACTCGGTGACCACCGAGCCGGGGTTCTTCTCGAGCGTCTTGTCGAACAGCGCGGCGTAGAACTCACCGAACCGCTCCTTGACGGCCGGCTTGACATCGAAGTTCGTCGGGATCATGACGTTCTTGTAGTTCGCGACCTCGTAGCGCTTGTCGGGCGAGACGATGTTGACGATCAGGTCCTGCTTGCCCGACGAGTTCGCCATGCCGAGGCGGATCGGCAGCGAGAACTCCTCGCTGTCGTACTGGAAGCGCAGCGGCGAGAGTGCCGCGCGACCATCGACCATCTTCACCTTGTTCGGGTTGACCTTCGCGACGAAGAACTTGCTGCCGGCTTCGATGTACGGCCGGAGCAACGGCTCGGCATCTTGGGGGATCTTGTAGTTGTTGAGCTTGAGCCACTGCTCGAGGCCCGTGGCCTCGGCGGCCGACAGGATCAGGATCTGGTACTCGGCGACATCGAACTTCGCCTCGATCTTGACGACGTTGACGCGCGCTTCCTTGCTGTCCTTGCCGGCCTGGTTCGCACAGGTCAACGTGAGGTTGGAGCTCGCATCGAGGGTCAGCGGCTTCTGCGCGCCCGGCCACACCTGACCGACGCCATGATCAACGGTGCACGCCGGCGGCGGCCACGGCTCGTTCGCGAAGCTATAGGTCCAGGTCAGGCTGGTCGCCACGCCCGCGGTCACGGTCTGCGGGTTGACCGCGAAGCTCGCGAGCTTGGGCGGTACGGCAGGGCGCTGCCGCTCCGGACGTGATTCGTCTTCGGACTTGTCGACACTGCTCGGCTTCGGCATCGGGCGCATGCTCCCGGGCATGCCCCCACGCTGCGGGTAGTCGCGCGGGGCTGCGATCGTTGGCATCGGAGGTTCCGGAGGCGGACAGGGATCCTGTTCCCAGTACTCGACCAGTCGCGGCGAGCCGAGCGAGTCGAGGTGATCGAACGCCGTCTTGGGCACGACACGAACATCGGTTGCCTTGAGTACTACCGGGACCGGGATCACCATCGCGAAGTCCTCGAGCGGCCCGCGATAGTCGTTCTGCATCGACAGCACCGTGCGCGTCCCCGAGCGCATCAGCACCACCTGCGTCGCGTCGTTGAACATCTTCTTGTTCGAGCCCGACACGTAGAACCCACAGAAGGCGTGGGTCGGTGCAGGCGACAACATGGAAGCCAGCAAGCTGGCGGCGATCAGCGCTCTCATCGCTAGCGAAAACGTGCCTGCGATCGATGCGATCTGAAATTTATTCCGCCGCGACCAACGAAACCTTACGCGCGACCCTTGGGCATCACCGGGACGAGCAGCCCGTGCTCGCCGAGCGCGCGCATCAGATCCGCGGAGAGGTCGCGCTTGCGCTGCAACTTCTCGGGCGCCATCGCTTCGTGCATCCGGCGCCGCGCTTCGTGCATGCGCCACGCGATCGTGCCTTCACTGACGTTCTGCACGATCGCGACTTCGCCGTGTGCCATGCCCTGTAGCGACACGAGGATCACCGTGGTGCGCATGTCGGCGGGGAGGGCATCGAGCGCGCGCAGCAGCCGCACATACGTCTGGCGGAGCTCGGCGGCGCGACTCGGATTGCTGCGCGCATCGACCGCGACGGCCATCTCGATACGAGGGTCCTCGAGGTCGGCTTCCCCGCGGCGGGCGCGATCGCGGCGCGCGTTGAGTGAGCGGTTGACCGTCATCCGGTACACCCACGTGAAGAACTGGCTGCGGCCTTCGAAGTCCGCGAGCGCGCGATACGCCTTGAGGAAGACCTCTTGCGTGATGTCGTCGGCTTCGCTCGCCGAGCCCGTGATGTGGAGCGCGAGCGCGAAGATGCGCTTGCGATACCGCGTCACCAGCGCTTCGAACGCGCGTTGGTCTCCCGCCTTCGCGGCATCCACGAGCGCATTCGCGGTCGCAGCTTCGCGCTCGGCATGAGTCATCGCCTTCGGGGGGATGTTCGCCACGGACAAAGCGTTAGACGCATAGCCTAGACCAAGGCTTTGCGTTTTGTTTTGCACCATTTTACCTACATCAGACGGCGCGGGTAACTAGCCGAAACCGCGGTCAGTTGAGCTCGTCCCGACCCGCAAACGGCGAGGCCAGGGAGAATGGCGCGATCACCGCGTCGAAGCTGCTGCCATCGTCGCACCACATCCGGTAGGTGCCGTGCATGGTCCCGACGGCTGTCGTCAGCACGCAGCCAGACGTGTACTGGAAGCTCTGACCGGGGGAAAGGCGAGGCTGCTCGCCGACGACGCCGTCGCCGCGGACCTCCTCGACCGAGCCGCGCGCGTCGGTGATGATCCAGTGCCGCGTGCGGAGCTGCGCCGTGCGCTTGCCCTCGTTCGCGATCGTGATCGTGTACGCGAACACGTAGCGATCGCTCGCTGGCTCGGATTGCTCGGGCAAGTACTGTGACTGCACGCGCACCCGAATGCCGTCGGTGGTGGCCGACGACGTGGTCTCCGCAACGATCGTGTTCACGGGCAGAATCTGGACCGGTCGTCCCCAAGTTTCAAGCCCAGCCCGTGCGCCGCAGACGTGCCATGATCGTTATGGCCGTATGGAGCACGAATGAAGCGCCTCACCTGGATTGTCGTCGTCGCCGCGTGCGGCCCGATCTACCCCGACAAGCAGCCGGCGGGGCCGGCAGCACAGCCTACGCAGCCCCAGGGGCCGCCTGGTGGTGATCAGTGGACCGAGCCGATGGATCCGAACCGCCCGCAGCCACCCGCGACGCCATCGGATCCCTACGCCACCGAGCCGCCACCGCCGGCTCGGCCACCCACGCCGCCAGCGCCCGACAATCCCGATCCCTGGGCGACCAAGGCGCCGCCCGATCCACCGCCGCGTCCGGAACCTCCACCGCGCCCGGAACCGCCGCCACGTCCCGTGCCGCCACCGCCTCCCCAACCACAACCGGCAGGACTCTCGAAGGACGCCTCGCAGATCCTCGCCGCGCACAATCGCTACCGCGCGGATCATTGCGCTGCGTCGTTGGCGTGGTCGCCGAAGCTCGAGCAGGTCGCGCAAGCGTGGGCGAATTCCCTCAAGGCCGATGGCTGCAAGTTCGACCACAGCGGCGGTCCGTACGGCGAGAACCTCGCCGCGGGGACGTCGGGCACGCTCGACGGAGATGCCGTCGCGGCCATGTGGTACGACGAGGTCAAAGACTACGACTTCAGCCGCGGTGGCTTCTCGATGTCGACCGGCCACTTCACGCAGGTGGTGTGGCGGGGCACGACCGCCGTCGGCTGCGGCAAGGCGACCTGCCGCGGCATGGACATCTGGGTCTGCAACTACGATCCGCCCGGTAACGTGCAGGGCGACTACAAGCGTCAGGTGCAGTCGAAGGGCTGCAAGTGAGCCGCTGATCGTCGGCTCGGCCCTCGCCAGCGCGACGCTGCTTAGCGGTCGGCGATCGGCGCGTACTTGCGCGGCGTCGGGCCGGTGTAGATCTGGCGAGGACGACCGATCTTGGTGTCCTTGTCCTCGACCATCTCCTTCCAGTGCGCGATCCAGCCGGGCATCCGGCCGAGCGCGAACATCACCGTGAACATGTCGGTCGGGATGCCCATCGCGCGGTAGAGGATGCCGCTGTAGAAGTCGACGTTCGAGTACAGCTTCTTCGAGATGAAGTAGTCGTCCTTGAGCGCGATCTCTTCCATACCCTTGGCGACGTCGAGCAGTGGATCGCTCACGCCCAGGTGCGCGAGGACCTCGTCGCACATCTTCTTGAGGATCTTCGCGCGCGGATCGTAGTTCTTGTAGACGCGGTGACCGAAGCCCATGAGGCGGCGGTTGTCGCGCTTGTTCTTCACGTCATCGATGAACTTCTTGTAGTCGCCGCCCGAGGCCTTGATCTCCTCGAGCATCTCGATGACGGCCTGGTTCGCGCCGCCGTGGAGCGGTCCCCACAGGGCGAGGATGCCACCCGCGATCGACGCGTACAGGTTCGCGCCGGAGCTGCCGACCATGCGCACCGTCGACGTCGAGCAGTTCTGCTCGTGGTCGGCGTGGAGGATCAGGAGCTGGTTGAGTGCTTTCTCGAGGACCGGGCTGACCTGGTACTCCTCGCTCGGCACTGCGAACATCATGTGGAGGAAGTTCGCGCAGTACTTGAGCGAGTTCTTCGGGTACATCAGCGGCTGGCCGATGGACTTCTTGTAGGCGAACGCCGCGATCGTGCGGACCTTCGAGAGGATCCGCGTGATGTGGAGATCGACCGACGAGTTACGCTCGAGGCTGTCGGGGTAGTACGCCG
Source organism: Myxococcales bacterium (assembly GCA_031421915.1). Classification (GTDB taxonomy): domain Bacteria; phylum Myxococcota_A; class Polyangia; order Haliangiales; family Haliangiaceae; genus JABFXX01. The sequence continues at coordinate 29,038 of JANOPP010000290.1, read as the reverse complement.
ACAGCGAGGTCACCATCGCCGAGATCACGGCCATCGGGTGGCTGGTCGGCGGGTAGCCCGCGAAGAACTGGTGCATGTCCTCGTGAATGAGGGAATGCCTCGTCAGCATCGTCGAGAACTTCTGGCGCTCTTCCTTGGTGGGGAGCTTGCCATTGATCAAGAGGTAGCTGACCTCGACGAAGTCGCTCTGGTCGGCGAGCTCCTCGATCGCGTAGCCGCGGTAGCGGAGGATGCCCTCTTCACCGTCGAGGTACGTGATCGCGCTCTGCGTCGAGCCCGTGTTCATGTACCCGCTATCGAGCGTGATGTAGCCCGTCTCGCCGCGCAGCTTGGTGATGTCGACCGCGTGCTCGTCTTCGGTCCCCGAGATGACGGGAAGCGTCGCTTCCTTGCCGTTGGGCAGCGTGAGCTTGGCGGTCAGTTTCGTATCTGGAGTGGCCATGAAATCTCCGTCGGAGACACTGCAAAATTGCAGTGCGGAGACTCTACCCGATCCCGCGCAGCGTGATGACGCCGCGCGGCGCAAAAACGCGGGGGCCTACTCGAGCGTCACGAACGGCGAGCTGCCGAGCGGTGTCGAGAACCTGTACGTGTAACCGACAGCGAGATATCCAGCACCGCCGCCCTTGTCGAGGCCCCACTCCATCGCCGTGAAGCCAGAGCCATCGGTCGGCTCCGAGAACACCGCTGTGTAGCCGTTCACGCCTACCGCCACGCCAAAGACGTGCTCCATGCGGCTGCCGAACGCGAAGTGTGCGCCGAGCTCGAGGCGTGCACCGAGGGCCGAGTAGTTGAAGACGGTATCGCCGTAGCCGTCCGTCTGATTGGCGGGAGACATCAACGCGAGCTGAACACCCGCGAGTGGCGTCAGGCACAGGCGCTCGAACGACGGCAAGCAGAAGTGCTTGTAGCCGGCGATTCCGAAGTCGATGACGCTGAGATTGAGCGTCCCCATCCCGACCTGATCGTCACCCTCGCCAAACGTCGTGTACTGCAGGTAGACCTGCGCACCGATCCGCTGAGGCTTGCGAAGGATGTAGTCGCCCTTGAGGCGAAAGCCGAAGCTGGAGTTGCCGTAGTAGTTGGGCTGGCCGATCTTGCCGCCGCCGCCGTAGAGATCGATGCCGAGCGTCCACGTGTAGAGGTTGTCCGACGTCGTGCCCTTGAACAGGCCCTGCGCGGGAGGACGACCAACGGCTGGCGTGTAGCCCGGGCGCATCGTCGGATCCGTGTTCGGATTGTTCGGATTGTTCGGATTGTTCGGATTGTTCGGATCCGGCGGGTTGGTCGGATCCGGCGGGTTGGTCGGGTCGGTGGGAAGGTTCGGATCGCCACCGCCGCCACCCGTCGGGTGGAGCTCGATGTTCTGCTCTTTCGCATCGGCCTTGATGCGCTCGACCAGCTTGGAGATCTTGCCGGCCAGGTCAGCCGAGGGGCTGTGCTTGTCGGCGGCGTTGCACGCCGTGATCGCCTCGTCGAACTTGCCCTGCTGGTAGTTCGACGTGCAGAGGTTGAAGAAGTACTTGGGCTCCGGGACGCGGGCGCCGGCGTCGCGGAACTTCGCGCTCGCCTCGGCGTACTTGCCCTCGTACATGAGGGCCTTGCCCTCGTCGTTGAGCTTGCTGGCGATCTCCGCCTGGCTCTGTGCGGACGCGGTCAGCGCCGTGGCGCAGATGAGCGATGCAGCGGTCGCTGCGATCGAGGTGCCGAAACGGCAATAGACGGTCATCATTCCCCTCCAAGACGGTCGCCATATCGGACGAACAGGCGATGAATCGATTCTACCACTGCTTGCGCGCGGACGGCCCAACGGATGCAGTGCGATCTTTTTCACGGCGGCTGGCAGACAGGGCGCGATCGATCAATCGCTTGGCGGCCTCGTGGCCACGCAGGTGCCAGCTCTCGGGGTTCCCCAGGAGCACGGAGACGATCACCTCGGGGGCCTCGGCGGGGGCGAACCCGACGAACCACGAGTGCTCGATGAAGAACGGCTCGCTCCGGGCCAGCGTGCCCGTCTTCCCGGCGACCGCAATCTCCTTGCGGCGGAACGACTTCGCGGCGCTCCCCGAGGCACACGTCCCGACCATCATCTTCGCCACCGCGCGTGCGGTCGTCGCGGGAAGGATCCGCTTGGGCTTGCTACCCGGATGGGGGACGCCATCGATCGTCGCGATCAGGCGCGGCACGGGCTGCTCGCCGCCATTCGCGAACGTCGCGGTGAGGAGCGCGCCGCCAGCGACCGAGAGCTGAACATTGGCAAACCCCGCTGCGGTCTTCGCGAACGAGAGGTCATGCGTCGTCGGGATCGCGACCGTGCCGTAGTTCCCTGGGAGCTCGGCACCGGGCAGGGCGGCGGCCGCGCTCGCGGGGCCAAAGCCGAGCGTGCGCGCCATGCCATCGAGCGTGTCCGGGACGAGGTTCTGGAATGCGAGCTTGCCGAGGATCGCGTTGTTCGAATGCGCGACGCCGTAGCCGAGCGACTCGCAACGCGAGTCCCGCTTGGAATCGACGAGGTTTGACTCCATCACCGACCGCACACCGCCGTGGAAGCAGACCTTGTCGTCGCCGTGGACACCGGCGTTGACGAGCGCACTCGCGGTGACGAGCTTGAAGATCGAGGCTGCGGGCGCCCACACGTCGGTGGCGAGGCGCCAGTCGAAGATGCCATCGCGCGAGCCGTTCGGATCCTCGGTGCGCCGACCCGCGAGTGCGAGGATGCGACCGTCGGGCGCCATCACGACGATGCCGCCACGCGGGGCGCGCGACTCGTCGAGGAGCTTCTCCGCGAGGGTCTGCAGCTCGGGATCGAGCGTGAGGACCGCACGCCGGCCGTCCTTGAGCGGAGCCTCGTAGTGATCGGCGACGCGCTCGATGTGATCGAGATCGATCAGCGAGCCGAGCGGACCCGTTCCGGGCGCTGACGGGATCGCGCGCTTCGCGCTCGGCTCGGCGAGCGACTCGTAGGCGGCGACCTCGCGCGCGGCCTCGGCAGCCGTGGCCGCGGGAGACTGCGATGGCATCGTGATCGGCGCGGACGCCGAGATCAGCGGATCGCCCGCGATCGAAGCGGACGGCGCGCGATCGTCGCCACCGACCAGCGCGGCCCCACCAGCGACGACCATGGCGCCGGTGAGGAGTACGAGACTGCGTCGCATCGACCTCCGATGTAGCCTCAACGGCGCGTAGGCACAAGAATCTTTCATCGTTTCGATGTAGGTTTGCCGGCGATGTCGACCTCCCAGCTGGTGCTCGACGCGACGGCCCTGACGGCTTCGGGGATCGGGGCCGCCGGCCCCGATGCCGCGGCGATCGCGGTCCTCGCGGAAACCGCGCGCCGTGCGCACGAAGTCACTCTGGCGCGCCGCGCGAAGGGCGAGATCGGGTTCTTCGATCTGCCCGATGATCGCGCCACCGCGCGCGCCTGCATGGACTACGCACGCGCCCTCGATCCAGCGATCGATACGGTCGTCGTGCTCGGGATCGGTGGCTCGAGCCTCGGCCCGCGCGCGCTGTACTCCGCGCTCGCGCCGCCGTTCGATCAGCTTTCACCGCGCAGCCCCGGGATGCCGCGCCGGCTGTTCTTCCCCGACAACATCGATCCGGTGACGTTCGCCGCGCTGCTCGAGCGCATGCCGCTCGAGAAGACCTTGTGGAACGTCGTCACCAAGTCTGGCGGGACCGCCGAGACCGCGGCCCAGTTCCTCGTCGTGGCCGAGCGGCTCGAGAAGCAGCTCGGTGCTGACCGCGCGAAGCGCCATGTCGTGTGCACGACGGATCCGACCAAGGGTGCGTTGCGCGCGACCGCGACCGCGCGCGGCTACGCGGCGTTCGACGTGCCACCGTCGGTCGGCGGTCGGTTCAGCGTGCTGACGGCGGTGGGCCTGCTGCCGGCCGCGCTCGCGGGGCTCGACGTGATGGGCCTGCTCGACGGCGCGAAGCGGATGCGCGATCGCACGCTCGTTCCAGAGCTCGCCAGAAACCCCGCGCTACTCCTCGCGACGCTGCTCCACCATCACCACACGCGTGGTCGGCCGATCCACGTGATGATGTCGTACGTCGACGCGCTCTACGACACGGCGGACTGGTTCCGTCAGCTGTGGGGGGAGAGCCTCGGCAAGAACAACGCGGGGCCGACGCCCGTCGCTGCGAAGGGCGCGACCGATCAGCACAGCCAGCTCCAGCTGTTCGCCGAAGGGCCCGACGACAAGGCGTACATGTTCCTTGGCGTCGACAAGCGCGGTACCGAGCTCGCGATCCCTGGCGGCGCGCTCGCGGAGAGCCAGGGCGAGTACAGCTATCTCGCCGGCCACGGCATGGGCGAGCTGCTCGATGCCGAGCTCGTCGGCACGATGTCGGCGCTGACCAAGCGCAGTCGCCCCGTCGCGAAGCTCACGCTGTCGCGCGTGTCGGCCGAGGCGCTCGGCGAGCTGATCATGTTGCTCGAGGCCGCGACCGCGTTCGCCGGGCCGCTGTACGGCTGCGATCCGTTCGATCAGCCCGGTGTCGAAGAAGCCAAGCGCCTCGCGTTCGGCGCGCTCGGTCGCCCGGGCTTCGAGGCGCAGCGCGCAGAGATGGCGAAGGCCCCTGGCCCCGATCCCGCGTATGTCCTCTAGGCTCATCGTCGTCGCAGCGCTCGCGCTCGCGGTCGTGCTCGCCGCGTGCACGCGCACGCCGCGTGCGTCGACGCCTCGCGAGATGCCGACGCCGTCGGTCCAGGTCGGCTCGTGCGGTCAGCCCGGCGTCGATGGTGTCGTCGGGAAGACGCCGAACCTCGATCGCGCCGATCGAGATCTCGATGGTGACGGCGTGGACGAGAACATCGTGGTCGATCGCGCGATGTGTACGCCCGAAGGAAACTGCTACTGGAACGTGTTTCGTCCGCCGCCGTCGGGGAGCACCGAGTGCTCGCGCTACGCCGGGACCTTCGCTGCCACCGCCCTCGAGCCGCTGGATGCCAAGGGTGAGGACAACATGAGTGACGTCCGTGGCTACTGGAACCTACACGGCGGCAGACTGCTGCTCCAGTCGTACCGGTTCGTGCGCGGCGGCTACCAGCTGACGGACGCGCTCCTGTGCAAGCGTGCAGCGGACGACCGGCTGGACTGCACCGATTCGGAGTGACATCCGCTCCGGTTGAACCCCGCGATTTCTGTTACGATCGCCTCGGGTGAGCGATACCGGCCGGAACAAGACCGTCGTCACCGCGATCTCGAAGATCAGCGATCGACCGGTGGCCAAAGAGGCCTGTCTGGTCGTGATCTATGGTCTCGAGCTGGGCAAGAAGTTCAACTTGAACCGCCCGCAGATCATCATCGGCCGGTCGTCCAAGGCCGACATCCAGATCGATCAGGAAGCGGTCTCCCGCAACCACTGCAAGATCATCAACACCGGCAACGCGATCATGCTGCGCGACATGGGGTCGACCAACGGCACCTACGTCAACGACGAGATGATCGACGAGTACGTCCTGCGCGACGGTGACTTCATCAAGGTCGGCCGCTGCATCTTCAAGTTCCTCAGCGGCAACAACATCGAGAACGCGTACCACGAGGAGATCTACCGCCTCACGACGGTCGACGGCCTCACGCAGGTGTTCAACCGGCGGTACTTCGTCGAGACGCTCGAGCGAGAGATCGGTCGCGCGCTCCGCTACCGGCGCGACCTGTCGCTGATCATGTTCGACATCGATCGGTTCAAGGGCGTCAACGACAGCTTCGGTCATCTCGCCGGTGACCACGTGCTCAAGCATCTCGCGTCGGTGATCAAGACCCGCATCCGTCGCGAGGACGTTCTCGCGCGCTACGGCGGAGAGGAGTTCGCGATCGTTCTCCCCGAGATCGATCACTACAACGCGATGCAGTTCGCGGAGAAGATCCGCAAGCTCGTCGAGATCGCCGAGTTCAAGTTCGAGGACGCGCTGATCCCCGTGACCGTCTCCATAGGGGTGGCAAGCCTCCGAGGCGAGATCGAAGACGCTCTCGAGTTCATCAAGCAAGCAGACATGCACCTGTTCGCGGCCAAGGAGGGGGGCCGCAACGCGGTGAAAGGCTGATGTCTGTCCAGCGCGCAGGATCCAAGAGCGACCTCGTCGAGACCGACAGCGCACGAGAGCTCCGCGAGAAGAAGCGGGTTCTCGCCGCGCTCGTCGTTCACGATCTGCGGAGCCCACTGTCCGCGATCCACGGCTACCTCGCGCTGCTCCGCGAGGAGCTGACCGACGATCCGGCGAAGTTCTCCCAGGCATCGGCGCTCAGCTACATCGAGGATGCGACGTCACTGGTCGGCAAGGCGCTCGGTCTGGTCGCGACGATCCTCGATGTCGACGAGCTCGAGGACGGAATCCTCAAGGCGACCATGGCGCCCGTGCGGATCATCGAGCTGATCGAGCGCGCGCGTGCCACCAACCGGCCGCAGTTCGAGGTGCGCGACCTCGAGGTCGTGATCGATGTCGATCCCGACATGGTCGTTCGCCTCGATCGCGATCTGTTCGCGCGTGTCGTCGAGAATCTGATCGATAACTCCGTCCGCTACGCACCGCGCGCCGGCAAGGTCGCGATCGCCGTTCGTCGCGATGACGCGGGCGTCGAGATCGCGATCGGCAACAGCGGCCCGCCGGTTCCGGCGAGCGAGCGCGAGCGGATCTTCGGCCGCTACTTCCAGGTCGAGGCACGCCGCGCCGCAGCCCGCGCGAACCGTGGTCTCGGTCTCTACTTCTGCAAGCTCGCCGCCGAGGCGCACGGCGGCTCGATCCACGTGGAGCAGCGTGGAGATCTGGGCGCGGTGTTCGTGGTCCGGATCCCCGAATAGGGTCGTGGACGATGAACTGGGCGCCGCTGGTTCTGTCGCTCGAGGTGGCGGTGCTGTCGATGCTGCTGGCGCTGGTCGCCGGCGTGGCGTTCGCGGTGCTGCTCGATGCGAAGTGGATGGTCGCCCGTGACTTCTTCGAGGCAGTGGTCTGCGCGCCGCTCGTCCTGCCGCCGACGGTGCTCGGCTATTACTTGCTCGTGGCGCTCGGCACAGACAGTGCGATCGGCCGCGCGTGGGAGAGTCTGACAGGGACGACGATCGTGTTCTCGTTCACGGGCGCCGTGATCGCAGCCGCCGTCGGCTCGCTGCCGCTCGTCGTGCGGTCGGCGCGTGTCGGTCTCGAGGCCGTCGATCCGAGCTACGTCAACGCCGCGCGCACGCTGGGTGCGAGCCCCGCACGCGTCCTGTTCACCGTGATCCTTCCGCTTGCGGCGCCCGCTATCTACGCGGGGGCGATGCTCGCGTTCGCTCGCGCGCTCGGTGACTACGGCATCACGCAGATGGTCGCCGGCCAGATGATCAACGGGACCGAGACCGCCTCGATCCACGTCATGAACGCGCTGTACGGCGGCAACGAGGTCGGCGCGCGGAACATGTCCCTCGTGATGACGATCGTCGGTGTCGCGATGCTGACGTTCTCCAACCGCTGGCTTCGCCGCGTCAACACCCGTGGCTGAGCTCACCGCAACCATCCAGCTCACGCGCGGCGACTTCACCGTCGATATCGTGCTGCGCTGTCCGCCGGGCATCACCTGCGTGATGGGGCCGTCGGGCTCGGGGAAGAGCACGATCCTGGGTGTCCTGGCGGGACTGACGATGCCGATCGCGGGGCGCGTCGCGCTCGGCGAGACGGTGTGGCTCGATCGCGCCAAGGGCATCAACGTGCCCGTGCACATGCGCCGCCTGTCGTACGTGTTCCAGAGCCTGGCGCTGTTCCCGCACATGTCGGCGCTGCGGAACGTCGAGTACGGGATGCACGAGGTTCCGAAGTCCGAGCGCGAGGACAGGGCGAAGGCGCTCCTCGATCGGGTCGGCGTCGGCCACCTCGCGAATCGCCGCCCGCGGACGTTCTCCGGCGGCGAGGCCCAGCGGGTCGCACTCGCCCGCGCGCTCGCGCGCCAGCCGCAGCTACTCCTGCTCGACGAGCCGTTCTCGGCGCTCGACCGCGAGCTCCGCGCGCAGCTGATCACGCTCGTTCGCGAGCTGGTTCCCGAGCTCGGCGTTCCGCTCGTTCACGTCACGCACTCGGTCGCCGAGGCGCGCCAGCTCGCCGATCAGATCGTGCGCGTCGATCGCGGTCGCGTCGTGGCGACCGGCACGCCGGCCGAGGTCCTCGCTGGCGTGACCACCCTCGAAGAGTGAGCGTGCATGTGCGAACCTGCCGGGATGCAGCAGCTCGTCGCTCTTGTTCTCGTTCTCTCGGCAGCGTGCGGCAAGTCATCCGAGGATCCGTCGAAGGGTTCGTCCGCGACGCCAGCCGCGCCGTCGATCCGCGCGGAGACCGCGGTGTACCGGCCGATCTTCTCGACGACCGCGGGGGTGATGGAGGCTGGAACGGCGTTCGTGGCGAAGGTGTCGCCCGGTGGGCCGACGCTCCTGATCACGGCGCATCACCTGTTCGGTGAGATGGGCGGCCTCGACCGCGAGTACACGTGGAGCGAGCTGCCGGCGTTCGTCACCGGCGTGACTGGCAAGCCGGTGGAGAAGGGGGCTCCGGTGCGCGCCGGCGCCGCGCTGCTGCTCAAGGGCGCGATCGCGTTCACGCAGACCCACATGGGTGGCGACGTCGCCGCGTTCCCCGTGACAGACCCCGCCAATGTCCCGGCGCTGACGTTTGCTGCGAAGCTGCCGGCCCCCGGAACCGAGGTGTTCCTGATCGCGAAGCTCGATGGCGCTCCGGCTGACAAGCTGCGCTATCGAGGCGTCGTCGAGGCCGTCGAAGACGGCGCGATCGGGGTCGCGCTCGACGACAAGGGACTCGCGCTGCGCGGCAGCAGTGGCGCACCGATCGTCAACGCGGCAGGCGAGGTCGTCGGGATCAACCTCGCGAGTGGCGAGATGGGCGGCAAGACGATCGCGATGGGCGCGTCGGCGGACGCGGTCACCAAGCTCGTCGGCGCTGTCGCCCCGCGCTGATCAGAAGATCGGGCCACCGGGCGCGCTCGGACCGATGCAGCCCTGCGCCTGGACTCGCTCTGGCGAGTTGTTGGCAGCCGGGCGCGTCTTGCAGCCGTCGACGAGGCAGCGCGCGAGGAGCCGGTTGTGTGGATAGTCGACATCGATCTCCGCGGTCCGCAGCGCGTCGGTCCCGATGATGCCGTCGACCTCCGCCTGGTCGGGCCGGAGCTCGGTACGCAGGGCCTGCAGCGTGGGATTGGCGTCGGGAACGATCAGCACGGGCACGCCGGCTGGCGGTGTCAGCTCGACGACCGCGGGCACGCCGCAGAAGTCGCTGCCGTTCTCGCATGGACAGTCGTCCTCGGCGACGCAGTTGCGGGTGAGCAGAAGGTGGCTCGCATAGACCTGCCGGCATGGCGCGCGTGGCGTCGAGCCCGAGCTCGCGACCAGTGCGAGGTTCGCGATCGATCCGAGCCGACCTTCGATGCGGCCCGACGGCAGGTACACCGTCTCGATCGGCAGCGTGGCGAGCTCGGGCGCAGTCGGCTTCGCCTCGCGATAGCGCTGATAGGCGGACTCGCCGAGGATCGAGATGCCGATCCCCGTCGACATCACGAGGAGCGCGTCGGAGCCGCGCGCACTCTGGGGCAGCAGTGGATCGGGGGTCGCGCCGAGGCAGGTCTGCAACGCGATCCGGCGGCCCGTGAACGGCAACTCGGTGCCCGAGATCAGGAGCGTGCCGCCGCCACGATACGGCGACGGAAACACGCCATCGCAGGCGCGGGTGCGGCGCGTCTCGTCGCCGCCGATGTCGGCGAGCACGAACACCTGTTCGTCACCGAGACGCAACCGAACGGCGTCGCCGGCGAGCGCGTCGGCGCCGATGATCGCATCGAACGGCCGGGGCGCCGCGGGGCTGCCGACGTTGCACGGCTCGTCGGTACACGGATGCAGCGCGAGCATCTGCGCGTTCGTGAGCTTCGCGCGTGGAACCTCGAGCGGGCCGCCCGGACCGTTCTGACCGAGGATCAGCAGATCGGCACTCGCGACGGACGGAGCCGTGTCCGGACCCGGATCGACGAGCGTCATCGGCGACAGGAGATCGAGCACCGCCGTGCGGTCGGGGACGCCCACCTGCCGCAGACCCAGGATGACCGCGCCGCTCTGCAGCTCGGCCTGGATCGGAAACTCGTCGCCGGAGAACTCGTTCGTGACGAAGCTGTCGGTGATCAGGCTGCAACCCGCGAGCGCCAGCGACGCGAGCGCGACCGCGACTCTCACCACGGAAGCTCGTGGACCACGGCGCGGCGACCATCGATCGTGACGTTCTCGCCGGGCGTCCAGCACGTGCGGTGCAGGTAGCCGAGGGCGAGCGTCGTGTCGCCGTCGATCACGGACGACGTGACCACGCCGGCGTTGTCCTTCGCTGGGTGCGCGATCCCAGTGCCGTGTGCGAGCGGCGCCTGGCCGTCGACGACGAGCCCGCGCAGCGTCTTGGCCGAGTTGCCCTGTGCGTGGACGCGGAACACCGGCTCCTGGCCGACGTAGCAGCCCTTGCCGTAGTCGAGGAACTGCGTGAGCGGCGTCTCGAACGGGAAGTTGTCCTCGCCGACGTCGACGCCGTAGCGGAGAAAGCCGGCGCGGATCCGCATGTGCTCGACCTGCGGCTCGCGATCGTCGCGCGAGTGATCGTTCGCGCCTTCGAGGATCGGTGCGCGCCACACGTCGACCGGGTTCTCCCAGATCTGGTGCGCGGGCCCCGTGATCGGCTCGAACGTGACGTCGTCCATCACGGCGTAGCGCTCGAGTAGCGCCTTGGTCTTGTCTGCGATTCCCGGCTCGCACGCGATCACGAACGCCTCGCCGATTCGCGCGACGTCGATCACCGCGAGCACGCGGCCCTTCGGATTCAGGATCGCGCCCCAGCCGTGGCCGCCATCGGCGAGCTGCTCGCAGTTGACGGTGGTGAGCCCCTGGAGGAAGCGCACGCGGTCCCCCCCCGTGATGCGGAGGCGGCCCCACGAAGTCCGATCGACGATCACGGTGGTGGTCATGAAGCAGCTCCTCGGCCGGCGGCCTGCAAGCGCGCCTTGCGGCGTCCCTCGGCCTCCGCTTGACGGCGGCGGTCCTCGTCGGTGGTGAGCGTGAGCGGGATCAGGGGGCGAGGGCGCCCGGTCGCCGCGTCGATCGCCACGAACGTCAGATACGCCTTGGTCACGTAGCGGCGCGTGCGGTCCTGCATGTGCTCGGTCTCGACGCGGCAGCCGACTTCCATCGAGGTCTTCGCGACGTAGTTGACCTGCGCCTGCAGCACGACGATCTCACCGACCTGGACCGGCGACAGGAAGTCGAGCCGATCGATCGACGCGGTGAGGACCGCTCCACCGGCGTGCCGCATCGCGGCCACCCCGGCACAGACATCGATCCACTGCATCATGACCCCGCCGAACATGACGCCTGCAACACCGTTGGTGTGCATCGGCATCACGATCTGCGTCATCACGCAGCGGGTCTCTTCGGGCGTCACGCCCGAAGACCTTACTTCTTCTTCGACGAGGCGGCAGGCTTCTTCGCGGCCTTCGCGGTCGCGATCTTGCGCTTTACACGCAGCTTGAACTTAACCTGGCTCTTCTTGCGGCGCATCTTCAGCGTCCGACGGTTGTCTGAGCGTCCCATGTGGTCTCCTTGCGGGCTCTTGTAACAGGGCAACCGGCGGTTTGCTAGTCGCAGCGCGCAGCACGTCGTCGACCCGGGTACGGGCCGCCGGGCCGTGTTCCTCGGGGACCATGACGATCGCCGGGGCAAACGGTCCAAAGAAGGCGAGCAGGGCCCGCAGATGGCTCGCGTGGATGTGGCAGGGGACGCCGGAATCGGCGAGGACTCTCTCGACGACCCCGGCGTACTGGATCTGGTGGAGCACCCCGGCGGGAACGAGCTTCTGGCGGTACGCACGGCCGTCGGCGCGGAGGTCGAGCCAGACCGCCGTGCACACCATTATGCTGATGCCCTCGGTCAGGGCGCGCTCGATCGAGTCCTCGGCGATCGTGAAGTGCACGACAAGCGACACCCCGAGCAGGAGCGCGCCGGAGACCACGGTGCCGCGCAGCCACGCCCTCCGCGACGGTCGGTCGAGACCGGCCTGCATCGCGACCCGCTCGACCACGCTGGGACGCGAGAACAGCCAGCCGTACAGGGGGACGGCCGCGACGAGGATCGCGAGCCCTACCACCAGGCGGGTGTGGAGCTCGAGCACCTTGACGTAGGCGTCGTAGAACGCGAGGCCGAGGCCCATCGCCGATAGCGTCATGATGACGACGAGCAGGCCGCCGACACCGCTGAGTGGTGTGATGCCCGTGGTCGGAAGCCGGAGGTCGGGCTCGCGCTCGGCGCCCGCGATCCGCCAGCGAAGGACGGCCGCAGTCGCCACGGCGATCACTGCCGCGGTGACGAGCGCGAGCAGGTGCCGGACGCCGAACGTCATCACCGCGTCAGCGGGCTCGTCGAGCACCGGCCGGAGCACGAGGATCAGCGTGGCGCTCGCGAGCAGCGCGCCGTAGCCGTTGCCGAGGCCATGCTCGCGGATCAGGCCGGCGACCACCGCGAGCAGCATCGTCGCCGCGGCCAGCGAACCCATGATGAGAAACCGCGCTTTGAGTCCTGTCACCAGCATGATCTCGGCGCCGCTGCGGCTCAGCGACTCGAGGTAGCTGACGACGAAGTAGGCCTGGACGAGCGCGACCACGAGCGCGACCACGGCGACCGCCTTGCCTAGCGCGATCCGGCCGACGACGTCATGGCGCCGCCAGCGCAGGCGCGGTACCGCGAGTGCAACGAGCTCGACGAGGATGAACGACGTGATCAACGGTGTGATGCCGAGCGCGACCACGCTGAACTGCACCCCGGCGTATCCCTGGACGATGTGCTCGAGCTCGATGTCGTTGATGCCCGGCATCATCATGTTGCCGCCGAAGAACAGCGACGCCGGTGCGAGCAGCGTGACCGCGAACCGGCGCCACGGGAACGTCGTGCCGGCGGGGGCGGGCGGGGTGACTCGCCAGCGCGGACGCGAGAACCCGACGACGAGTAGCGTGACGAGCCCGATGACGAGGCCCGCGAGCAGGCCGGCGAACAGTCGCGCGCCCCACTCGAACGGTGCGGCGTTGCCCGCGGGGACGAGCTCCTTGCTCACGATCGTTCCGCCGATGGGCAGCGCTCCATTGAGAAGTACCGACGCGAGTGCATCGGCCTCGCGCTCCTGCTCGATCGGGTCGGAACCGCCCATCGTGATCGACGCGCGGCCGCCGCAGATCGCACCGTTGATGATCGGGGCCGAGCGCACCCGTCCGCCGAGGATCGTCGCGAGCTTCGAGCCGACGATACGGAGCGTGACGTTGCAGAACTTCTTGGTCCCGTCTTCGGTGAAGTCGAGCAGCACCGTCGGACGGTTGGTGTTGGGATCGAACGACTTCGTCGCATTGTCGATCATCGTGCCGTCGATCGGCACCTCGTCCGAGACCAGGTAGGTCCGCCAGTACGTGTGCCGGTCGCGTGCGCCCTCCCACGGATCCGTGCGCTCGAAGACGAGCGACGTGCCTTCAGGGAGCTGGATCCGGTTGGGGTGCGCGACCAGTGCCCGCTCGATCGCCTCGCGCGACGGGCCCCGGAGGTACGTGTCCGTGTGGATTCCGCCGCCGTCCTCGGGGCGCCACTGATCGAACTCCAGAACGACGGCCCCGGGATCGTGCTCGCCGCGCGGCTCCTCGGCGAAGCCGAGCTCTGCAAACAGGTTGGACTCGACCACGACGCGCATCTGCAGGCCGCCGTTGACGAGGGCGTCGATGACGTCGGGGACCTGATCCTCGGTGACGCCCTCGTAGTCGAACTGCTGGACCTCGCCGGCGGCCGACTTGTACTGGACACGCAGGCCCCCGATTCGATCGACGCGGTTGTCGGGGCCGCCGAGGAGCGCGACCCACGAGTCCGGGACCTCGCGCACGAGGAAGCTCGCGATCACGTAGGCCGCGGTCAGGATCCCCGCCGCGATCGCGGCCCGCCTCGGCTTCACCGGCTCCGACATGCGCGCATCGTAGCCCCGATCGGGCATATTCTCGGCCGACGTGCAGGGCTCGATCGGCATCGTTGGCGGTACAGGTCTCTACGACCTCGACGGACTCACCGAGCAGGTGTGGCGGCGCGTCGACTCGCCGTTCGGTGCGCCGAGCGACGAGCTCTTGTTCGGCCGGTTCGGCGACCAGCACGTCGTGTTCCTGCCGCGCCACGGTCGCGGTCACAAGATCCCGCCACACGAGATCAACTTCCGCGCGAACATCGACGCGCTCAAGCGTGCGGGCGCGACCACCGTGGTCTCGGTCAGCGCCGTCGGCTCGCTCTCGCCCGAGCTGGCGCCGGGTACGTTCGTCCTCGTCGACCAGTTCATCGACCGCACCCTCCGCCCGAACAAGACGTTCTTCACCACCGGCTGCGTCGCGCATGTCTCGATGGCGCACCCGACGTGCCGGCGGCTGGTTGACGAGCTGTTCGCCGCGGGGCAGGGCACGGCGATCCCGCTCGTGAAGGGCGGCACGTACATCGCGATGGAGGGTCCGCAGTTCTCGAGCCTCGCGGAGTCCGCGCTCCACCGCAGCATGAAGGCCGACGTGATCGGCATGACGAACATGCCCGAGGCCAAGCTCGCGCGCGAAGCGGAGCTCTGCTATGCGACGGTCGCGATGGTCACGGACTTCGACTGCTGGCACCCCGATCACGATCACGTGCATGTCGAGGAGGTCGTCCGCGTCCTCGTCGCCAACAGCGGCAAGGCGCGCGAGCTCCTCGCCGCCGCGATCCCGAGGATCGCCGCACTCGACACAGCGTGCCCCTACGGCTGTGATCATGCGCTCGACAACGCGATTCTCACCGCGCCGAGCGCGCGCGACCCCGAGCTCGTCGCCAAGCTCGGTGCCGTGGCCGGGCGCGTGCTGCAGAAGTGACGCCGTGAAGGTCGAGGGAACCTGGCGGCGCTCGATCGAGCTGGCCGACGATCGGCGCAGCGTCCGCGTGCTCGACCAGCGGCGGCTGCCCTACGCGATCGAATGGGTTCGACTCGCGACACTCGACGACGCGGCGGGCGCGATCCGCGACATGACGATCCGCGGCGCCCCGCTGATCGGGGCGACCGCCGCGTACGGCGTCGCGCTCGCCCTCGCGGAGGATCTCGATGGCCTCGCGCGCGCGTGCGAGGTCCTCGTCGCGACGCGGCCCACGGCCATCAACCTGCGCTGGGCGCTCGCCGAGATGCAGGCCGCGCTGGCTGGTGTCGCGCGCAGCGAGCGCACGGCCGCGGCCTTCGCGCACGCCGCAAAGATCTGCGATGACGATGTCGCGTGCTGCGAGGCGATCGGTCGCCACGGGCTCGCGCTGCTCCGCGAGGCTGCGGCGCGCACGACGGGCTCGGTCAACGTGCTCACGCACTGCAATGCCGGCTGGCTCGCCACCGTCGACTGGGGCACGGCGCTCGCACCGATCTACGGCGCGCACGAGGCCGGCATTCCGATCCACGTCTGGGTCGACGAGACGCGGCCGCGCAACCAGGGGCTGCTCACGGCGTGGGAGCTCGCACAGCACGGCGTGCCGCACACGCTGATCGCCGACAACGCGGGCGGCCACCTGATGCAGCGCGGGCAGGTCGACCTCTGCCTGGTCGGGACCGATCGAACGACGCGCATGGGCGACGTCTGCAACAAGATCGGGACCTACCTCAAGGCGCTCGCTGCGCGCGAGGCGCAGGTTCCGTTCTACGTCGCCGCGCCGTCACCCTCGATCGACTGGACGCTCGCGAGCGGCATCGCCATTCCGATCGAGGAGCGCAGCGGCGACGAGGTCCGGTTCATTCGTGGCGTCGAGGTCGTGCCCGCCACGACGCCGGTCGCGAACCCTGCGTTCGATGTCACGCCCGCTGCTCTCGTCACGAAGATCATCACGGAGCGCGGCGTGGTTGCACCCGCCCAGCTCGCGGAGCTGTTCGGCCGATGACGATGCGCCTGCGCGATGGCCTCGTCTCGACGGCGCGGCGGATGAGCGACCTCGGCCTCACCCCGGGGACCTCTGGCAATGTCAGCGTGCGCACCTCGTCGGGGCTCCTGATCACGCCCTCCGGGATCCCGTATCCCGAGCTGGTCCCCGACGACATCGTCGAGATCAAGAGCGATGGATCGATCCGCTCCGGCCAGCGCACGCCTTCATCGGAGTGGCAGCTCCACCGCGACATCCTCGCCGCACGCCGTGACTGCGAGGCGATCGTGCACACGCACTCCCTCTACTGCACGACCATCGCGTGCCTGCGCAAGCCGATTCCCGCGATCCACTACATGATCGCGCTCGCGAACAGCGACGAGATTCCGTGCGCCGACTACGCGACCTTCGGCTCGGTCGAGCTCGCGGCGAACGTCGTGCGCGCCCTCGGCGACGGTCGCGCCGTGCTGCTCGCGAACCACGGCATGGTCGCGCTCGGTGACTCGCTCGCCTCGGCGCTGCGCCTCGCCGCCGAGATCGAGACGCTGGCCGCCCAGTTCTGGCACGCGCTCCAGGCCGGCGTGCCGGTCATCCTCGATCGCGAGGAGCTGGCCCGTGTGCGCGCGAAGTTCGCGACGTACGGCCAGCAGAAGAGGCGATAGCGAACTGGTGGCCTGACCCCATGTGGGTTCCCTGTCAGAACTGGGCGCGGGCGGCGAAGCTGAGGTGCCAGCGGCCGCGCGGGTTGTCGCCGAGGTGCGGGTTGAGCGGCATCGCACGCTCGAGGGCGCCCGTACCGAACGGCGTCACGACCCGGATCAGCGCGACGCCGACCGACGGGCGGATGTCGTCCTCGGTGACGTTGCCCCACTGGTTCGTGATCAGGCCCGCGTCGACGAACGCGGCGGCCGCGAGCACCTTCCAGATCCGTAGCTGCGCGTCGACGCTCGACATCACGCGGATGTTACCGCCCGACGGCAGCACGCGGATCTGCTGCGCGTTGTCGAACGGCGGAACGCCGACCGTGATGACCTCGGTCGCGAGGCGCTCGTCCTCGTAGCCGCGCACGGTCGAGTCACCACCGGCAAAGAAGCGCTCGACCTCGGGGAGCAGCACGTCGCCGCCGAGCGGGAAGCCCTGATCGTAGCGGAGGTCGGCGCGGAGCACGAGGTTGTCGCCGAGTGGCCAGTACTTCGAGCCGGCGCCGGAGACCTTGATGAACGTGTCGTCGCCGCCAAAGATCAGGGGGCCACGGAACGCGTAGGAGAACTGGGCCTCGAGCCGGAAGCCGGCCTCGGGTGCGAGGGGCGACAGGACGCCTCGGCGATCCGTGCGCTGCTCCCACTCGAAGGTGACGCCCGTGGCGCCGGTGCGCGTCTTGATCGGGACCTGGGTCTGATCGTCATCTGCGCCGAGCGGCCGGAGCACATCGACCGGTCGCTCGCGGAGGCGGAAGCCATAGTGGAGTCCGACCGTGCGCGCGTATGCGGCCTGATTCTCGCTCCGCTGGCGTTGCCACGTACGTGACAGCGCGACCGTGAACCCGTCGGTGGTGATCAGGCCGAAACGGGGCGTGTCCTGACGACGGTGGAACGCGCTGAGCTCGGCCTGCGGCGCGATCAGGTCGGGGAGCCACTGGCGCGTCAGCCACTGCGGGATGCGAAGCGTTGCCTCGCCGCTGAGCTGCCGCAGCTGGAGGTTGCCGGTCGACAGGTACTCGGGCGCGTCGAAGCCGATCGTGCCGGCGAGGTCGAGCGAGATGCCACGGCCGAACAGGTTCTTGAACGACGGAATGAGGCGGAGGAACGCGCCGTTGAAGCTGGACTGTCCGATCTCGGCGTCGAGCTGCGCGATCAGGTCGTAGCGCTCGGCGACCTCGACGACGGCGTTGACCGAACCTTCGCTCGTGTTGTCGAGGTCGGGCATCGTGACGTTGACCGCCTCGAACAGACCCGTGTTGCGCAGCCGGCGCGCGCTCTCCGCGAGTGCGTCCTTGGTCAGCGGCTCGCCCTCGCGAAACCCGGGCTCGTTACCGGGCCCCCGGAGCTCCGCGATGATGATGTGCGTGCGCGTCTTGAAGTTGCCGCGCACGACGATCTTGCCGATCTTGAGCGCCTGGACATCGCTGAGGGTGTAGCGGGCAGCAACGCGGAATGGCCCGAGAACCTTCGCCTCGTAGAATACCTTCGCGCGCGGACGGCCGTGGCTGTAGAGACGATCGCGGAGGAGGTCGCGGGTGTCGATCGCCTCGGCCTCGCGGAACTTCAGATCCTTCGCGCTCGCGATGCACCGGTTGTCGATCGCCTGGGTTGCGAGCGCGGGCTCGGCGTAGAACGTGGCGAGATCGGCGAGGACGAGCTTGCACAGCGCGCGCTGCTCGGGCGTCATGATCGCGTCGCCCTTGTCGCTGAGGGCGACCTCGACCTGGGTCAGGAGCGTCGGGATTCCCTCGTCGATCGTATAGCGGACGTACAGGTTGGCGCCGCGATCCGCGAGGACGAGCGAGGCGGCGAGTGCAGCGCTGTCGAGAGCCGTGAGCTCGGTCGCGGCGCTGACCCGGACGCGGGCGTCGCGATAGCCCGCGCGGCGATAGGTGTCGACGAGCGCATCGACATCGGCGGCGAGCTGCACCGAGGTCGCGGAGGTCCGGGCCCCGAAGAACGTCTGCGACAGGCGCGCCTCGCGAGTGCCGACCACCTCGCGCAGTGCTGCCTCGCCGAGCGCGCGGTTGCCGACGAACTGGATCTCGCGGACCTGGCGCGTCTTGCCTTGCTCGATGCGGAAGATGATCCGATCGAAGCGCTCGAACCGCTCGCGGATCCACGTCACGCGTGCGTCGAAGTATCCGCGGCTCTGGAGAAACGCCGCGATTGCCTTGGCGGACTCGTTGGCCTCGACGTCGTCGGAGCTCGCCGCCTGGTCGAACGTCAACTGCTTCTCGAGGTCCTCGATCGAGATCGCGTCAGCCTGGCCCTCGAACACGACCTCCAGCTGTCGGCGCTGATCGATCGTCACGACGAACCCGACCTTGTTGCTGCGCCGATCGAACGAGGTCAGCGGGTCGAAGTCGGTACGGACGCGGACCGCCGGGTAGCCGCGCTGGTGAAAGAGATCCACGACCTTCTGGATGTCGGCCTGATGCTGCGACCGCTTGAAGCGCGCGCGACCGATACACAGCGTCCACACGATGCACGTGCCGGTGTGCCGGAACAGCTTCGTGATCTCCTCGTCGGTGATGTTGTTCGGCTCGCGCGCCGCGATGTTGATGACGCCGGTCGTGTACTCCGCGCCGAGCGAGACCTTGACCTCGATCTTGATCCCACGCTGCTCGTCGACCGTCTGCTTGATGGTGACGGCGCCCTCGAAGTAGCCCTCGTCCCGGAGAAACTCCTCGATCCGGAGCTTCTCCTCGTGGAGGTCGCAGAGACGCTCCTTGGGCGTCCACGGCAGGTAGCTTCCGATCCGCGTGCGCATCCGGCGTCGGATCTCGTCCTCGAGAAGCGTGTCGAGCCACCCCTGCTTCACGTCGACGTCGACCCGGCGCACCATGGAGAGTGGAGCGAGAAAGATCACCGCCTTCGTCCCGGTATCGGTCTCCCGGGTGCCGAGTCCAACGAGCTGGTAGCCAAACGCCGAGCTGATCCGCTCGATGTCGTCGCGAGCCGAGGCGGTCAGTGCGCGGTGGCGGTTCATCGTTGGCTCGAACAGCACGCGGACCGTCGCGTTCGTGTCGCGCAATTCGCCCTGGATCTCGAAGCCGTTCCAGGTCACCGGGGGCGCTACATCCCCTGGGCGCCCGGGGAGGGCGGCCTGGATGCAGGTCCCTGGATCGAACGTCAGCTTGGCGACCTCCTCGTCGTTCGCCGCGGATTGCGCGCCCGCAACCCCGGCGCGCGAGCACAGCACGCCCAGCGCGAGCACGAGCGAGAAGACAGCGTTGCGGCTCATGGGATGAACAGGAACGTCTTCACGAGCTTGAGGTTGTAGTCCTCGATGTCCTGCTCTGACGGATCGTAGAAGTTCTTGCTGAGGTAGCCGCCCTGGACGCTGACCTTGAACGGCGTCTTGAGCTCGGCGCGCGCGTTGATCGTCGAGCCGCGGATGGTCTGCTCGGCATCGCCGATCAGGCGGACGTTCTCGGCCACGCGCTTCTCGATCCGGAACCCGATCGAGCCAAAGCCGATCTCGATGCGCAGGACGTCGAGGCCCGTGAGCCTGCCGAGTGAGTCCCCGAGCAAGCCCGAGACCCAGTCGCCAGCGAGGTCCTTGACAATCTGATCCGCGAAGCCCTGGCTCGGGTTCGTCGACGGATCGACTCGCGTCGGATCGGCCCCGAGTGACTGATCACCGAGCGAGCGCCGCAGCGACTCCTGGTTGCGGCCGAGCACGAGCAGCGACAGGGTCTGCGACTTGTTGTACCCCGTCGACGTCTTGAGATCCCACTGCGGATTCGAGAGCGAGCCCGTGATCGCGAGCGTGATCAGGTGCTCCTGGCCGGAGAGGTCGCGGTAGTCGGGGGCCTCGCTGACGACGTTCAGCTGCGGATCTCCGGCCTTCGTGTTCTCGGCAAAGTCGATCGAACCCGAGGTGCGCGTGAACCGCGCGCGCGTGCCGGGAATGCGGAACTCGCCTCGATCGACGCGGATCGATCCGGACATCCGCGGATCACGCGGGGTGTTCGTGATCTCGATCAGCGGGCCCACGAGGTCGATCTTCGCGATGTTGTTGTCGACCTGGAACCGGCGCACGTCGAGGGTGAGTCGGAGGTCCGCGGACCCGAGCGTCGGATACTCCTCCCAGAACGGCTTGCCGGGGACCGTCGCCGCGCCGATCGATCGGATCTGGTCCGTCAGCGCGAAGTTGCGGAGGTACTTGCCATCGATGATCGAGATCTTGCCTCGAACCTCGAGGTTCGCGATCTCCGACGCCTTCTCGAGCAGTACGTCGCGCGCGGAGAGCGTCAGGTCGAGGGTGCCGGCGATCCGGAACGGGATGTTGTCGGCGTCGAGCGAGACCCGCAGGTTCGTCAGCTCGCCGTCGCGGAGCTCGACGTTGCCGGTGATGTTCGACACCGTCCCCTCGCCGTCGATCGACGCGAGCATGTCGTTGATCGCCAGCATGTACGTTCGGTGCGTGCCGCTCGCGACGGTCTCGATGTCGATGCTGCCGCGCGAGAACTGCAGCTCGCGCCGGACGCCACGCGGGATCAGCGAGATCGGGCGTGACTTCGACGTCGGCTCCGGCGGGTCGAAGATCAAGGTCCCCGAGATCAGCGGCAACGCGCCCTTGCCCGAAAGGATCAGATCGCCGTCGATCGTCGCGAGGCCGCCGGCCTGCGAGACCTTCCCCGGGATGGCGACGAGTAACATCTTGCCGGCAATCTTCCCGGAGATCAGGACGGACCAGTTCACCGGCGTGATGCCGTCGAGCGCGATGTTGCCCTTCACGTGCAGCTCGCCCTTCTCGTCGAGATGCTGGTCGCGAATCTGGAGGATCACGTCGGTGAAGCCGAGGCTGCCGTTCGCGAGCTTGATCAGGCCCGTTGGTGCCTCGAGCACCGTCTCGCCGCCCACCGGCCGCACCCGCACCGGGTTCTTGCCGTCGAGCTCGATCGACGCCTCGTAGCGGGGCGCCGAGAACGTGCCCGAGACCGAGGCCGCGAGGTGGACGTGGCCGGAGGCCTCGTCGAACCGGTCCTCGAACAGCGGCGCGAGCAGCGACAGATCGAGCGTGCCGAGTGCCTCGATCGCCACCGACGACGGCGTCGCGTGCCCGCGGATCTCGACGACGCCCGCCGGCGTTGCGACCTTGGTCGTGCACGGGGTACGTCCGCCGACCGCCGCCGGGTCCTTGCACGTCAGCTCGACCGAGGTCGGCGTCACGCGCAGCGACACCGCCGGGCGCGCACCCGGTTGCTGATTGATCACGCTGAGTCGAAGCGGCATCAGCCGGCCATCGGCGGCACGATGATTGACGATCGCCACCACCTCTGACAGCTCGACCCATGCCTCCGGCACCACGGGCTTGGCAGGGAACAGCTCGGTCTTCACGGTCACGGTGCCCGTCACCCACGCCTGCAGCGGCTCGGGCAGGCCGACGATCTTCGTCAGATCCGCGGCGACGTCGACCTCGATCCGATGGCCGCTGACCGTGAGCTCGACGGGGAAGGGCGCCGTGGTGCCGAGCGTGCCGCTGATCGAGAGTCGGTCCGCGAGCATCCGGCCCTTGAACGAGACGCCGGGCTTGCCACCGGCCAGTGTCACCGGCTCGACCCTGAGCTGGCTGTCGCCGACGAACGCGTTCGCGATCCAGGTGCGGAGGAGTGTGATGTGGCCGTCCGCCTGGGGCGCTGTTGGCGTGCCGCCGAGGTGCAGGGTCATCCGGCTGTCGCCGCCGAGGACCTTCTTGCCGATGAACTGATCGAGGATCGCGAGCGGAAGGTCGACGGACACCGCACCGCCGAGGCGCGGTCCCTGCGTCGTCCGCCCGATGCGCGTCGCCGGCAGCTTCGCGACGGTTGCATCGACCACGCCGCCGCCATCGCGCTTCGCGGTGACCACGACGCAGCTGCCGCCGGTCTTCTTGGCGGTCGTGCACTTCTCGAGATCCTCCGGCGCGACGTACATCGAGCGCGGCCGACATGCCGCGTCGTCCTTCTTGTTGATGCACATCGCGACGTCGGTGTAGCCGTCGCCTTTGACGCTGAGCTTGGCCGCCTTCACGAACACCTGCGCGTGATCGAGCCAGTCGAGCGGCGCGCGGTTCTTGTCGACAGACACCTTGCCGAGCTCGGCCTCGACGATATCGAGCGTGCCCTTCGCGATTCCATTCAAGCCGCACATCCGAGCGGCCTCGAGCCGACGCCCGGACAAGACGAGGCGCTCGACGATCGGCATGCCACCGCCGTCGGGGATCCGGATGCGCCCACTGCCGGTCAGCTCGCCGCCGAGCCCCTGCGAGGTCATCTTGCGGATCTCGAGTACACCGCCTTCGAACTGGGTGTCGCTGAGTCGCAACCGGTCCAGGCACGGCACGCCGGCAAGCTCCGTGCTGACGTTGATCTTCGGGTTCGTGAGCTTGCCCTTGATGATGATCACGCTGCCGCCGCCGGCGCTCGTGACGAACGCGGGCAGGTCGAAGCGCTTGAGCCACACGTCAAGGTCGGGGAAGTACCCCTCGATCCGGAGATCGAGATCCTCGTGGAGGAGGTCGACCGTGCCGTCGAACATCGCTCGGCTCTTGCCGGCCTCGACGTGGACATTCTCGATGTGGATCGTGTCGAACGAGTCGCCGGTGAATAGCCGGCCTTTGTGCAGCCGCAGCGCCGTCGACGTCGCAGTCGCGCCGAGCGCCAGATCGAAGTCCTCGAGGGCGAAGCCGACCTCGAAGTCGCCCTTCGCCCGCAGCCGGCCCTTGAGGAACTTGCCGACGCTCTTCGCGATCTTCGGCGGTAGGAACCGCCCGACATCGATCGCCTTGCTGATCTCGATCTGTGCGTTCGCGTTGTACGGCTTGAGCCCGAACGTCGCCGACAGCTCGACCTCTCCGGGCTCCTTGCCGCCGCGGATCAGCGCCTTGGTCTTCTCGATGAAGCCCTGTTCGTTGACGAGATCGATCCCGCCGTGGACCTCGGCGAGCGTGAGCTGCAGTGGTTCCTCATTGGCCCGCAGCGGGACGCTGACGTCCAGGTTCTTGAGGTCGAGTCCGATCCGCGGCGAGGCGACAAAGGGGCCGGTCAGGGTGATCGTTCCGTTCAGATCGTCGCCGCCCATCGACGACTTGATGCAGGTGCGCACGGTCGCGCCGAGGTTCTTGGCGTCGAGCTTGAGGTTCCATGCACCGTCGTAGGGTCGATCCCAGTAGCCATCGAGCTCGCCGGTGAGGTGGAGCTGCGCGCCGTTCGTGCGGTCGCCGTTCGGCTTTGCGTCCGGGCCGCATGCCACGGTCGTCGCCTGGAGATCGAGCTCGAGTGTGTTCGCGACGTAGTCGTGACGCGCCCACTCGGTCGGCATCTGTCCGAGGCGGTTGAGCTTGACGTCGACGAGCCCGATCTCGTAGGGCGCTACTCGCCCGGGCGGAGGGTAGACCTGGGTCGCGGGCGCGATGCCTTCGAGCGGCATCCGGAACGCCGCGCGCGGACCCTCGTCGAGAATCCGCACGTTGCCCTGCGCTGCGAACACCGCGAGCCGCACGTAGAACTTCGCGACGAGCGGATCGGTCGCGTCCATGTACAGGTACGAGTCGTTCAGGAGCTGCTCGGGGTCGACGTTGACGCCGGTCAGCCGCGCGGTGAACGCGAAGCCGATCCGGTCAGTCCCCGCAACCGAGTACGGTCGCATGTGGACGGTGAGGTTGAGGTCCTTGATGTGGATGTCGCGGACGTCGAACACCGGCGGCGCCGAGTCGGCGTAGATGCCGGCGCGAAAGCCCGCCTTTTGCCGCGGATAGAACGCGGTGACGATCGAGACGATCACGCGGTCGTACGCGTGGAGCGGGTAGGGCTCGCGGGTCTCCTCGAGCAGCGCCTCGCCGCCGTGGATCACCACGCGCCGGAACACGAAGTCGTGGTTGCCGAAGATCAGCGCGTGGATGTCGATCTCGGCCGTGACCAGCGAGGTTCGGAGCAGCTGCTTGCGGGGTTTTCTCGCACTTTTCGGATCGGGGTCGGCCCGGTCATCGGGGGTGCAGTCCGCGTTCGGATCGCCGGTCCGTGCCTCGCCCGCCTCGGTGCCGGTGAACACCGCGCTCAGTGCGCAGTCGTCCCACACCTTGACGTCGCGGATGGTCACCGGGACCCAGCCCCCCGACGCCACGGTCTTGAGGGCCTTGGATGGCCACTCGATCGACCCGATCTCGATCCGGCCGCGCATCCTCTTGTTGAGGATCGACGCGATGTTGTCTCCGAGATCTTCCCCCTCGAACTTCACGCGCAACACGGCGAACGCGGTGCCCAGGAGGAGCAGCACCGTCAAGCCGATGGCGACAAGCCAGCGGCGCTTCCGCCGACGAGGAGACGTGGTCACCCGCGCTCCGGACCGTACCACTCCCCCGGTCCACGATCGGCCCACCCAACGACGATCGACGTGAGGTCATTCACGTCGACGCATTTCCGCATGGCCTTCGTCGATGCACGCCCGTATAGTGGGGAGTAGGACCGAAAGCGAGGAGCTGTAGATGTCTGATGACCTGCCCGAGACTGTCGCCCCCGTCCTTCGTAGAGAAGCGCTGCTCCCCACGGAGCGAAGCCGAGGACTCGGTACGGTGGCTGTCGTATGCACGATGGCAGGTGTGGCCTCGGGCCTGGCGCTGGCGACCACGCTGATGGCGATGCAAGTCGCCGACAGCATGTCGACCCGCGGTTGCCCGTATCACGCCCCCACCGAAGTCACCGTCGATGTGAGCCCGGAGCACGGCTTCCTCGGCATCCGGTACGTGTTCCACGATGGAGTCGCCGAGATCGACAGCGTGCTTCCCGGGACGCCCGCGGAGCTGTTCGCGCTGCAGCCCGGTGATCACGTCATCTCGATCAACGGCGATGTGGTCGACTCCGCGAGCGAGCTCCAGGAGAAGATCTACGGCTCGCCCGCCGGCTCCAAGCCGACGCTGATCATCGAGCGAAACGGGACGCAGCGGACGGTTCGTCCGACGCTCGTCGCCTGGCCCGCGATCACGTACTGATCGCGCGCAGCGCTGCGCTCACGGGTCGCAGTAGTTCGTGCCGCTCTGCGCGCCGTCCTTGAGGCGGACGCAGGTCGACGCGGTCTGGTCTTCGCGCTGGAACGAGATGACCATCTGGTCGTTGACGTCGGCGCGGACGGCCGCGGTCGGTCCGACGCTGCCATCGGCGTTGGCGTCCTCGATGATGCCCTTGCCCTTGTCACGGTTGTAGACGAAGACCACCGCGTCGACGAGGGTCGGGTGGGTCGGGTAGGCGAACGAGGCAAACGTGTCGGGCGCCGTGCCCTGCAGGTCGAACGTCATCAGCGCCGGGTCGGGCGGCGGGATCGGAATCGACGGCGTGACGCAGCCCGGAGCCGCGAGGGTCCCAGCAGCGAGCGCGAGGGCGACGAGCAGACGACGCATGAATCCAGGTATGTGGTCGAGCAAGGCCCGATCCATCACCAGCTTACGCGATTCCGAACCTTTACGAGAAACGGGCTGCCAATTGCGTTGGCAGCCCGTCAACTCCGGTGCGTTGCGCGTCGTGGCTAGGGCGTGCGCTTGACCGTGGTCGGGAACATGATCGAGACGCCCGCACCGAAGAACAGGTGGTGCAGGAAGCGCGAGTCCTCGCTGGTCACGGCGAGGTTGGCGTTGAAGTCCGCGCCCGACGGGTTGTCGGAGAACGCGTAGTCACGAATCGTCAGGTCGAGCGCCACGAAGTCGTTGAGGAAGACGTGGATACCGCCGCCGATGTACAGGCCGAGACGGCTACCACTGTTGAGCGGCGCATCGTTGTTCGGGTTGTTGTCGGGCGGGTTCATACCGCCGGGACCGGACGACATGCCCGGAGCCGGATCGTTGCAGATGTTGCTCGGGCAGTCGCTCTTGAGCTGCGCGAACGCGACGCCGACCTGGAAGTAGAAGTCGAAGGCGACATACGCCTGCGAGAACGCGGCGAGCTTGCCGTACCAGGGCGTGAGGCTGACGTAACCCGCGCCGTGGAACGGCATCGAGTTGAGGCGCGTCATGAACTCGTCGCGCGAAGGCTCGCGCGTCGCGGGATCGACCGTGGTCTCGAGCGTCGGCGCGATCTTCTTGACCAGGCCGGTGTCGAGCGACGTGCCGTACACGCCGATGACTCCGATCGAGAGCATGTCGCCGAGGTGGTACTCGAGCTTCGCGCCGCCGCCGATCACGTGGCGGAAGTCGGCGTTGATCGTCGACTCGAAGAGGGGAGCGAACTCGAAGCGTCCGCTGACGAGCAGCCGGCGGTGACGGACCGCAGGGTCCGTGCGCAGGCTGTTGTAGCGGCGCTCTGCGTAGGCGTCCGAGGGTGTCGCGGCGTCGACCGCGATCAGGCCGGCGAGGAGGAGGAACGTGTGCTTCATCATATGTGCTGCTCCTCTGCCTTCAGCGGAACGTGGTGTATTCGAACGACGTCGGGAGCCAGAAGCTGATGCCAACCTGGAACATGACGTTGTTGATCAGAGCACCATCGGAGTTGCTCTTGGCCTCGTCGGCGGTGGCGTTCATCGTCGGCGAGCGGTCGGTTGGCTCGAACTTGTCGTAGAAGATGTAGTCGCGGATGCCGACGTTGACGGTCAGCCACTTCGCGAGGAAGAACCGCATCGACGCGCCGACGTTCGGCATGATCAGGAGGTTGGTGAAGCCCGGGAACTTCTTGTCACGCTCCTCGACCTGGGACTGGCCGGCGCCGATGCCCGCGGTGAAGAACACCTCCCAGGTGATGAGGCGCTTGTCGAACACGGCGAACTTGCCGTAGACGGGCACGTAGTGGAAGTCGAGCGCGGCGCTCCACTTGTACGTATTGATCGTCGGCAGGCGGCGCGCCTGGCGTGCGACGAGATCGAACGGTTCGCGGAACGACGGCTGGTAGTACTGGCCCTCGACACCGATCGCGAGGACGTCGGTGAGGTAGTAGTTCAGCATCGCGCCGACCGTGTAGTGGCGGACCATGTTGTCGTTCATGGTCGTGCCGAACATCGGCAGGAGCTCGGTGCGGCGCGCCTTCAAGAACGGCTTGCGCACGACGACGAGGATGTCCTTCCACGACAGCGGCGTGCGCTTGACGTCGCCCGCCTTGACGGCGTTGGCGGCAGCAGCATCGGACGCGGCCATGTCGGCGTTGAGATCACCGGGGCCGGGGTCGGCTCCCATGTCGATCTCACCCCCATCGCCCGGAGGCGGAGCGGAGTCGCCCGGATCCATCTCGATCTCGGGCTCAGCCTCCGCACCCTTGGGCGCCGGTGCGGGCGCCTTCTTCGGCTGCGCCAACGCGGTTCCGGCGACGAGTGCCAGCCCCGCAAAGAACACGACAGATCGATGGAATGCCCGCATTCGTAGAGGCTTCATAACACGCGCCTTTTTCTGGTCTCAAGCAAACGGCCGCCGAATTGGGGTCGAATGGCGACACGGGGGCGTCCCTGACAGTTGCGTTATGCAGCCTCACCCGTGTTGGCATCGGCGTACAGCGCGTCGACGAAGGCCGCCGGATCGAAGGGGCGGAGGTCCCCGATCTTCTCGCCGATCCCGACGAAGCGGACCGGGACCTTGAGCTCGTCGCAGATGCCGAGGACGACGCCTCCCTTGGAGGAACCGTCGAGCTTGGTCAGGACGATCCCCGTGATCTCCATGTCGGTCTTGAAGGTCTTGGCCTGGGCGATCGCGTTCTGGCCGGTCGTGGCGTCGAGGACCATCCAGGTCTCGTGCGGGGCCCCCGGCATGGCCTTGTCGCAGACCCGGCGCAGCTTCTTGAGCTCGTCCATGAGGCCCGCGTTGGAATGTAGGCGGCCGGCGGTATCGCAGATCACGACGTCGAAGCCCTCGTCGACCCCGCGCTTGATCGCATCGAAGATCACCGATGACGGATCACCACCGGACTTGCCACGAACCACGGGGACGTTTGCGCGCTTGCCCCACTCCTCGAGCTGCTCGGTCGCGGCCGCGCGGAACGTATCGCCTGCGGCGAGGATGACCTTCTTGCCCTCGTCGGACAGCTGCTTGGCGAGCTTGCCAATGGTCGTCGTCTTGCCGACGCCGTTGACGCCGAGCACGAGCAGCACGAACGGCTTCTTCGTCGTCATGTCGACCGGCTTGGTGCCGAGGTTGAGGATGTCCTTCGACGTCTTGCGGATCTGCGCCCAGATCTTGCCTGCGTCCTCGAGGTCGTTCTTCGACAGGCCGGTCTTCACCGACTGGAAGATCCGGTCGGCTGCGCGCGGGCCGATGTCGGCAGTGAACAGCACCTCCTCGAGCTCCTCGAGGGTCTGCGCGTCGATCTTCTTCTTGCCGAACAGCTTGCCGAGCTTGGCGACGAACCCGCCGCGCGTCTTCGCGAGGCCGGCCTTGTACGCCGCGGCTGCCTCGGCGTCGGTCGGCAGCTCTGCTGCCTCGACCTCGGCGTCGCGCTCCTCGGCCT
>JANOPP010000289.1:0-11643 GCA_031421915.1 Myxococcales bacterium | reverse complement strand
GAGGAACCACGGGTAGTCGAGGCCGTCGATCGCCGGATCGTCGAGCTCGGCGAGCGTCGCGAGAAAGCGGTGGCCCGGCGTCGGGACGTCGCGCCCGATCAGGATGTCCTTGCTGCGGCGCTTGTGCAGACACGCGGCGAGCGCCGGGAGGTCGGCGCCGGTGTACGGGATCTCGAACAGATCGAGGAGGCCTGCGAACGTCGGCTCGTTGCGCGGATCACCCGCCATCGACTCGCAGAGATTGAACACGAGATCCGGCTTGGTCCCGCGCATCATCGCGAGCACGTCGAACACCTCGCGCCCCTGGAGCCCGACGAGGTCGACCACGAAGCCCGCCGCCTTGAGCGCAGCGGCGATCGAGCGCGCCGAAATCTCGACCGAGCTGACATCGATGCCCGGTCCGGTGAGCTCCGCGTCGTAGTCGGTGTTGTGAAGGACGATGATCCGCGACGGCGCCATACCGGGTCGCAGTTAACCACCTGCGGCGAGCGCTGTCACCACGCGAGTCGCGACCGCGGGAGCGACGGTCGAGACGTCGATCGCAGCGCCGCGCAGCGTGGCCAGCGAGACCTGCGGTGTGGCGAGACCGCACGGACGAATCCGCGCCCACGCATCACGCGGTGTCGCGACATCCAGCGCGAAGCCATGAATGCTGACGCCGCGCGCCACGTGAATGCCGCACGCCGCGAGCTTCGCGCCGTCTTTCCACACGCCCGCTGGCTCGCGTTGCCACGCGGCACCTGCACCACCGAGCTCGGTGCACGCATCGATGATCGCGCCGGCGACGCGCTCGAGGAAGTCGACGACGCCGCGGATCTTCACGACAGGATAGATCATGAGCTGCCCCGGCCCGTGATAGGTCACGTCGCCGCCGCGCTCGATCTGCTCGATCGTCACGCCCGCGGCCGCGAGCTCGTCGGAGGACGCGAGGATGTTGCTGCGATCCGCGGAGCGACCGAGCGTGATCACCGGCGGGTGCTCGCACAGGTAGACGACGCCGCTGTCGCCGCCCCATGCGCGCTCGCGCGCCGCGAGCTGCATCGCGAGCACGGATCGGTAGTCCGCGCGCCCGAGCCAGTGCCAGGCGAGCGCCACGACCGGCTAGCCCGCCAGCAGCTCGTCGAGCAGCTGATCGTCGACGTAGTGGAGCGGCGCGGCCGAGCTGACGACGCCGACGCCCTTCTCGATCAGCGCGGCGACGAGCTGGTCACCGCACATCACGCCGATCGACCGGCCTGCGCGCTCGAGCTCCTTCTCGGCGTCCTCCGAGAGCTCGGGCGCCGAGAACAGCACGCCCGCGACGAGGTTCTTGGCCTCGACGCCGACGCGCAGCTCTCCGATGCCACGGCGATCGATCGGCTCGGCGCCCGAGCGCGCGCTGATCAACACCATGCGCTCGATGCCCGGTGCGATCGCCTGCGCGTAGCTGATGCCGCCCGTGCGCTTGACCCACAGGATCTCGCGATAGCCGGCCGCGACCAAGTATGCGTGGATCAGTCGCTCGAAGCCCGACGCGCTCGCGCGGATGATGCGCTGTGCGAGTGCGCGATGCGTCGCGCCCGCGAGCCGCGACATCGCCGTGGCGACGCCCGCCTCGGCATCCGCGGTCTGGCTCATCGAGACCGGCCCCGGTGCGAACAGATCACGGCCGCGATAGACGATGCGCGGACGCAGCCCGAGCGTGCGGTAGCTCCGCTCGTCGCCGAGCAGCTCGGCCTTGAGCTGCGGTGCGAGCTGATCCGGATCAGTCTCGACGAGGTTGCGCTTGCGCATCATCGCCGCGAGCTGGCGGACCGGGAGCGGCTGGCCGTTGCGAAGCTGCGCGAACACGGTCGCTGCCGCATCGCCGAGCGGCGTGCCGACACGCGCGAGCGGATCGTCGACGCCGTTGATCTGCGCGGGCGGTGCGACCGGCGGCTGCATCGGGCGCGGCTCGAACTGGCGCGGGGGCTGGTTGTGCGGCTGCGGCGGACGCTGATCTCCACCTGGGCGACCACCGTCGTGACGCGGGCGCTGTTCACCACCGGGGCGCTGCTCCCCGCCCGTGCGAACCTCGCCACCCTGGCGCTGCTCGCCGCCACCGCCGCCACCACCACCAGGACGGTTGCCGCCACGGCCGCGCTCGTCGCGCCGGCGACGGCGATGGTCGCGACGGTCCTGCCACTGCGCCTTGCGCTCGTCGCGCGCGTTGATCTCGGGGAGCATCGGCCGATCTTCGTCGGCCGTCTTCCCATCCTTGTACTCGCCGTGGGCAGTCGCCGGCTTGGTGAGATCGTCACCATAGATCGCGGAGAGCTCCTGCTCCTCGGGCGTCAGCTCGGGGGCGTCGTCCTCTTCGAGCGCGGCCGGCGTCTCGGCGATGATCACGGCATTCTCGCCGGCGTCGACGTCGCGGACCTGCACGTCGATGGTCTCGGGCGTGTCGGCGGCGGCGGCAGCCTGCTTCGGCTTCTTCGCGGCGGTGGCCTTCGCGGGCGGCTTCTTGGCCGCGGCCGGAGTCGCCTTGGCCGGCTTGGCCTTGGGCTCGGGGGCCTTCTTGGCGGGGGCCTTCTTGGCGGGGGGCTTCTTCTTCGTCTTGCCGCCCTCGGTGGCCTCGGCCGCTGTGGTCTTCGTCATGAGGGGCCTTCCTACCACAAAATTTGCCCCGGCTCGACGGAGCCCCTAGCGTCGGAATGACCACGGGAGGGCTGTGCGTTCTCTCGATCGAAGGAAACAGGAGAGTCCATGCAGTCCCGCAAGATCGGTGTGTTGCTCGGGGGTCTTTCGAGTGAGCGCGAGGTGTCCCTGCGCACGGGTGAGGCTGTTCTCAAAGCCCTGCGCGAGCGCGGCCACGATGCCATCCCGATCTACGTCGACCGCGACGTCGATGTCGCGCTCCGCCAGGAGAAGATCGATATCGCGTTCATCGCCCTGCACGGGCGCTGGGGCGAGGATGGCTGCATCCAGGGCCTGCTCGAGTGCCTCGGGATCCCGTACACGGGGTCCGACGTGCTCGCGTCGGCCCTCGCGATGCACAAAGGCAAGGCCAAGGAGCTGTTCCGGCTCCACAACCTACCCACGCCTGCGTACTACTCGCTGAGCGCCAATGACCTCGGCGACCTGATGGGCGTCCACGGTGACTTCGGCTTTCCGTGCGTCGTGAAGCCGATCCGTGAAGGCAGCTCGGTCGGCGTCACGATCTGCAACTCGCTCGAGGACTTCGCGCCCGCTGTCGAGCGCGCGCTGTGCTTCGACGACGAGATTCTGGTCGAGCGCTTCATTGCCGGCAGGGAAGTTTCGGTCGCCATTCTCGACGGCCGCGCGATCGGCGCCGTCGAGATCGCGCCTCGCGACGGGTTCTACGACTACGCGAACAAGTACACACGCGGTGCGACCGAGTACTTCGTGCCACCTCGCCTGTCGCCCGAGCGCTATCGCGGCATCCTCGCGCAGGCCCAGCGCGCACACACCGCGCTCGGCTGTCGCGGCGCGACCCGCGTCGACATGATCGTCTCGGACTCGGGCAACGAGTTCATCCTCGAGGTCAACACCGTTCCGGGCCTGACCCCGACGAGCCTCCTGCCCAAGATCGCCGATGTCGCGGGGATCTCGTTTGGCGAGCTGTGCGAGATGATGCTCGAAGGCGCGACCCTCGCGACCCGTCGCGGCAGCGGCGAGCGGCGCGTCCTCCAGCGCAACTTCGTCGGCGACGAGCGCCGCGAGGCCATGGTCGAACACCACTGATGTTCTTCACCCGCCAGCGCCGGATCCTGATCGCAACGGCGGTCCTCGCGACGGGCGTGCCGCTCGGCGCTGCGCTGTGGGTCGGCGCGCGAACCGAGGACCTCACCGACGACCTCGGGGTCGCCGCCGGCGTTGCCGTCCGGATCGGCGCGGTCGACGCAGATCTCACCGGTGCGGTACGCCTGTCGGACGTCGCGTTTGGCGAGCTCCTCCAGGCCGATGCGATCGAGGCCTCGGTCGCTCTCGACTCCCTGCTCGCGGGACACCTCCGAGCGGACGAGATCCGCGTGTCGGGGCCGCGCGTCGCGCTGCGCATCGACCCCGACGGTGACTCGGATCTGGCGCGCCTCGTTCATCGGCTCGCGCGCCACGGCGGCAGCGGACGCGGTGGCAGCGGTCGGGTGCGCCGGATCGTCGTGTCCTCGGGAACGCTGACCGCGAAGATCGCCGGCGTCGGCGAGCTGACCGCGCAGGGCGTCGAGCTGATCCCCGACGACGGCGGTGTGCGAGTCACGACGGGCCCGGTCCGGATCGCCGGTGCCGCGCGTCCGCTCGGGCTCGGGCTCGAGCTCGCGTTCGCGCGCAGCGCGGCCGAGCTGACCCTGCCCCGCATGAAAGTTCGCCGCGTGCTCGCCGTGGGTGGAACCGGCACCGTGACCGCCGGTCCGCAGACGATCGCGCTGCGCGAGGTCGCTGCCGGCCGGCTCTCCCCCGGTGGCTCACTCGAGGTGACGGCCGCGATCGACGACGGCGGCATCGCACGGCCGATCTCGCTCCAGCTGTCCCCCAAGGATCTCTCGGTCACGGTGCGCGGCGATCGGATTCCGCTCCGTGGCCTCGCCGCGATTGCTCCGCATGGGATCGGGCTCGACGACGCCCGCGCGACCGGCGAGCTGCACGTGGTGAAGGCGGATCGCACGTTCGAGATCACCGCGGATGGCGCGTTCGACGGCATCTCCCTCGATCACCGCTCGCTCGCCGCCGAGCCGCTGCCATTCACGGCGACGATCGACGCCACACTCACGATCGCGCCCGAGGCGATCACGGTGGCACGCCTCGCGATCGACACCGGTGCGATCCACACCAAGCTCTCCGGCTGGCTCCGTCGCGGCTCACCAGCGTCGGGGCAGCTCGATGTCGAGCTCGCCTCGGCACCATGCTCCGATCTGCTCGCGTCCCTGCCCGCGCAGGTTCGCGGACCGCTCGACGGCATGGTTCTCGGTGGGGAGGTCGGCGGCAGCGCACGCCTCACGATCGATCTCGCCGCGCCGGTCGGTGACGGCACGGTCCTCGCCACCAACCTCCTCGGTGGTTGCGAGACGCTGGCCGAGGCGCCTGCTGCCGACGTCATGAGCCTGACCGTGGCGAGCCCGCACGTGTTCGTCGATGGGAGTCGGGCGATGGTCGGCCCCGGAGAACCGGGCTGGTTCGATCTCCGCCAGATGCCATCGCGCCTCCACGGTGCGTTCACGTCGGCCGAGGACGGTCGGTTCTGGGATCACGACGGCTTTGACATCAAGCAGATCGCACACAGCCTGGAGATCGACCTCCGCGAGCGTCGCCTCGCGCGCGGAGGCTCGACGATCAGTCAGCAACTGATCAAGAACTCGTTCCTCACTCATCGCCGCACGCTCGACCGCAAGCTCCAGGAGGCCGTGCTGACCTGGCGGCTCGAGGCGCGCCTCGACAAGAAACAGATCCTCGAGCGCTACCTCAACATCATCGAGCTCGGGCCTCGCGTGTTCGGCGTCGGTGCCGCCGCAAAACACTGGTTCCACACCACGCCGCGCGGGCTGACCGTCCGTCAGGTCGCGTTCCTCGCCGCGCTGACGTCGGAGCCGACCTCGATGGCTCGCCGCGTCCGACGTCACGGCGGGCTCGATCCCGATTCGGCGGATCGCGTCGCGACCGTCCTCCGCGCGATGCGCCGCGACGGCGTGATCAGCGGAGAGGAGTTCGATCTCGCGAAGGTCGCCGGGATGGGCTTCGCGTCGTCGGCGCTGCGCGCAGACTAGACGCCAAGCCCCGGCATCGTTAGACGCCAAGCCCCGGCGTCGTTAGACGCCGAGAAATAGGCGGTTGCCGAAGTTCCGCTCGAGCTCGGCCGCGAAGATCTTTTGCGCCGCCGTGTCGATGTCGTACGCAACGCGCTTGAACTCGAACGTCTTCTCGTCGGTGTCGTACACGGTGTAGCTCGCGCGGTTGTCGTAGTCGCGCGGCTGGCCGACCGAGCCGACCGAGATGATGTAGCGGTGCTCGGGGCGGATCACGAACTTGGTCGCGACGACCTCGTAGACCTCATCGCGGGTCAGCGCGAACGACTTGCAGAGGTGCGAGTGACCGATGAACGTCACCGCGCCGAGGTCATCCCAGATGTCGAGGCAGCGCGTCGCTTGCTCGACGGAGAAGATGTACTCGAACTCTTCGAGGTTGATCGGCGAGCCGTGACAGAACGTGACGTCGCCCTCGCGGACCTCGTACGGCAGGTTCTTGAGCCAGTTCATGTTCTCCTGCGTCAGCTGACGCGAGTGGAGATCGAGCGCCTGGCGTGCGGCGTCGTAGTAGTACGAATAGTCCATCCGGCCCGCGACGGCTGCATCGTGGTTGCCGAGGATCGTGAAGGCGGCGAGCTTGCGAATGATGTCGCAGCACTCATTCGGGGACGCGCCGTAACCGACGACGTCACCAATGCATACGTACTTGTCGATTCGCTCCGAGCGGAACGCATCGACGACCGCATTCATCGCTTCGATGTTTGCGTGGACGTCCGAGAAGATACCGATGCGCACTGCTTCGAAAGGATACCTGAAGTCTGCGCCGAGAAGTGGCTAGCTCTGGATCAGATCCGACTCGTCGAGCTCGGCTTCCTCTTCGTCCTCGTCGATGAGGTCGGCGGCGTCGAGCAACTCCATGGGGCGGGACTCGTCGAGTGCCTCGAGCTCGGCCTGGCCCGCGTCAGGGAGCCCCTGCTCGAGCGCCTCGAAGAACCTCCGCGAGAACGCACGATTGACGGTGACATCCTTGCCCACCTGCGAGCCGTTGGCGCCCGGGCGGATGCTGGTCTGATCCTTGGCCGCGGACGCGTGCAGCTCGAGTGCGTGCTTAGCGACGGGGGCGACGACGGACTGCCCGCCTGCCATCGTCTCGACGGCCGCCTTGCCACCACGGACCGCGATGTGGGCCATCGCCCACGCCACGCGCTCCTCGGTCTGCGGGGTCGCGCGCTCGCCGAGGCGGCCGAAGTTGCTGGCGAGCGGCATGAGGCCGCTGGGGCCGACCTGGCCGATCGCACGTGCGACCTCACGCCAGATCTCGGTCGGCTCGTTGAGGAGTAGGTCGATGACCGACTGCGTCCCTTCCTCCGTGCGCAGCAGCGCCAGCGCGAGCGCGCAGCCATGGCGGAGGAAGCCCTTGCTGCTCGTCAGCCCTTCGGTCAGCGGCTTGGCGGCGGCGTCGCCGAACTTCACGCTCATGCCGAGCACGCGTACGGCCTCGGCGCGCGACATCTTGCCGACGGCGGCGATCACGGGCGCGGCGGCCTTTGGATCGGCGCGATCGCACAGCTCCATTGCGGCGCCGACGCGCTTGGTTCGGTCGTCGAGCTCGGAGATCAGCTCGTCGACCGTCTTGCGGTTCACGATCCCCTTCGGTGGCGTCTTGCCGATCTGACCGGAGACCGCGGAGTCATCCTCGCTCGTGACCGCGATGCCCGCGCGCCCGTTCGGGCCGGCCTTCACCAGCTCGACGCCGAGCGCTCGGGCCTCCTCGGACAGCGCCTTGTAGTTGTCGTCGGACGCGTCGCCGTCGATGTCAAAGGCGGTCGGATGCCGCTTGAGCACGTCGAAGCCATGATCGAGCCGGATCACGAGATCTCGGCGCGAGCGCGCGAGGCCCTCGCTGACGGCGACCTGCGCGAGCTCGGGCCCCATCCACAGGCCCCACGCGACGGCGCTCTCGAGGACGTGGCGGCGCAGCTCGCGCCAGCGCGGCAGCGGGAACCCGCGCGTGCACACGAGGTAGTCCTCACGCGACGGGCGCGCAAACCGCCGCGCCATCGCGATCGCGCGACGGAGGTGCTGGGCGGTTTCGAGCTGCGCGAGCTTGTCATCGCGGAACTCGCCGGCGTCCGGGTGCTCGCTGCCGAGCAGATCGAAGCCTGCGCCGAGCACGAGCTCGCGGCCGCGATCGAACACCGGCGAACCGTCGCCCGACGAGCTCAGGCCACGCAGATGGTCATCGGCCGCACGCAGGATGTAGCCGACGTTCTCGGCGAGCGGCGCCTTGAGGCGGCAGCGGCGAACGCGCCGGCCCTTGACGATGAGATCGATGCCGATCTCGAACTTGCGCATCAGCGCCGTCAGCACCGCGCGCTGCGGCTCGATCGCGATGTCGAGCGCAATGACCGCGAGCTGCGTCGTGCTGGTGACGCGCATCGCGGGCGGTGGACCGATCACGAGCGTGATCACCGGGTACGCCTGCGTGCGGTGCAGGAGGATGCGGATGTCGAGGTTCCCGCCGAGGCCGCGCGCGAGCTGCTCGCCGACCACCAGGGCAAGGCGTACG
This sequence comes from Myxococcales bacterium, assembly GCA_031421915.1. Classification (GTDB taxonomy): domain Bacteria; phylum Myxococcota_A; class Polyangia; order Haliangiales; family Haliangiaceae; genus JABFXX01. Next base: position 3,357 of record JANOPP010000289.1, on the reverse strand, counting down.
CCGCTCGGATCGACCGTCATCGACGACGCGTCCTTGGTCGCCGCCTTGTCGAGCCAGCCGTCGGAGGCGAAGTCGTTGGGATGATCGATCGTCTCCGTGGTCAGCGGATCGGAGCCGACCGGGATGATCGACGCACCCGTGGTCTCCTCGTCGAATTCGATCTCGCCGCCGCCGACGTCGAGCGCCCTCGGCAGGTCGACGACGCCCGTCGCGATCGCCTCGAAGTTCTCACTGTCGGAGCGCTTGCGTACCACGGTCGTGATGGGCGTGATCACCGTGGCTGCGGGCTCGGGCGGAGCGGCGGCGATCGCGGCGAGGCTCTCCTCGATCTCGTCGAGCGCCTCCTCCGGGATCGGGCGGGTCTCGACATCGTTCTGGCTCGGGCGGTTGCCGATCGAGGTCTGCTCGTCGACCTCGATCTCGGTGACTGCCTGCACCGCGGCGATCACGCGATTGCGGGCCTCGCTGCGCAGCTTCTCGAGCTCGACGCGGTTGCGCTCCAGCTCCGCGTGCGCGACGTCGAGCTCGCGCGCGCGGCGATCGAGCTCCTTGGACCGCTCGTCGAGCTCGCGGACGACCTCGGACGCGCGCGTCGACGCGAGCACGTCGTTCGCGCGCTTCTCGAGGTAGGCGCCGAGCCCCGCGGATCCGTAGACGACCGCGAACTCCTTCGCGTACGGCGGGATCGGGGCGTCGTCATCCCGCATGCGCTCGAGCAGCTTGATCCGCTCGTCGAGCTCGCGGTGGCGGTGCGCGTCGGCAAGGACGAGTACGAAGGTCTCGGCGGCGGGGTCGTGATAGACGACCGCAACGGCCACCTTGATCACCGCGCCCCCGTCGGCACGGACGACGTTGAGCGCGCGATCCGGTTCGTCGGTGAGCAACCGGACGACGAGGTCGGGGTCGGAGACCGCGTCGACCGTGGTGTAGACCTGCGCGCTGACCATCTCCCCTCGCGACCCCGTCACGTGGAGCGTGGTCGTCTGGGTCTTGCCGATCGAGCCCCGATAGGCGTTCGACGACGGCGCGCGCGTGGTCCCCCTGGCCATGGCGTAGAGGCATACCCCTACGCGGTCGGCACCTCAAGAGTCAGTTGACGCTGCCGGACGGCTCGTCGCTGATCTGCTCGGGTGCGTCGTCGTCGACGGTCCCCATCATCTGCGCCGCCACCGCCACCAGCACCTCGTGGAGGTGCTCGATCGTGTCGAGCCGGCCGCACAAGGAGTAGTAATCCTCGAACGAGACCTCGCCCATCCGCTCCAGGGCCTGCTGGACGTGCGGCTTCATTCGCGGCGGGGCATCGATCTCGGTGTCGAGGTCGGCGAGGTCGGCCTGGGCGATCGCTGCGGCGACAAAGCCCATCGGCGCGAAGTTGAGGCCGGTCGGCAGGACCATCCGCCACTCGATGTCCTCGGTCGATAGCTCCCAGCGCCCACCCATGCGGCGCCGGACGACCTCGCCAAAGTAGGCGCCGGCGGTCGAGATCACGAGTTGCAGCGTGGCGGCCTGCTCGGGTGTGGTGGCGCCGACCATGTCGACGGTGCGGAGGTAGTGGTCCATGACCGGCAGCGTATCGCTGTCGTATTCGAGGGTGACGCCGAGCGCAGTGCGCACGTACGCGACCGCCTGCTCGGCGTATTCGCGAACCCGCGGAGGCACGGGGGCGTCCATATGCCTCCTAGCCTACTCGATGATCGCGAACTGGACCATGCCGAACCGAGAGCGAAGCTCGACGAGCGCGGGCGCGTTCTTGCCGATCTGTCCGAGCTGGCTGTGAACCCAGCCATCCTGCTGGGTCTTCGCGAACGCACTCGCCGACCCGAGATTCACCTTCGCGCCGCGCGCGCGGATCGTGACGGCGCCTTGACGGCGGAGCCGCACATCGACGTCGCCACGCAGGCTCGAGACGACGATCCGACCGCGCAGCGCAGACTCGGCCTCGAGCGAGATCGTGCCGTCGGTCGTCGTCAGCTGGATCTCTCTCGCGCGCACCCGGCGACCTGCGATCTTGCCGCGATTCGCCGAAGCGACGAGGCGCTCGCCGCCGATCGTGTCGAGGTCGACGTCGGACGAGATGGTCTGTGCGTCGACCGAACCGAACACCTGCGTCAGCGACGTCGCGCCTGACACCGAGTGCGTCGACACACCGCCCGAAACGTTGCGCACCGAGATCGGTCCGGATCCCGTGTCGAGATCACCGCCGGCGTCCATGTTGAGCACCTCGAGCGCGCCGGCACTCACGGCGGCATTGACCCGCGCATCGCGCGGTGCGCGGATGACGAGATCGATCCGCATCTGCGAGCGGCCAACGTTCTTGAACTCCTTGCCGCCGTCGGCGGTCGTCGTGATCCGCACGGTGCCGTCGGGGTTGGGTACGAGCGACACGCGGAGGCGCTCGAGCCCCTCCTCGTCGGGCGCATGCTTGATCGTCTCGATCATGATCGACGTGCCGTCGTAGCCCTCGACCTTGACGTCGCCGAGGGGATTCTCGATCGCGAGCTGCTTGATCGCCTTGCCGCCGGGCTGGATCTCGAGGCGTGCGCGCTCGGTGAGGCCGGTCGTCGGCGCGGGCTTGCCCGGCGCTGCCGGCGGCTTGGCCTGCGGTTGCGCAGACGCGACACCTGCGAGCGCGCAGACGGCGAGCAACGCGCGCTTCACTGGCCACCTCCGGCGAGTGCAATCTCGTCGCGGACGACCGCCCCCTGGAGATACCGGATCAGCTCGCGCCACGCGCGCTGACGGGGACGGCCCTCGGCGGCGGCGGCGATCGTGCCGCGCAGCTCGACCACGCGCGCATCGAACGCGTCCTTTTGCTCGGTGGTCCACTGCCCACGCGCCTCACCGGCGAGCGCGAGCAATTCCTCGGCGGCGTCACCGTACGTCGCTGTGACCCGGGCGGCCTCGCCCGCGAGATCCGCGGTGACATCCGTCGACGAATCTCCGCCGACCTCGACCTGCGTCGGACCGATGACCTTGTTCGGCGTCGCGATGACGGGCGCATCGGGAACCGTCGCTGGCGCATCGGTGCCCTGGTGCGAGCGCCACCACAACACGCCGATCGCGGCGGCGGCAACGAGACCACCCACGGCAAACCGCGGCGCAGATGGGGCCCACCGCGCGAGTGCACGCCGCCATGCGGGGGTCTGCGAGTGCGCGACCTCCTCCTGGCCGAGGCGCGCCTGGATCCCGGCCCACATGCTCGCGGGCGGATCGACGGTTGGCAACTGGCGCAAGCCGTCACGCAGCGCGGCCTCGTCGGTGGCGACCTGGCGGCACGCATCGCACGTGCGCAGGTGACCGCGCACCACGCTGCCGCGATCGGGATCGAGATCACCGTCGAGGTAGGCGGTCAGCCGC
>JANOPP010000288.1:0-18607 GCA_031421915.1 Myxococcales bacterium | reverse complement strand
CGCGGCGGAGCTCGCGCTCGGAGGCGTTGTTGTCGAGACGGATTCGGCCGTCGTCATAGAACCGCGCGAGTGGCCCTCGCTGGCGGTGCGCGTAGCCGAGCGCAGTGCGTTCGCGCGTGAAACACGGCTGCGTTAGCAGGCCGAAAATCCGCATCGATTCGCCTATCCTCAGACACGGGTGCGAGTCCGACGACAGTTGTCGCGTTGTGCAAGTTTGGTACGATCTCGCGCCCATCGCGACATCGGTGTCAGGGTACGGACAAATTTCGACACCATGAAGCGGGGAGCGCGTCGGCGGATGCCGCCAGCGGTATCGACGGTCGCCAGATATCTTGGCACCTCGCTTGCGTCCTGCTGCTTGTCTGAGCACCCTCTCGCCAGGTCCGGTCGACGACATTCGAATCGATCGGTACGACATTCTTCGGGTCATCGGGATCGGCGGGATGGGAACGGTGTACCTCGCGGAGCACACGCTCATCCGCCGGCGCGTCGCGATCAAGGTCCTGCATCACTCCCTGGTCCGCGATCCCGACGCCGTTCGTCGCTTCATGCTGGAGGCTCGTGCCGCCGCCACGCTCGGACATCCGAACATCGTCGCTTCGACCGACATGGGCTTTCTGGAGACCGGGGTTCCATACATCGTGATGGAATACCTCGAGGGTGCGACCTTGCTCGACGAGATCATCCGGGTCGGCGCATTCTCCCCCCGTCGAACGCTCAGGGTCGCGGCGCAGATCGCTTCTGCGCTGGAGGTCGCGCACGATGCAGGCATCGTTCATCGCGACTTGAAGGCCGAGAACATCTTCCTCACCGACGGCGAGATTGGGTCTGACCACGTCAAGGTACTGGACTTCGGGATCTCCAAGTTCATGGAGGCAGCTTCGACGGGAATCACCAGGGGCGGTGTCGTGATGGGCACCCCGGAGTACATGGCACCCGAGCAGATCTCGTCGCCCGAGCTCGTCGACGGCCGCGCCGATATCTACTCTCTCGGAATTCTCATCTACCAGATGTTGACGCGCTTCCCGCCGTTTCACGGAGGCGAGATGCAGGGCTTGCTGCTCCGGGTCCTGACAGCCGAGATTCCGCCGATCGAGCGGAACGATGTTCCCCCGAAACTCGTGGCGCTGATCCACTCGCTGTTATCAAGACTTCCTGCAGACCGGCCCCAAACGATGCGCGACGTGCTTCTCGCAATGGACGACGTCCTCGTCGTTGCTGAGGCGAGCTCGCATCCTGTGTCAACTCCCTCGGCACGAGTCGTGGCATCGCCGCACCCGCCCGCGCATCCCCGACGGAGTGCTGGGCGCTGGGTTGCGCTGGCTTCCGTGATGGCCGCAGCGACTGCCGGGACCTACCTGAGCATCGTCGGAAGCGACTCCGACCATCCTCCGCCTCCCTCAGACCAGCTATCTGTCAGCGCCGGCGGCCCCGACGCCCAGCAGGCGCCGCCGGCATCCGCAACGCCGGAGCTCGCGATCATCCAGCAGCCCTCGAAGCCCATCGTCCACGAGATCGAGATGACCGGGACCGATGTTGTCGACGAGGTTCGCAGCGCGGAACCGCCGTCGGGCGCGAGACCTGGTCGCCGGATCCGCCCGGAGACGCCCGTGCCCCAGCCGCCGGTCCCCACCCCGCGCAAGGACCTGACGGAGCCGAAGCCAGACGGAAATGAGAAACCAGGGGGCGAGGGTGAGGAGACCACACCACGGGTGGCCGGTGTTGGCTCCGGCGATGCCGACGTCGCAGCTCCGAAGCCGCCCGCGACACCCATGCCGATGCCCCGTCTCGCACCGCCGGTCACCGTCGTGACGCGAAGACCCGGCGAGCTCGATCCACGTGAAGTTCGCCTGGCCGTCGAGCGCCAGCTCGGATCCGTGCGCGACTGCTACGACCGCGGGCGGATGGACAAACCGGACCTCGCAGGCAAGGTGGTCGTGGTGATCGGGGTCTCTTCGACCGGAACCGTGAGCTCGACGCGCATCGCGTCCTCGTCGCTGCGACAACCCGCCATCGAGCGCTGTGTTGCCGATGCAATTCGCACATGGCGATTTCCCATTCCGGCCGGAGGAGTCAGCGCCACGATCTCCTATCCGTTCAACTTCAAATGAGGCCCCTACGGTGGGCGTTCGTCGTCATGGCCGTGGTCGCTCGCACCGCGAGCGGTCAACCCGTGGAGTCCGATGGAGGACCAACCAAGGTCGATCCGGCCCCGTCGAGCGAAGTGCAGCAGTTTGACGAGGGTCCGGTCGTGGTTTCGGGGGTTCCAGGTGCCGAGCCCGGCACGACGGTTCCACTCGCGAACGCGGTCGCTACTCCGCAAACTCTCGATGAAGTTTCGATCACGTCGGCTCGTCCGCGGATCTCCCTGAACATGTTCGGGGATGTCTCTCTGCAACAGGCCAACACACCTCACTATGTCGATTTTCGTCTCGGTGCTCTTGGGTTGCTCTTCACGGGACGCGCCTCCCCAACGTTGAGCATGGTGGGCGAGGTCGTCATCGAGACGAACGAGGAGAGGGTTACCGTGCTCGACCTCGAGCGGATGTTCGTACGGCAGAAATGGCAGCGACTCGAGATCGGTGCGGGCCGAGACCACACGGACCTCGGCTATTGGAACAATGCCTACCATCATGGCAAGTGGCTTCAGCTGACGGTCGATCGCCCTCGATCTTTGCGATTCGAAGACGATGGCGGGCTGCTGCCCCTTCACGGTGTCGGTGTGTGGATGACGGGCCGAACCTCGCTCGCAGGTGGCGACGCGCGGGCGACCGTCATGCTGTCGAATGGTCGAGGCGCGTTCGAAGATGACATCCTGAACGGGGGAGACATCGATCTCTTCAAATCCATCCTGCTTCATCTCGGGGTCGAGGATGTCGGGCGACCGGGGCTGCGAGCGGGCGTCAGCGGGATCTACGATCGGATCGCGCCACAGCCCGTCGACGTGCGACCGGCGCTACCCGACGAGCAAATTCACGAGCTCGTCGTGACTGCGTACGCCGCCTATCGAGGAGAACGCTGGACGGTCATTGCCGAGCTCTATGATGTGCGCCACTGGACACGAGAGGCGACGTTTTCTTCGTATGAGGGATTCGTGCTGGGAGGACGCCGGATCGGCAACCTCACACCCTTCGCGATGTTCGAGGCGAGAAAGACGAAGGGAGGCGAGGACCCCTACTACGTGCCGACCCCCGACAGCCCGCGTGTGGTGTCCTTCAGCGAGGCCACGATCGGAGCGCGGTACGAGGTCACCACATGGAGCGCGATCAAGGCGCAGATCCAGGTGATGCGTAGCGGCGGCCAACTGTCACAGGGCGCGATCGTGGACTGGTCGTTCGGACTCTGATCAAGAGTCCAAGCCCAACCCTAAACGCAGGACTGACATCGATTCGGCATCGTGATCTGATTGGACGCGCGTCGGTGCGTCTCAGCGACCGCAGCGGCTCGCGCAGCTCAAGGGCACTGCGCGCCCTCGACCACGCTGTGAGGTGCTGCGTCGGACGCACACTGGATTTTGCACGTGGATCCGTTGCCGCACGACAGGGAGCAGGAGCCCGTGCACTGGACGGTGCAAGTCGCGCCGTCGGCGCAGTTCACGCTTCCGCTCGGCCCCACCGTCACATCGCAGTCCGCTCCGGCCGCGCAGCTGATGCTGCACGAATTTCCGCAGGTGCCCGTGCAGGTCGCGTTCATCCCGCAGCTAACTAAGCGAGCAGCTCCCGCCGCTGCATCCCGAGCTCCCGATGTCACAGGCAGTCCCCGCCTCGCACGAACACGATGTGCCGGTACATTGCGGCGGCGGTGGATCGTCGTCGCACGCGGCGATCGGCAGGAGCATCAACAAGGAGGCGGTCATGACGTGGCGGAGGCTAGGCATTGGTAGATCTAACCTTCTTCCGTCTCGCGACGGTTGTGAGTAAGACCCCCGGTCAAACCGTGCGTGCGGATTTCCCGCACACGGCTTACCGGTGGTCGTTCAGAGCGCGACATATGCGCATCGGGATAACGGATAGTTCCGCGCAGTCGATGAAGTCCGAGCTTGTAGAAGGCGTCGGGTTTCCAGCGGCTCATTTCTCCAGCACGCAGATTTCGTCCTTTGCGTGTCCGCATCAGAGCGCGGAGTCGCATCCAGACGTAGCTATCGAGCTGGTTGAATTTGCGCGCTGCATTGCCGGTCGCGAAGTAGCCACCCCAGCCACGGATCACCGGATTAATCTTCGCGATCGTTTCACGAAGGTCTCGATGACACGCAGCCCGCGGAGTCAGCTCCTTCACACGCTGTTTCACTCGCTTCACGCTGTTTGTCGACGGCCAGCGCTGGAGGAAGTAAACGCGTTTGCGTTCGTTCTCCCAGATCCGGCCAGACATGCGCTTGTGCAAGTGACATCCGAGGAAGTGAAGCCTTGTTTGCCTTCAGTCAGCTCGACGTTTCTCGTCTTGTCCGGGTGCAGGTGCAGTCGCAGTCGCTTGAAGATCAGCTTCAGGCGCCGCTCCGCTTCCTCGAGATCCGCTCTCGTGTTGCACACGATCACGAAGTCGTCGGCGTATCGCACCAGTGTTCCAAACTGTGAGCACTGTTTCGTCCACCGCTCGTCGAGAAACGATAGGTAGATGTTCGACAGCAGCGGAGAGATCACGCCGCCTTGCGGTGTCCCGCTCAGCAGCTTGGTCTCGCGTCCGTCCTCCATCACACCTGCGTCGAGCCACATCCGGATCAAGCTCAGCATCCGACGATCTCCCGTGTTCCGTGCTTCTCCGTGGACGCGTGCTGCTCTCCCTACCCCGCGGGAATTGGCGACGATCGTTTCGGATCGCCTCGTCGTCACTGTTGCCTTCGCCGTGACATGAGCGGCTCGGCTTCCCGATTGTTTCTGTGTCGAGGCTGCAAGCTTCACTTCATGTTGCGGCCCGCGTCCTTGCCTCCCGTTGTTCACGGGCTCCTGACGTCGCGCTTCGGCCTCCAGGATCTCTCCTGGCTCCGGCGACCTGCTACTCGGCGCTCCGACGCTTACCGAGGCGGGACTTGCACCCGCGGGAGAAGCGCAGCTCGATGTCTCCGGGTCTTGCGACCCGTCGTCATCTTCACGGCGCACCATGACTCCAGACTACCATCTGGCCGAAAACGACGGCCGGCGTGTGCTCGGGTGTCATCGAAACCAGGGTGCCGACGTCGGTGCCCTCCCGGACGGCCCACGCTGCGTTCGGCTGGTAGGTCTCGGCGACGCGCGAGCCAGAATCAGCGGTCAAGCGACATATGCGTTGCTCGTCTGTAAGAACATTGCACATCGCACGTCTGAACTGCGCGCGCGTCCGCTCGCCAACGTTCGACGGTTTCAGACCATGCCTGACCGCACCGTTGTTAGCGGCGGAACGACGCGGCGGCGATCGAGAACACGCACACCGAGAGCCCGACCACCGAAAGCGCACCCACCGCGCTCCGTCGCCCCGAGGAGCGAGCCTTCAAGAGCGCTGAGACAGGCATCGGGGTCTCGGAGCACGGCACCGCAATAAGATGTTCGGCCACGAGCGAGCGTTCACACCAACACGATTGGCAACGTTGCTCCATCGCTCGTCTCTGCCATACGTGCCGGCGCACTGATCACACACGACGAGGTGCGAGTCCCCGTGGCCTCGCCGGCTCGTCGCGATGGGCGCTACAGGCACGCCGGCATGGGCGCAGCACCTGTGTTTCCGAGGACAGTCACACCGCTGCCGGTGATCGTCTCGCTGCCGCACAGCTTGTTCTGGAGGAACATGCTGTCGCTGCCCGACGACATTACGGCGCCGGTTGCCTTCGAGAAGCTGAGGGCCACTTTGCTCGCCGGGATCGTCAGTGAACCAGTGATGTCTGCGCCACGGATACGGCTATCGCTGCCGGACACGGTGACGCTGCCGTTGAGAATCACCTCGCCACCGAGCACCCCCTCGCCGAACAGCGTGATGCGGCTTCCCGCGAACGTGAGGTCGCCGTTGTAGATGCCACCCTTGAAGAACACGACTCGGTCGCTGACCGCCAGAGCATTGTTGACCTCGGTGTTCGTCATTGTCGGCGTCACCTCGAAGGCTTGGTCCGACTTGTAATCGACGTTGACCATGATTTGCGCATTCCCCGGCGTCGCGGACAACGCAACCTCGCGGAGCGTCGTGTTGGCGACCATCACGCTGAACGTTCCGCCCGCAATCGCGCCCGACACCGTGATCGTGCGGGCGCCAGCGGTGACGGGTGCGAGCACAGCGATGCCATCGGGTCCAGTAGTCGCTGTGATGTTGTCGTCCGTGGTCAGGGTCACGCCCGCTCGGACCGTGCCTGGCGTCGGCAGTCCAGTCTTCGTGTTCGCGTCGTTCACGGTCGGGTTAATCACGACGACGATCGCGGTGGTGCCGAACGGGACGTCGGTCGGGCTGTTGGCATCCGGGGCGAGCGTTCCGCCATCATCACCACCGCATGCAGCGAGCGCGAGAACGCAGTACAAGGTGCGTGAGGTCATGAGATCCGAACTATCACGAATCGTGCCAGCAGGGTCCAGCTCAGGTTTCAAGGACACCGCAGGCAGTGCGTGACAACGCTGCCCTGGTTGTACTGTGGGGCCCGGTACGCTGCGGTCTGCAGCGCCGCCTGGACTTCGCGCCCGGACGTCTGGCCACCAGGATCCGGGCGATCGACGTCACGATCGTCGATACCAACGGCCCCAAGGGCGGTGAGGACAAGCAGTGTCGGATCCAGGTCCGCGGGCCGGCGATGAAGGAGATCGTGATCGAGGGATGCACCGGTGCCACCCGATGCGAGCGTACGGGCCTACAACCATCTCCTCGGCGAGGAGACGGTCACGCTGCTCGCACCAGCCGCGATGGCACCGGCGCTGCGCCGTTCGTTCCCCGCCGGCCTCGACGGAGCGCGGCTGCTGTTACCTATCGCTGGTTGCACGTTGCGCCGGAACCTCGACGCCTGGTTCGGTGATCGCGAAGATCGTCGCGCACCGCTACGACCTCGTCGAGATCTCCGAGGTCGAGAGCGTACGCGAACGTTCCTATGCCATCTCCGCCGAGCGGCGCCTGGTCGCCCCCGCCGTGCTGGCGATCCGAGCCGCTGCACGCAAGGAACTGTTCGCATGAGTGCGCTCGCGCCCGTCGCAACGACGTGCGTGCCGCGCGGGTTCGAGATTCTCGAAGCATGACCACCAACTTCTGTCGTTGTTCAGGTGCAACGGACGACCTATGCATGGAGGCAAGGAGAGCACTCACCCATGCTGACCACGCTACTGATCTATCTTCTTCGGGCGGAGGACGCTCGGCGACCGGCTCTTCCGCGTCAACGCTGACACCAGGCCACGATTGCGCCGGAACCTCACCGTGGATCGCGCATCCACGCCTCGGCCCCTCAACGAGGAGCCAGGCTGTGGCGACTAAAGCCACCACGGGCTTCCCTGAGGCCCCACCAAGCCTCGTCGATCCGGGCGCGATCGACCTGGGCGAGCTGCGCAAGCACGTTCGAACACTCGCCACGGTCGGCGCATCCGAGGCGCTGATGGTGAGCTGCTACCTCTCGGTCGAGCCCGGACTGACTCGACGAGACGTCATCGAACGCAGACTCCGCTCCATCCGCGCAACGCTTCCGACCAGCCAACGCGGCGAGCTCGACGGCTCGGTTCCTCAAGGAAAAGCTCGACCTGCTCGAGCGGTTGATGTCGGTGAGCGGCCACACGCACTTGATCCTCAGGAAATCCGCGCCTCACCGCGCGGATCCGCGACCGACTCCCGGATCGTCTGCGCGCCAAGCTCGTCGATATCGTCCCCGCCGCGACGAGTTCCGATCATGGCGACGTCGTGCAGGCTGCGCTCGCGAGCTTCATCGAGCACGAGCAACAGGAGTCGTTCGATGCAGCGGACACGCTCTGCCGTGAGGTCCGCCGCGGCGCGCTGGCCGAGATCGGGACGTTGCCCTCGATCGAAGCTCTCCGGCGGGGACAGGCCGACCTGCTCGTGATGACGGGCTCGTATGACCCCGGCCGTGGTTGGATCTGCATGGTCTGCGAGACCGTCACGAACGGACCTGACCAGCTCTGTTCCCACTGCGAAGGTCGCCTCGTTGGGGTCGACCTGCGCGAGCACCTCGTCCAGCTGGCCGAACGCTCGGGTTCGGAGCTCCGCGGCGGGGTGGGCTGCCTGCTTCGATACGCACGGCCAGGTCGAAGTCGGACCTGACGCCTGATTCGCACGTCAAGGCGATCGCCCTCGCGTGAGCGCGACGCGGGTGCATCGGACATCGGTTCCAGAGTCTCGAAGGGTGACTTCGATACTTCTGGTCTGTCCTTCGCGCGCCCCTCGACTTACCCTGCCTTCCGAAACCAGGAGTTACATGCAACTTGCCGGAACACACAGCCTCGTCGCGTCCACCCTCATCGTGTCGGCGATCGCGTGCGCGTCGACGCCCCCAACCGCGGTGACCCCGTCACGGCCGGCCACCCAGATCGCCCAGGCCGACGTCGAGGCGGCGCAGCGCAGCTGGTGCGCGGCCCTGATCGAGATTGGACATCAAGGTGCCACGGGTGGCAACGCCAAGGCGACCGCGACCAACGTGTTTATCCAAGGCGTACGATTACGATGCCGGCACCGTCCTGTTCAAGCCGACCCTGACGTTCGGAGCGCAGACCTTCCGCACGACGAAGCAGGGTGCGCTCGCGTACTTCGTCGGCGGCGATTCTAGCTATCCCGACGACTCGGGCTTCGCGCTGAAACAGTGGGTCAAGTGCGAGTCGAAGATCGTGGGCGTGGTCGTGCACGGCGACATGGCTCTTGCGATGGGCAATGTCCACCTCGAGGACGCCAAGGGCAGCAAGGTGACGGTCGACAAGACCTTTGGCTACCTTCGTCAGGACGACGGGAGCCTGCGTATCGTGCTTCATCACTCGTCCCTGCCCTACGTGCCGGCGAAGGTGCCGTAGCCGACCTTCGGACTTCGACCGTGCGCCCGTGACCTATCCGCTGCTCGAGCGCGGGTGGGCGTCGAATGCGTGAGCACTCACGACCTGCGCGCGAGCAAACGGTCAACCTCCGCGATCCAGCGTCCGTCAGCGTCGGCGAGCACCGCCGATAACCCAAGCCCCCCAGCGGCCGGTCCAGAACCCGCTGAACCCCTGGACCCCAGCGATGGTACGCTCACCGTTCATGGCGGTGGGATCTCGAGCGAACCTAGGTTGCCCGATCAAACCAGCCAGCATCCTGTTCACGTGCTTGATCGCCGCGGCGTGTGGGCGCATCGACTTTGATCCAACATCGATCGATGACCCTGTTCCCACACGCGTTCTCGCCTGGGGACGCTCCATGACCGGCAACTTGCTGGGTTCCCCGCAGCAGTCCGCCCCTTTCGAGCTCACTGGCATTGCGGAGGCTATCGATGCAGACCCCGGGCGCGCGTCGTGCGCGGTGCAAGCCAGTGGCGTCGCGCACTGCTGGGGGGACGTGTATGACTTCGCCAACGGTACCAGCCGCGGTGACGGCAGCGCCACGGCGGACGAGAACACGCCGACGAAGGTCGCGCTATTCAGTGACTTCAAGAAGGTCCGAATCGGGCGCACGACCGGGTGCGGTCTCCGCGCGAATGGCGAGATCTGGTGCTGGGGCTCCGACGACAACCTCGCACTCGGCGATGGTGGCGGTCCGCAGTCGAGTGGGGTCCCCGTGCGCGCTGGATCCGAGTCCGACTACATCGACGTCGGCGTCGGCGGCGAGGGCTCGGAGTTTGCGTGTGGGCTCCGCAGTGTCGGTCAGGTGATGTGCTGGGGGCACGACATGCAAGGCAAACTTGGCGATGGCGGGGCGGAGGTAAACCGCGACGTGCCGACGCCGACCTTGGGACCGCCCGGAGCGATGGCGCTCTCGGTCGGTCGCACCGGCGCCTGCGCTCTGGACGCTATGGGAGCCGCGTACTGCTGGGGCGACAACACGCGCGGCCAGCTCGGCACGAACGATGTCGCGCCGAGGTCCTCGCCGACCGCCGTCGCAACGGCCGCGCGCTTCGTCGCGATCAGCACCTTCGAGCAACACACGTGCGCGCTGACGGCGGCAGGCCAGCTGTGGTGCTGGGGCTGGAATACGTGGGGCCAGCTCGGCGTGGCCGACTTCGCGGATCGTCTGGTACCGACGTTGGTTACCGCTCCGACCGCGGTGCAGGTAGCAGTGGGCTCCGCGAACACGTACCTGCGAACCGCGGCGGGCGAGGTCTACAGTTTCGGCGCGCAGAACGAGGGTGCGCTCGGGCGCCCCGGTGGGCTCGATTCTCCGGTGCCGATATTGGTCGACGGCCTGAGCGGAGTACTGTTCGTCAACGCCGAAACCGACTTCGGCGCGATCGTGATCGCGCGCTGAGCCGTCGGACCCGTCGTGCTTCATCACGAGCGTGGCCTCGATCTCTGCGCGCGAGAGTTCTACACCGAGCTCGGCGCACCTAAGTTGGCGTTGCGCGAGCTCACGTCTGCTAAGGAGCTGCGACTGTTCGCTGAGGCCGTGGCATCGCGAGCGGGGTTCGTGGCGACGCTCATGCTGCGAGAACTCGTCAACGTTGGTGCTCCAGAGTGGACCGATCCCGCGAGCCCGAGCCGGATGGGCGTTCCTGGTTAAGCCTCCATCAACGTCCAACCACTCGATCGGTTGGCTCCGACCACGTCGATGCCGTCGACTGTGACCACGATGTCGCCAACCTGAACGGCCGTCTTCGCCGCAGGTCCAGCGGGATCGATCGCCACGACTTTGAACGAGCGCTGGTCAGAAGGTGTCCCCTCTGGATACTCAGCCCACGTGATCCCTAGCCCGGCGATTGGCGCGCCACGGTCAACCCCGGCGGGGGCCGCGAGGCACCGGCTTGTTGCTAGATTGACCGGGTGAGCAAACCCGTCGCTATCACATTCTGGCCGTCCTTGCGTGGGCCGGGGTCATCCTCGTGCAAAACATGTCGAAGCTCGTGCCCCATGCAAGTCCGGCAGAGGTCAAGCCGTTCGTCGTTCCGCCGATTATCCTCGCGCTGGTATGCACCGCGCTCATGATCAAGACGCTGATGGCCCCGAAGAAGCCGTCACCGTAGCAACCTGCGCGACAGGGTCCTCGAGTGCGATGGGCTGATCCGCAACCGGGGGCTGCTCCACGACCAGGTTGATCTTGTTCGCGTCATCGACCTGTCCGAGACTTCGTCACGGTAAGTCGCGTGTGCGGCATCGTCGATCGCATAATTTGCAACGCACGTTGCGAGAATCGCGAAGCCTGGGCGAGTACGGGCCGGAGCTACTCGGGGATGTCCGCCACGTGCGGAACCTGGTTGAGCTCGACCGGCCGCGTCCTGCGCGTGGTGCGGATGTTGATCAGCTCGACAAACACGCTGAACCCCATTGCACCGTAGATGTAGCCCTTCGGAATGTGCGCGCCGAACCCTTCGGCGACCAGCACGAGGCCGATCATCAGCAGGAACGAGAGTGCGAGCACTTTGACCGACGGGTGGCGCTCGACGAACGAGCTGATCGCCTTGCCGAGCACCAGCATCACGACGAGCGCGATCACGTTCGCGGCAACCATCACGCTGACGAAATCGGTCATACCCACGGCGGTGATCACGCTGTCGATCGAGAACACCATGTCGAGCACGATGATCTGCGCGATCACGGCGGCGAACGTGGTTCCGACCTTCGCGGTCGCTCCGTCGGCGTCGGCCGCCTCGAGCTTGTGATGGATCTCCTTGGTGGCCTTGTAGAGCAGGAACAGCCCTCCACCGAGCAGGATGAGCGCCTTGCCCGAGAAGCCCTGGCCCGCGACCTCGAACAGCGGCCGATCGAGCTTCACGATCCACGAGATCGTGGCGAGCAGGCCCAGCCGCGACACGAACGCGCCGGCGAGTCCCAACTTGCGCGCGCGCTCCCGCTGCGCCACGGGCAGTCGCCCCGAGAGGATCGCGATGAAGATGATGTTGTCGACGCCGAGGACAATCTCGAGCGCGGTTAGCGTCGCGAGGCTCAGCCAGACTTCGGGGGAGGAGAGCAACTCGATCATGCGGCATAGTGCGTGATCGTGAGTTCGTTGGTCCGCGCCGACCGCAGCGTTCGTTGGACATTCGGTGAGCTGCGAGCTCCAGAACCCCCATGCCCACCGGCAAGCGCTCGAACCCGAGTGCGCGAAGAAAGTCTCATCACCGGTGAGATAATTGGCGAAGGCGTACTCGAACGCGCTGGCGCTTGGCGAGAACGCTCAGTTCGCTAGAGTGTCGCGTTCATCGAAGCAGCGCGCGGGCGGGGCGTACTCGGTCCGAAACCCGTCTCGGAGTCGAGCGTTGTGCCCGGGGTCCCGTCCGCGCCGTTCAGGCGACGTCCTGCGTGCGTGGTGTGGCTAAGTTCGTGGTTGTTGTCGGGACCGTTAAACCTAGCTACGCTGTCAGCATGGCGGTCACTCTCCCAACAGGCGTCATCGAACGCATTGTCGAGGTGCTCGCTCCGGAAGAGGTCTGGTTGTTCGGAAGTCGTGCGCGAGAGACGCACGGACCCGACAGCGATTGGGATCTCATGGCCGTGCTTCCAGACTCAGCGCCTGACCGTCAACTCGACCTCGCGGCTGTATGGAGCGACCTTCGCGAGCTGCGGCGGATGCGTATCGAAGTGATCCCGATCCGGCGTCGCGACTTCGACGAGAGCCGGAGCACCCTCGGCGAGCTGGCCGAAGCGGTCGCGCGCGAAGGTCACGTCGTCTATGGGCGTTGACTCCCAAGCGGACGAACAAGCCGATCGCGAAGCTCCTCGACGCCGCGGGTCTCGACTTGGATGCGGCGCACCGCCTGCTTGTCGATCCACCGAACGTGCTCGCCGCCAACCACCTGCAGCAAGCCGCCGAGAAGATCCTCGGCGCCGTACGACTACATCGCGGACTGCTCAACACCCGGGATCACGATCTGGTGATCCTTATCGACGGTCGACCCGGCGGTGAGCCCCGGCCACTACCCGCCGGCGACCCGTGGCGCGAGCGCTTCGCTCCACTCGAACCGCTGTCCGCATACGCGACGACGTTTCGGTACAGCCTCAGCCCGAGTCCCAACGTTGAAGACCTCCGGCGGATGCTCGCGACGTTGACCTCGCTTCACGAGCTCGCAGGTACAGAGCTGCTCGCCACCTAGCGACCACCCACCGCTCTGCCCAAACTCCGCCCGACCGCCCGGAATTGATCAGGACGAGACGGAACCCACTGGAACACAAGTTGTTGAGAGTGCTGCAAGGGCTCGTCAACATTGGTGCTCCAGAGGTTCGATCCCCCTAATCTCCACCACCTAAGAGGCTGCTTCGGCGGCCTCTTTTGTTTTCGGGGTCCGGCTCGCTGCCACGTGGCTGCCACGCGCACCGAGCATCTTGAGGATCCGGCGATCGGGGTCGAGCTCGGTCATGGCAACCGCCGCAACCGACTCCGGGATCTCCCGCCGATGGTTCTCCGCCACGTGGACGTAGATCATCGTCTCGTCGATCCGCTTGTGGCCCATCCACGACTGCAGCCGCCACGGATTCACGCCGAACAGCGCGGCGTGAGTTCCGAACGTATGCCGCAGCGTGTGCCAGCGCTTCTCCGGTAACCCGGCGCGACGGCAGATCCGGAGGATCACGCAGTTCGCCTGGCCATCGGTCTTCGCGCTGCCATCGAGGTTCCGCACCACGTAGCCCTCGCGCACCACCTCGAGCCTTCGCAGCGCTCCTTCGAGCGCGCTCGTCATCGGGATCGTGCGCCGCGTGCGGCCCTTCGGTGTCGTGGTCTCGCCGTAACAGGTCTGGTGATTGACGGTGATCGTCTTTGCGATCAGGTCGACATCTTCGCGCCAGCGCAACGCCTTCACCTCGCCGATGCGAAGTCCCGCTTCTCCAGCGAGACATGCAGCCGCGTACCAGTCGGCGCTTTCGATCTTCGCCGCCGCGAGGAGACGAGCGTACTGCTCGAAGTCCCACGGCGTGATCTCCGGACGCTCGACCTTGTAGAGGCCGATCTTCGGCGACTTCGCGATCAGCTCGCAGTCGACCGCGTACTTCATCGGCTTCGACAGCACCGCGAGGATGTTGTTGATGCGCTTCTCACTCAGCTTCTTCTCCACGAGCGACGCGCGGAACGCCGCAACTTCGCCAGCTCCGATCTCGTCGAGCCGGAGACCACCGAACGCTGCCTCGAGATGGCAGCGATAGACGATCTCCTTGCTCGTGACCTCGGTTGGCTTGTTGCGCCGGCCCACGACCCACTCGCGCCAGAACCTGCCGTTGAACCACTCGTGAAACGTCGGCACCTCCTTCTTCGCCGCCACTGCGGCGGGTTCGGCGGCGAGCGCTTGCATGATCGCGCGCTGCTCTGCCGCTTGGGCCCCGACCTTGGTGGCTGCGAGGTCTTGATACGGACCGGGAACACCGGCCGTACCGAAGATGCGCAGCCTCTTTCCGTCGGGGGTCTTGACGGTGGTCCGGAAGAACCAGCCGCCCGTTCTAGGATCGCGTCGTACAGGCATGTCATTGCCTTTCCTTCGCGCCCTGCGTTGACCACGAATCCAACCATCGCATGAGCGCTGCGCGGCTGAAACGGATCTGCTTCCCCAAGCGGCGATGTGGGATCTCGTTGCGCCCGACGAGCTCGTAGACGGTGTTACGTCCGATCCGGAGCATGCGCGCGACGTCTTCGACGGCGAGCACCGGATCAGCCGGTTGCTCCGGCTCGTTCGTGCCTACCGTGCTCACCGCGTCACCACACGAGAACGAGCGCGAGGATCGCGATCGGTGCGAACCATGGCGCGTGACGTGTCGCGGAGGCGAGTGCGCGGAAGGCGTTACGGACCATGGAAACGATGTCGTCGAACATTGGGGCTCCTACTGGTTACCGGCGGCGAGATAGCGTTCCCCGACGTTGGACGTGAAGAAACCTGAAGATCCCGACTCAAGTCCGCGCGAGCGCTAGGCTTGCGCGCGTCGATTCGTGCTCGATGCGAGCTGCGAAGAAGTCGAGACCAAGTCGCGGGACTTGCCCGAAACATGGGGGGTGAATTGGGTCCTAGACTTGCCCGAAACTTTTCGCGTCGCGTAGCGATGCGAGGCCGATCTTCGACGCGCATGGCACTCGGATCCGTTCGCCGAGAATGCCGGCACATCACTTCGTCACTTCTCCATGCGCCCCACGACAAGGCTCCCGCGACAGGGCCGCACGCTCCACTGGGATCGCGCCGCAGTTGCGCAGCGCAGTCGTCTGGGCGACGGTACTTCGATGCCGCGCTACTTCGATGTCGAAGTGACTCTCGTGCTGCCGCGCCGCGTCTGGCGCCGTTTCCTGATCCAGAAGTCTGCATCGTTCGCCGATCTACATCTCGCGATTCAGGACTCGTTCGGATGGCAGAACTATCACCTGTTCGAGTTCCGCAACCCCGGGACATCCAAACAGGTCATCGCAGGAATTCCCGATGAGGACGCTCCGCACACGCCCGATGCGAAACGGATCAAGATCAGCGAGCGAATCGCCAACGCCAACCTCTACGGCGCGACTTGGTACGAATACGAGTACGACTTCGGCGACGGCTGGATTCACGAGGTCAAGGTACGAGACGAGGTCTCATTGCCGGAGACGTTCAAGCGCCGCATGCTCGACGGCGAACGCGCCGCGCCGCCGGAGGACTGCGGTGGCGAAGGTGGCTACGAGCGCATCGTCTCGGTCGTGGAGACTGGCAAGGATCCTTGGAACGAGCTCGAAGTTATTCGAGAGTGGCTCGGCAACTGGAGCCCCGAGACGTTCGATCTGGAAGCGCTACGCACTCAATTCGATCAGTCGACCGGCGCGAAGAGACAAACCCGGTTCGTTCACAACTGACGACGATGATCGAGATCCATCTACGTGACCTCGGCAAGCCACTCGTCGATGCATGGGCGCGCGAGTTCGCGAATGTCCCATCAGTAGCGACGAGCTGCGGCGACATCTTCTCGACGAAGCCCGGGCTCATCGATGCCAAGGATCCGGTCGACGTCAAAGCAGACGCCATCGTTAGTCCAGCCAACAGCTTCGGTTTCATGGATGGAGGGATCGATGCGGTCTACACGAACCAGTTCGGTGAGGGACTGCAGCGGCGGTTGCAGGAGGTGATCGCCGCGGAGCACGGCGGAGAGCTCCCCGTCGGGATGGCCGTGATCATTCCGACGATGCACAAAGACATTCCTTGGTGCATCAGTGCACCCACCATGCGCGTCCCTCGCGATGTCGCCGATACCGTGAATGCATACCTTGCATTTCGAGCGGCCTTGCGCGCCGTGCTCGCTCACAACGCGAGCGGCCACCCTCCGATCAAGCGCGTCTTGTGCCCCGGCCTTGCAACCGCCGTAGGTCACATGCCGGTGGCCCGCTGCGCGCGGCAGATGCGGATCGCTTGGGAACGCGTGCTTGGATCGCCCACGGCGATGCCGCGCTCCGTTCGCGCAGCCGCCGATGATGAGATCGAGTTGCTGCGGTAGCGGTGGCTAACACCCCAGCGCGCCGGTCGTGCAAGACACCTCGATTGTCCGCAATGTGGACTCGCATCGTCACCACGATCGCCCCTCCTTGATCGGGGACTTCGGCTCAAGATTCGAACGCCTGATCCCCGGGGGGCCGTTCACCAACGTCGTGGCAACCGCCCGGCAACACCGCCGAGAGTGCGATCCGATACGATGTGGAAGTGTCTGAGGACGATGCCGCTCGAAGTGCGCAACAGAAAGCGGGGGCGCTCATTGACGAGCGCCGGTTTCGAGAAGCAATCGATCCCGCTGCCGAGGCGTGTCGCCTCCGACCAACGTGGTCCCACGCATGGTCGAACTACGGCGTAGCGCTCAAGCACGCGCATCGGTGGGCCGAATGCGTCGAGGCCTGTGACCGCGTGATCGCGCTCGATCCTGAGAACAGCGGCGGAGCGCATTGGAATGCAGGTATTGCGGCGACCGCTCTCGGCAACTGGTCACGCGCGCGTGCAGCCTGGTCTGCGTATGGCGTCAACGTTCCCGTCGGTGACGGACCGCTCGAGATGGAGATCGGGACTGCAGGAGTTCGCATCGCACCAGACGACGAGCCCGAGGTCGTGTTTGGCAAGCGGCTCGCCCCATGTCGTGCCCGCATCCTCTCGGTTCCCCTTCCAGAGTCCAAACACCGATTCGGCGACATCGTCCTTCACGACGGCGAGCCACGCGGCAAGCGGCGGCTCGGCGAACGAGACGTCTCCGTGTTCGACGAGCTGCTCCTCTTGCAGCCATCCGCCTTCGGCACATGGAAGGTATCAGCGACGTGTCAGACACCGGATGAGCGCGATGTGCTCGTTGCGCTGTTCGATGACGCCGACGGCGCAATCGAGGACTGGACCGAGAGCCTGGAGGTGCTGTGCGCCGAGTGCAGCCTCGGCACGCCGCACGAACATCACGACGCGAAGAAGGACACAGCGTGGCGTGTCAACCGCGAGCTCGGGCTCGCGATTCGGGACGAACGGGATCTCGCAAGGCTGCGCAAGCTCGGGCTCTGGTGGCGGCGCGGAATTCGAGACGTCACTCGCGTCTTGTGACGGAACGAAGCATCTACGTCCTCGACCCTGCATTCTCTGCGACGCCAGACCGCGACCACGCGCGCAATCCCCGGACGGGGTAGCCTGCTCACCATGAGGGCAGACGCAGTCGATGTCTTCGCCGACCAAGTTCGTGAGTACTGCGACTTCATCAAGATCATCTCTGCGCTGGCCCTACCCGACCGCCTTGCGGCCGCTCGCCTGCACTTGCTGAAGCTCTACGCCTCCGCGCTCTCGCTTCCAGCGATGCCCGACGCTGGCGAAGTCGACGCCGGCGCGAGTCCTGACCAGCCTCATGGGTGGGTCGGATTCGAACAGAAGGACTTCTACTGGGAGGTCTTCGACCCGTACGAGCAAAGCGAACCTGTCTGCGGCTCCCTGTCTGACGATCTGCTCGACGTCTATCGTGATCTTCAGCGTGGGCTTGCACTCTGGGATGCGGATCACAAGAAGGAAGCGGTCTGGGAGTGGCGTTTCAATTTCGATTTCCACTGGGGTGATCACGCCATCGACGCGCTTCGGGCCCTGCATCGAGCGTGCAGTCCGACAGCGTAGTGCGGTTGCCATCGACACGCGGCTCGTCGAGAGAACGGCACCCACGGCGATCCCGGTGTCACTTGTGATCAGACCCCGTCCGCATACTCTTGGTCATGGGGCGTGGCTCAAAGGATCGACCTCATGTGCCGACGATCCGGCTACCCGTTGACCCTAGTCCAAGACAACTGCGCAGGGTTCTCGCCGCAAGTCTGCGCGGCGACTTCTGCGCGCCTGAGCCGCCGGCCGAACTCCGTTATCAGTCATCGTTCCTGACGACTGCAGAGGTTCTTGGTATTCCGCCCGCGCCACCGGAAGCGATTCGCAAGTGGTTCCGAGCGCTGAACTGGAGCTCTACTTTCAAGAGGATCGCTGGCATTGTTGACGGCCCGCGTTCTCCGTCGTGATCTGACCCTCGACGGTTCACGGCCGCTTGCGGCGTGAACGGCTCGGCTTCGGCGGCGGACGATCAGAATCGAGCCGGTGCTTGTCTCGCCAGGACTCGCCGACGATCTCGAT
>JANOPP010000287.1:0-2169 GCA_031421915.1 Myxococcales bacterium | reverse complement strand
GCGTGTAGGAGCGCGCAGCCGTCCGCGAACGGGTCGTGCTCATCGCGAGCCCGGTCTGGATCACCGTGCGGCGATCGATGGTCACCGAGGAAGTGTAACCCCGATGAATGATAGGTTGCGACAGATGAGGCTCGCTGTGGTTGGGGTCCTGGCCGTCGCCGCGTGTGCGGACGACCCCACGCTCCGCGTCGACGTCGAGCACGAGGTCCCGGTCGAGCGCACCACGATCTCGGTCTACGAGTCGGACAGCCTGACCTGCGAGCGGATCGAGTTTGGCGACCTCGACGAGGACGAGCTCGACGCGACGCGCGTGGCCCTGCTCACGATCGATGCCAGCGGCACCAGGACCGGTTCGCTCGCTGACCTGTCGCGCACCGACCGCAAGATGATCGTCGCGCGCGGCTACATCGGAGAGGGCCTCGTCACCGCCGGCTGTACCGCCCACGACGAGATCGTGGGGAATGACAGGGCGAAGGTCGAGACCGTGCGCGCGTCCTCCGCATCGCTCGGTCAGCTCTCGCTCGACGCGCCGGATCCATTCTCGCTCCAGGTCTCGCTGCGCGATGCGAGCGGCGCTGCGCTCGCAAGTAACCCGCTGTCGTGGCGCGTCTATGGGCCGTACGGGTCCGTGCCCGCGATGTCCACGCCGGCTCCCCAGAACGACGACGTCAGCGGCGTCTGGCACCTCGCGAAGCCGACCTGCACGAACGGAAATGGCGTCCTCCGCATCCACCCGGTTCCGCCCTCGACCGTCGGAGGTTTCGCGATCCAGGTCCGCGCGTCGTGGCCGATCGAGACGCCGCCGCTGATCTCTGGCTTCACGCGGATCGATCCCGCGGTGCATCCGATGATCCAGGTGCCCGGCCTCGCACACCCATGCGCGGTCCGGCGCGGCACCGAGAGCACGCCGCGCCTGCTGTGCGCCGAGCTCGATGTCGTGGGCAGCTCGAACATCGTGCTGCGCGAGTACACGGTCAGTGTCACGGCCGGCGATGTCCAGCTCACCAAGGTTGCCGACAATCTCCCCGTCACTGACGACGTCATCGCCCTCTACGGCGTCGACCGTGGCGCCCTGCGAGATGTCTACGCGATCGACAAGTTCGGTCGGATCATCGGACTCCGCAATCCGTCGGTGCAGGTGACAAACGGCAGTCCACAGCGGTTCTTCGCCAACGAGTCCGCGACCGATGCGGTGCTGATGCCGGCGTGCGGCACCAATCTGCCCCGTCTTCTGCTGCGCACGGTGACGGTGGTGCAGATAGCGCCCCCGATGGTGATGAACAAGCTTGTCGTGATGAATGAGGCCAACGGCAGCGGGGGGCCCGCGACGACGTTCCACGGCGTATCGAGCGCGATCCTCGGCTCCATCTCGATCCGTGCGGCGGGCTGCGTCGCCGAGCTCACGCCCAAAGGCGAACCGACGCTGCGTCACGCGGCCGTCATCGATCAACCGGTGCGAGCAACCATGACCGGACGGCTCCTGCGGAGCGTGGTCTTCGACTGCATCCTCGGCCCCGACGCGGATGGGTGCGTCGTCGATCTCCCGATCGTCACCGCGGGCGCGGGCTTCACGCCCGACGGCTTCCTCGCGGGTGCCAACCTCGACGCGACCGGCGTCGTGATCAGCAAGTTCGCCGTGCTCCCGGATCCGAGCGGCTATCGTCGCGTCGAGTTCGGTCGCGTCGCGGCTGCGTCGATCCCGAAGCATGTCGTGTATGGCGACTTCGACGGCGACGGCAAGGACGACGCGTTCTGGGACATCGAGAACCTCGATCGTTCCGCCTCCGCGTTCCAGGTAACCTACGCGCAGCTCGCCGGTGCGGTCCCACTCTCCGCGCTCTCCCAGGCGCAGGGCTACACCGTCGACGAACTGTTCATCGACGACGTGACTGGCGACGGCAAGGACGACGTCATCATGATCGGCACGAGCTTCTCCGACACCGGCACCCAGAACGGCTACGGCATCCTCGTGATCCCGACCCAGGTCCCCGCTCGCATGCCGGAGCTCGGCAACGGCGACCAACCATGCGCGTCGCCCTGATCCTGCTCGTGCTGGGGTGTGGCGGAACGAAGCCCGCGCCCCAGCCACCGAAGGTGGACACGGCCAGCCTCGCAGCGGAGCTCGATGCGCAGCTCGGCGAGGTCGCCTCGATCATCCACACGCGCCGC
>JANOPP010000286.1:0-11433 GCA_031421915.1 Myxococcales bacterium | reverse complement strand
GCGGCTGCGGGCCGATCCTTCTCGACCAGATCGAGGAGCTCGCGGGCGGCCTTCGCGGTCGCCGGACGGTGGTCGCGCTTCTTCGCCATCAGGCGGCGCGCGAACGCTTCGAGGAGTGGATCGACCTCGAGGTACGGAACGCGTTGCGCGATCTCGGGCGGATCGAGGAGCAAGTTCGCGCGCGCGACCTCGGCTCCCGTGCCGTCGAACGGCAGCTTGCCGCACAGCATCTCGTAGACGACGATGCCGAGCGCGAACAGGTCGATCCGGTGGTCGATCGGATCCGCCACTGCCTGCTCCGGCGCCATGTAGTGCGGCGTGCCGAGCACGAGGCCGTTCGTGGTGAGCCTGCCTTCCCCCGACGGGGAGTCGCCGCCTTCGCGGAGGATCGCGATACCGAAATCGACGATGCGCGGCACTTCGAGGCCGTGCATGTCCTTCTCGATGATGACGTTCTCCGGCTTGAAGTCGCGATGGATCAGGCCCTGCTCGTGCGCGTGGTACAGGCCCTCGAGCATCTGGCGGGTGAGGTTGATGATCCGCGCCGCGGGCATCGGCGCCTGCGACAGGATCTCCGCGAGGTCGTCACCCTCGGCGAACTCCATCACCATGTAGCGCAGACCCTCGGCGGTCTCGCCGACATCGACGACGCCGACGACGTTCGCGTGGCGCAAGCGTCCGGCGAGCTCGGCCTCGCGCTCGAAGCGCTGGGCGATCTTCGCGTCGACGAGCAGCGTTGCGTGGAGGATCTTGACCGCGAACGCGCGGCCGACCTTGACGTGCTTCGCCTTGTAGACTGTCCCCATCGCGCCTTCGCCGAGCCGCATCTCGATCCGATAGCGGTTCGCGAGGACCTCGCCGATCAGCTTCTCCACGGGATCTGCTGCTGGCTCCGGTGCAATCTCCACGGTCATCAGAACCTCCCGACGACCGCCACTGCCGCGCCATCCGGCGACGGCTCGACGACCAGGTGCGCCTCCTTGCCGGAGGTCACGTAGAGCACCGTGGTCGCGATCACGGCACCGAGTCCGACGAGGAAGCTCGCATCGGCGATCAGGCCGACGTTGCGGATCGAGTCGCGATCGGAGTCCGAGCACGCGAGGCGGTCCGCATCGCACGTGTTGTAGTTCGACCGTGCCTTGAGGCCGAACCCGATGCCGAGGCCGAGGCCCACCGCGGCGACACCGATCGTCACCTTCGCGGGGGTCGAGAAGTGGCGTGGGACCTCGGGAGCCATCGTGCCGCCGAGGCCACCGGTCTTGGGCTTGGGGCGAACCGGCGCGTCAGGAAGGAGCGACGGTGCCGCCGTGATGAACCGCGACTTCGCGTCCGTCACCGATGCGATGTCGAGCGCGGGACGCGAGGCGCTCTTGCCGGTGCTCGGCTCGACCCACGTGGTGTCGATCTGGATCGATCCACCAGTGCCGGTGTCGACCATCACCACGAACAGCAGCTGGGTTGCGCCGACGCGCGTCGCGACGTCCTGTGCGCAGGCCGGCGTGGCGACACAGTCGGGCGGGATGCCCTCGGGCGGCAACTGGCGCCGAACCTCGAGACCGCCGGTCGCTTCGATGTCGAGCTCGACCTCGAGTGCATCCGCGAGATCCTGACTCAGCGCATCGACGCGCGCCGCATCGAGGTTGACGGCGATGCCAGGGATGACCGCCACCTTGAGCTTGGCGGCTGGAGGAGCAGCGGTCTCCGCCGAAACCACACCACTCGGGATTGCGGCGGATACTGCGATCACAGCGGCGAGGAGTGCGTGGTTCACGATGTTCATCGTATCGACGGTGTCGTCGAGGAAACGTGGGGAAGCCTTACTTCCCGGGTGAGAGGGCCGTTAGGGCCCCCACAGTCACCCACCCTTGAGCTGCTTCTTCTTGCCCTTGTCGCCGAACAACCGCTGCCGCGTCCCCGTGCGGTTGTACTGCACCGCGTAGAGCAACCCCGCGATCCCCGACAACGGCAGCGCCACGAGCAGCACCGGGAACAGCAGGAACATCGGGATCATCTTGCTCGCGAGGGCCGCGAACGCGAGCCACGCGGCCGACGCTGGAACCGCCTCTTTCAGCGATCCCGCATAGAGCCACCCGAGCGGACCGAGCAGCATCGACGCCACGCCGGACTTGACCCAGGACTTGTCGCCCTGCTTGGGCGTCTTCGTCAGCTCGTTCTTGACCCGCGAAGCTTTGGTCGCGAGCTCGAGGGCACCGCCGAGATCACTCCCGCGGTCATCGTCGTCCTCGTGTGCCGACGAGGACCGCGCCCGGGGCTTCTTGCTGACGAGTGCCGTCTGGCGCGCTCGTAGCTCGGCGCGCTCCGCTTCCTGCGCTGCGCGCTGCTCGCGGACCTTCGCCTGCGCCGCGTCCTTCCGCACACGCTGCGCGTCCGCATCGGCTTTCACTTCGGCTTCGAGAGCCGCCAACCGTTCCATGACGGCCCGGTCGTCTTCGGACACGCCTTCGACTATGGCATGATCCGAGCGGATGTCGCGATCGCTGTGCCTGGTCGTCCTCGCCTGTCTCGCGGCAGGCTGTGGCGCCGACAAGAAGTCGGACGAACCCACGACCGCGAAGGAGAAGCAGCTCCGCGAGGCGCGCGCGAGTGGCGACGACGACGGCGGCAGCAAGCACTGGGGCAAGTGGCGCTACAAGGGCTCGCGCGACTCGTGCTTCTTCATCGTCGGCGCGACGTGCTTCAAGACGGAGAACGCCGCGTGCCAGCAGGCGCGCTGCAAGAAGCCGAAGAAGTGCACCGCGGCCGGGGCAGCGCCCGCGACCGTTTCCTGCAAGTGAGCTACGCCGCCTTGGTGGCGACGACCTTCGGGATCCGCACGCGCGGACCGACGCGGTACTCGACGCGCTTCACGTTGCGATAGAACTCGCCGTCGATGATCGGCGCGAGCAGCTCGGTGCCGGTCGCCTCGATCAGCATCTCGCGGCAGGGGCGGTCGAGGATGTTGCGGCCACGCATCTCCTCACCACGCGCCATGCGGGGGATGTTCTTGATGATCTGCCACGGGCTCGGCGTGCCGACGATCGCGTTCATCAGGCCGGGCTGATCCGCCTTGCCGAAGAACCGGAGGACGTTGCCGAGGTTGATCGACATCGACGCGACGTGGACGCCCGTGAACTGATCACCGGGGAGGCGCATGCCGTCGAGCGTGACCTTGCAGGCGGTCGGCTCGAACATCTCCTTGGCGTACGTGCTCCACGCACCGAGCGGGAGCTTCGAGAGCGGCGTCAGCGCGATCGGCGCGGAGCCGACGGTGTTCGCGACGATCTTCACGATCGTGCGCGGGTTCGGATCGTCGTGCTCGTAGTACTTCGCGTAGAAGCGCTGGCCGACACCGCCGGCCGCCGAGGCGAAGCCGTACGTGCGGAACGGAACCTCGACGCCATCGACGATCTGGATGCCGTCGATCACCATCGAGTCGACGTCCGTCTCCTCGATCTTCGCGCCACGCTCGACCGAGCGGCGCAGCATCCCGAGGATGCCTTCGGCGTCGCCCGTGATGCCGACGTTGTTCGCAACGAAATCGATCGTGCCGCCCTTGGTCGGCAGCGTCACCGGCAGCGAGAACTGCTGGCCGACGAACTCGTCCTCCTGGAGGACCTCCATGCCCATGCGCAGCATCCAGTGCAGCGCGCCGTCACCGCCGTCGGCGACCCAGTAGCGGGCGCGCTTGCGGAGGAAGTCGCGGAGGACCGGCTTGATCGCCGCGATCGAGGCAGTCTCGTGGACCTCGCCCATACCGCCCACGATCCGCTGGAGCCGCTCCGCCCGGTCGGGACGGTTGCGGTTCTTGCGGCTATTCGGGTTCGTGATGACGCCGATTTCCATCTACCCGAGAAGGTTGCAAGACCCGGGCGAGACGCACCGCGTCGTAACCGTCCGGAATCACGAACGCCACACTGGCAGAACCCGGCTCGCTGCGTAGGCCGCTACGCGGAGACCTGCATAGACGGCCGCCGCTGTACGCACCCGGCACGAGCTGACACTCGGGCAGATCCCGGGTCCCGCTTCGTCGATACTCGACGGATGCGGGCCTTCGCGATCGTCGTCCTCACCGCGTGCGGATCGGCCGGCGCGCCGACGACGACCCCGACCTCGGCGGGAGCGGCTGCATCCACCGATCCGGCAAAGCGCAGCACGCCCGCGATCGAGCGTCCGGTGATCGATCCGCTCGTCGCACTCACGCCAACGACGGACGGCAACACGTCGATGCTCCAGCCTGGCGTCGCGCAGCTCGAGCTCCACGCGACGCCGATCGAGAGTCCCGGCGCGACGGCGCCCCTTCAGGCCACGATCATCGCGGAGCAGGGCAGTCTCGTGCGCGTCACGATCCGACTCAAGCACGCGCGGTTTGTCGTGTGGACCGAGCGTGCGCGCCTGTTCGCGATCCTGACGCGGGACGAGCGGGTCGCGCGGGGCCCGGGACAGTCCGCGCTGGCGACTGACAAGCACGTGCTGCTCCGCGCCGGCACCGCGGTCCGCCGCCTCGCGAAGAAGGACACGTGGGTGCAGATCCGCTACTCCGGTGCTCTCGAGGTCGACGGCTGGGTGCCCGACGCCGCGCTCGCCGAGGAGGGACCGTGGCGTGTGTCCCGCGGCCGGATCCCGACGGGCCGCAAGACGCTGATGGTCACGCCGGGTGCCGTGATCCGGTTCGAGCCGAAGTGGGCCGCACGCCAGCTCGCCGTGATGGCGAACGGCTACTTCCTCGACACCGTGCGCGAGGTCGACGACGCGTGGTCCGAGATCTCGTACGCCGATGGCAACGTCGCGGTCACGGGCTACGTCTCGCGCCGCGATCCACCTGGTCGCGTCCACCACAAGCGTCCCGATCCGTCGCTCGCACCCGCGCCGATCGTGCCGAACACGAAGGTCCCGAGCGGGACGTGCCTGCACGCGGGCGTCGACGGCGATCCGATCGGCTACCTCGTCGGCGATCAGGACGTCGATCTCGCCGACCTCGGTCGCGGCTGGTGGACGGTGACGATCGATTCGCCGTGGGGGCCGATCCCGTTCGCGGCGCGCGGCGCCGATCCCCTCTCGCTCGTCTCGTGCTCACCCGACAAGACGATCCCGGGATCGACGCTCGGCGCGCCCCCTCCGGCGCCACCGACTACCGCCCCGTGAACACGGGACGACGCTTCGCGAGCAGCGCCGAGACTCCCTCGCGCGCATCGTCCATCGCGATCGACGCCGCTTGCGCGTGCGCCTCGTGGCGCGCCGCTGCGCGAACATCGACGGCGAGGCCGCGTCGGATCGCGCGCTTGGTCTCCTGCACCGCGAATGGCGCGTTGTCGGCGATCGTCCGCGCGAGCGTCATCGCCTCGGGCAGCACCTGGTCGGCGGGCACCGCCCGATTGAGGATCCCGAGTTGCTCGGCCTCCGGCCCCTCGACGAGCCGCCCCGTCAGCAACAGCTCGGTTGCTCGCGCGACGCCGATCAAGCGCGGCAGCGTGTAGCTGATGCCCATCCCGGGCGCGAGGCCGAGCTTCACGAAGTTCGCGCCGTACTTCGCCTTGATCGCACCGATCCGCAGATCGCACACGAGGGCGAGGCCGAACCCGCCACCGACGGTGTGACCGTTGAGGGCGCCGATCACCGGCACGTCGATCTCGAGCAGCGACAGGAACGGCTCGTACATCGCGAACGATCGCTCGTGTGGCTCGCGCTGATCTCCGTCGCGCTGGAGCGTCGACTTGAAGTCCGCGCCCGACGAAAAGCACTCGCCCTTTCCCGTCACCACGAGGCAGCGGATTCGCGTCTCCGCGCGCGCGGCCGCGCTCGCGACCACAAAGGCGTCGAGGAGCTCCGGTGTCATGCTGTTCCGGTTGTCGGGACGGTCGAGCGTGATGACGCCAACATCTCCATCGACCTCGAAGTGAACCGCGTCGGTCATGGACTGCACGCTACCACTGCGAGTTCTGCCGAGCGCTGCGGTCGGCGCGTTCACGGTCTCGCTGCGTGAAGTCCCGATGCAGATCACGCAGCGAACCGCTGCGAGGTCTGCAGCTCTCTCACCTCGCTCGACGACTTCTCGGTGAGTTGGCGCTGGCCCGCGCGCTGCACTTCAGCTGCGCATGTCCAAGCTCAAAGCCCTCATCGCCACGCTCGTTCTCGGTTCGTCGTCGATCGCGATGGCGCAGCCGAGCTTCCAGCCCACTTCGTCTCGCTTCGACCAGCGCTCGTCTCGCTTCGACCGCAGCGATCGCTTCGACCGCTACGATCGGAGCGATCGCTTCGACCGCGATCACCGCATCGATCGCGATCGTCGCTGGGATCGCGACGAGCAGGCGCAGCCGCAGCTCGATGGCCCGCGCGTCTACCGCTCGACGTGGGTGTCGCTCGTTCAGCCGATGGAGCTCTCGCGCGGACGCGATTCGTTCGATATCAACCAGCGCGGCACGTTCACGCAGCTCCGTCTGCAGACGTCCGCGGGCGCCTCGTTCATCCAGCGCGTGATCGTCCACTTCGAGGACGGCGGGCGCCAGGTGGTCGAGCTCGACCGCACCGTCGATCCGAACAACCGGATGCTCCAGTTCCTGCTGGACGGCAACAACCGCCGCATCGATGGCATCTCGATCATTGGCCGCTCGCAGCGCGGCGCGGCGATCCAGGTCTACGGAATCTAGCCATGCTGGTTCTGCAGCCGGCTGCACCATCCGCAGACCAGGCTCGCCGATAGCCACGACATATCAGCCACTTGCACTTGGCCTCAGCGCTGCACTATCCCCTCTCGAAGCTTGCGGGCTTCAGCAACAGGAGAAACCAGCATGTCGAAGATCAAAGCCCTCATCACTGCCCTCGTTCTCGGTACGTCGTCCATCGCGATGGCGGATACGAGTGTCACGTTCTCGGGTCGTGCAGACGCCCAGTGGCGCACTGTCCCCCCGGACATTCGCGATCACCGCACGTACCCGGCCTACGAGGCGCCGGTCTCTCAGGCGCCTGTCACCACGTTCGCTCGCGGTACGTGGATCTCACTCGCCGAGCCGATGAACCTTGGCCGTGGTCGCGGCAGCATGATCGAGCTCGACACGCGCGCTCGTCTCAACCAGATCCGTCTTCAGAGCGCGTCGGGTGCGGCGTTCATCGGCACCGTCACCGTTCAGTACGTGAATGGTGCAAGCCAGGTCGTCACCGTCAACCAGTGGATCGATTCGCAGAACCCGATGACGCAGTTCGCCCTGAACCGTACGGCGCAGGTCGACACGATCATGATCCACGGCTCGCGTAATCGCCGCAGCGGCAGGATCCAGGTGTTCGGTTACGCATCGTCGACGCGCTCGACGCCGCCCATCTACCACCCACCGGTCTATCAGCCGATCGTGTATCAGCCGGTCGGTACGGTGCTCGCCACCAACATGAGCTTTGTGAACACCGACGGACGGAAGTTCCTCGCCGTCGGCGCCGAGAAGGGCGCGTTCTCGACGCTTCGCCTCCAGGGCAACTCGGGCTCGGTCTTCATCGAGCAGGTTCTTGTCGAGTTCACGAACGGTCAGTCGCAGCTCATGAGCAACATTGCCCGGACCCTGCTGATGGGCCAGTCGGTTGACCTCAAGCTCGACGGCGCGGGCCGCAACGGCATCAAGCGAATCGTCGTTTACAACAACGACAATGGCGTTGGCAGCTACAGCGCAGGTGAGTTCACCGCGACGCTCTTCTAACCTGATCGGCCTGTAGTCCACGACGTTCGGCGACCGCTGAACACACGGCGCATCGGGAAACCGGTGCGCCGTTTCGCCGTCCTTTTTTTTGGTCCGCTCCGACGTTGATCTGATGTGCCGTTGCCCGAGGTGTCACGTGTCCGAAAAATGTGTCCGCCCTGCGGACGCGTCCGACGGCCACCGGACACTCCCGGTTCCTGTTCGAGCGTCTTCGCGGCATTACGGATGGCAGGCCTCTTGGATCGAACCACACATTCATGTCGGTTCCCCGCCAAGTTCTTCCCGGTCGCTTCTACATGGTCACCCGCCGCTGCACTCAGCGGCAGTTCCTGCTCCGCCCCGATCCCGAGACCAACAACAACTTCATCTATTGCCTTGCCGAGGCTGCCGCGCGGTTCGAGATCGTCGTCCTGCTACCGTCCGTCCTCAGCAACCATCACCACACTGTCGTGTACGACCGGCACGGGCGGATCGTCGAGTTCGTCGAACACCTCCACAAGATGCTGGCCAAGTGCCAAAACGCACTTCGCGGACGCTGGGAGAACATGTTCTCGAATTCCGCCGCTTTCAGCAAATCAACCCCGGCGCGGTTCTCACTCACACACGAAGCAATCGAGCCGAGCACCTCCGGTCGCGTACGCGTACCTCGAATTCCGCCGCTTTCAGCAAATCAACCCCGGCGCGGTTCTCAGAGTCAGCAAATCAACCCCGGCGCGGTTCTCAGTTCGACGAACTGGTTCCGCTGCGGCTCACCGAGCGACCTCGAGCGCCTGGTGTCCGAGGTGCATCCCGGCAGCAGTTTGAGCTTCTGTTTCGATCGTCACTTTGCAGAGCATCGAGGCGAGTCGGCTCTGGTTCCCGCCAGGGAGCTGCTTGCCGCAACCGAAGATGCGCTGGTCGGAATCCTCGCACCTGATGGTTTCCACATCGAGATGACTCTGCCCGATGAGGCAGACGTGCGGGAACTGTTCGCTGAGATCTCGCCGGACGCCCGAGTGTTCGTCGGTGTCTATCCCGGAGGCGATAACGATGGATTTGACGCCGTCACGCTTGTCGTTCCAGATCTCGATGGCGTCGTGCGGCCGCATCCGTACTGATGACCGCCGAACTCGAGATGAGCAACTGAGAGGACGACCATGAAGCTCGAGCTCACCGACGATCAGGCTCTCGTTCTGCTCGAGTGGCTGGCTCGTCTGGAAGCGCTCGCGGAACCTCCCTACGAGCATCCTGCCGAGCAGCAGGTGGTGTGGGAGATCGAAGCCCAACTCGATCGCGTTCTCGTCGAACCGTTCAAGCCGGACTATCAGCAACTTGTCGCCGCTGTGAGGGCGCGGGTGGCTGTCGCAGGCGGCGTCGGCTAGAGCAAACACCGCGGCTCCGCGGCTGGGGCCAGGCCACCACTGTCGCGGCGAGCTCGAGCATCGTGCTCGTGCGAGCGACCCAGCAAAGAACGCGGGGCGCGCAGCGGCTCCGGACTCTGCGACACGATTCGTCGCGACGCAGGCGGCCTCGACGAACACAGCTCAGTCCCACGTGGGACTGGATATGGGGTCAGACCACCATCTCGCCGAGCGCCTCGAACGTCGGGCTCGCGCGACCGCCCCAGCAAAGAACGCGGGGCGCGGGCGCGCCGCGGCTCCGGACGCAGCGGCAAGTTCGCTCGCGACGCAGTCGGCTTGGACGAAGACACACGTGGGACTGGATATCGGGGTCCGACCCACCATTTCGCCGTCCGCGTCGAACATCGTGCTCGCGCGAGCGACCCAGCAAAGAACGCGCGGCGCGCAGCGGCTCCGGACTGGGCGGTAACGATTCGTGACCGAGACCGAGTTGATGTCCGGATCTCGGACAGCCTTCGGTTTGAGGCGAACGCGCGGATCTTGTTCTCACAACGTGCTTGACAGGTTTCCGACGGGCGCTGAACCGTGCGTGGTCCGGTCGCGCGTTTTCTCGTCGAGGAATCGATCGGCTCGAGTCCTCGTCGCGTTCGCCGCTCCGACCAGTCTTCCTTCAGATTGATGAGCCTGGCGCGCGCAGACGCGAATCACAGCGTCGAGAAAGCACGGTGTAGAGTCGTCATGCGCGTGCGCGTCGGAGACGGCTGGAGCACGCGGTGGAGGTAGCCATGTCGAGTGCTGTGGGTGCGATGACGTTCGAGGAGACCAATCAGGCTGTGCAGGTCGAGTACCGCATGGAGCTTCATTGCCGGCTGACGGCGCGGGCGCGGCAGCGTGTGTCGCTGGAGGCCGAGGAGGCGCGCGACCTCGTGTTCGCCGAGGAGGCGGGCATCTGGCGCGACCATGGGTATGTCTCGATGCTCGAATACATGGAGCGTCAGCTTCACTACGGGCCGCACGCGGCGAAGGAACGGCTGCGGGTCGCGAACGAGCTGTTCGAGCTGCCGTTGCTCGCGGAGAAGTTTCGCAACGGTGACGTGCCGTTCTCCGTCGTTCGCGAGATGACGCGGGTCGCGGTTCCCGAGAACGAGCACGAGTGGCTCGCTGCCGCCGAGGGCAAGACCGCTCGCCAGGTCGAGCGCATGGTGTCGGGTCTCGCGAAGGGCGCGGCGCCGGATGACCGTCCTGATCCGAAGCTCGAGAAGCACCGGATCATCCTGGAGGTCGATGGTGAGCGCTACGCGAAGTGGCTCGCGCACCGCACTGCGCTCGACGACGAGATGGGCGAGCGCGTCGACGACAACGCGGTCGTCGATGCGATCGCGGCGGCCGGCGAAGGAACGAGTCGCCCGTGTCTGCACGCGGTGACGACGTGTCGCGTGTGCAAGCAGAGCGCGTTCGTTGCGGGCGGCATCGAGGTGCCGCTCACCGAGGCAGCGCGCGAGCGGCTCCTGTGCGACTCCGCGGAGGTCGGCGATCTGGAGAGCGAGACGCTGGTGCCACTGAAGCCGAATATCCCGTCTCCGACGAGGCGGAAGGTGTTCATCCGCGAACGGTTCGCGTGCGCCGTTCCGGGCTGTCGGTCGCGACGACACCTCGACATTCACCACATCACCTTTCGCTCGCACGGCGGAACGCACGCGCTGAGCAATGTCCTACTCACGTGCGCGGGTCACCACGCTCAGGTGCACGAGGGGCGGCTCGTGATCACGGGGCGAGCCCCCGACGAGCTGGTGTTCGCGTTCCGCCGCGCGGGTGAGGACGAACCTCACCTCGTGTTGACCAGCGCGCCCATCACGTTCGAGGTGATCGACGACGAAGACTGCTCAGTCCCACGTGGGACTGGACTCGAACCGGCGCGCGCGTGATGTGACGGAGGTGACAACCGAATCGTTGAACGAGGGAATCTAGCCGGCGGATTCTTCGGCGGTCAGCGCCTTGTCCCAGATCACTTCGAACTCGAGCCGTGTGATCTCCGACGGCTCGAACTCGGGGTTCGATGCAATGTCCGCGAGCTCAGGGACGGGTCGGTCGTCGAGGGCGGTTGGCGCGTACCAGGTCGAGCCACGTGCTTCTGCGTATCCGATACGGCCGTCGGCGAAGACCTCGACCTTGCGCACCTCGGAGCGCTCCTCGTCGAGCTCTCTGTAGACAGTGATCGGGCTGGCTGAGTCGCTGTGCTTGCACGCGACGCGGAGGTACGTGGTCGGTGGCTCGGGAATTAACGCCTTCTCGGTATGACAGAGGTGCTGAACGTAGCCGTGAAACCGGCGTTGGATCTCGCGGTCTCCGTCGTGCCACCGCTCGAAGAAGTACGGAGGTTCGTGGAGCTCGGGCGGGCCCGCGTACAGCACACC
>JANOPP010000285.1:0-2085 GCA_031421915.1 Myxococcales bacterium | reverse complement strand
TCGGGATCTTTCGAGGAAGGTGCGATCGTCGTCCGCGACGGTACGGGGACGCCCCAGCAAGCGATACTCGGGTCCCTGGCGATGAGCACAGACGGACTAGGGGTCACACCCGGCAATTCGCTCGCTCTTGTTCAGGCGTCTGAGACACCAGCGGAAGCAGCACAGCTCTCGGCGTGGTTCGACCAACAGTGGGCCTCGCTCCGCGCCAGCCCCGATGCCCAAAACGAGTTCGTTGTGCGGCTCGAGGCCATGGCAGCTCACCGCGACGCACGCACCATCTACGCGCTCACCCTGAACGCGCTGTTCGGAGCCCGGGAGGACGCGCTCGACGAAGAGCAGATTGTCAAGTCGGCAACCGGCATTCGTGATACCGTCGTGTGGAAGAAGCTCTACAAGTTCCAGCGAGACGGCGTCGTCGGCGCCATCGACAAGCTCAATCGTTTCGGAGGGTGCATCATCGCCGACAGCGTCGGCCTCGGCAAAACCTTCGAGGCGCTGGCGATCATCAAGTACCACGAGCTGCGCAATGACCGAGTCCTCGTTCTCGTGCCGAAACGCCTGCGTGACAACTGGACGCTCTTCAAGGCCAACGATCGCCGGAACATGCTCTCCGCCGATCGATTCAACTACGACGTGCTTAACCACACTGATCTCGGTCGAGACGATGGCGCGTCCGGGGACATTGACCTAAAGAACGTAAACTGGGGCAACTACGACCTCGTCGTGATTGACGAGTCGCACAACTTCCGCAACAAAAAGACGCCACGTGCCGGCAGCGAGACCCGTTACGACCGCCTGATGCGCAAGATCATCAGGGAAGGCGTCAAGACGCGAGTGCTCATGCTCTCGGCGACCCCGGTGAACAATCGACTCGCCGACCTGCGCAATCAGATTGCCTTCGCGACGGAAGGCGACGACACCGCTCTCGCTGAACATGGGATCGGCAGCATTGACGCGACCACGCGCCTGGCACAGAAGCAATTTAACCGATGGCTCGATCTCGAACCGGTGGAGAGGACGCCGTCCCGCCTCATCGAGATGCTCGGATTTGATTACTTCTCGCTGCTCGACCTGCTGACAATCGCTCGCTCACGGAAGCACATCGAGAAATATTACGGCATCTCGGAGACCGGGCGGTTTCCTCAGCGACTCAAGCCGATCAACATCAAGGCGGACGTCGACGGCGCAGGTGTTTTCCCGTCCATCCGGGAGATCAACCTTGAGATTCGGCGCCTCAAGCTCGCGGCGTACGCTCCGCTGCGCTACGTACTTCCGCACCGCCAGGCCGCATACGACGCGAAGTACAGCACCGAGGTCACTGGAGGTAAGGGCTACTTCCGCCAAGCTGACAGAGAGGAGAGCCTCACACACCTCCTGAGAGTGAACGTCCTGAAGCGCATGGAAAGCGCGGTGTCCTCCTTCGCACTGACGGTGGAACGTCAGCTTCGCGACGTTGAAGCCACCTTAAAGCAGATTGAGGCGCAACAGGACTCAGTCGACGAGATCGAAATGGAAGACGTTGATCTCGACGATCCTGCCTTCGAGAACCTACTCGTCGGTCGCAAGGTCAAGGTCCTCCTGCAGGACGTCGACCTCATCCGTTGGAAGCAGGACTTGATTGAGGACCGTAACCGCCTCGCCACACTGCTGTCAGCTGCACGCGAGGTGAGCAACGCGCGTGATGCTAAGCTGGCCAAACTGCGCGAAATGATCGAGAGCAAGTGCCGCAACCCCATCAATGCTGGCAATCGGAAGGTCATCGTATTCACGGCGTTTGCGGACACCGCTCGCTACCTCTACGACGACATTGCGGCCTGGGCAAAAAGGACTCTTGGAGTCGAGTCGGCACTCGTTACAGGGTCGGGTACCAACCAGACCACGGTTCCTGGCCTGAGGCGCGACCTCGCCTCACTCCTGACGGCGTTTGCACCGCGTGCCAAGGAACGCCAAGAAGAATTTGCCGGTGAGGGGACGATTGACCTGCTTATCGCGACCGACTGCATCTCTGAAGGGCAGAACCTTCAGGACTGCGATTGGCTCATCAACTATGACATCCACTGGAATCCGGTTCGAATCATACAGCGC
>JANOPP010000284.1:0-10066 GCA_031421915.1 Myxococcales bacterium | reverse complement strand
TCGCGGAACGTGTAGTAGATCGCCGTCAGCGCGGTGATACCGGCGATCACGAACGTGGCGTCGGCCGCGATCGCGAACGCCTTGCCTTTGAAGAAGCGTCCGTCCTCGGGATCCGGCGGAGGGTTACCGGCGGCGATCTCGTCACGAAGCTCGTCGCGGTACTTGTTCGCCTGGAGCCCGAGGTAGACGCCACCGGCACCGAAGCCTGCGGCGAGGACGTACGCGATCACCGCGTCGCTTCGGCTCGGCTTGGGCGTGAGTCCGACCTTGATCGACATCTCGGTCTTCGCCTGGATGTTGACGCGACGCGAGTACGACTTGTAGCCGGGGCGCGACACCGTGACGACGTGGTCGCCCTGCTGCACGGCCTTGAGGCATGGGCCGCGCTCGCACGCGACCTGACCGTCGATGTAGATCGTCGAGTCCTCGATGCCGAGGCCGATGACGTTGAGCTTGCCGACCGGCGCGCCCTTGAGCGCTGCCTTGACCTGGTGCGTCTCGCCCGCGATGACCTCGACCTCTTCCTTGTACTCGTCGTAGCCCTCGGTGGAGATCCAGAACGTGTGCTTGCCCGGCTTGATGTTCTGCGAGAGCGGCGTCTTCCCGACGGCACCGATCGACTTGTCGTCGATGAAGATGTTCGCACCGGGGACGTTCGACGTGATCTCGACCCAGCCGAGGTAGTCCTCTTGCGCCATCACGGCGCTGAGCACGAACAGCTTGCTCGGATCCGCAGAGACCGTCTTCTCGGCGACCTTGTAGCCGCGCTTCTCGATGATGATCTTGTGCTCGCCCTCGAGCGAGCCGGACCACGGCGTCGTCGCATAGGGGCCCTTGCGCTTGTCGTCGATGTAGATGGTCGCATTCGACGGCTCGCTCTCGACGACGATCAGACCACGGACCTTGACGTCACCGAGGTTCTCGACCTCGGCCGACGGCGCCACCGTGGGCGCCGCGCTGCCGGTACCCGGAGGCGGGACACCCGAGTCCTTGACGCGCTTGATCTCGGCTTCGAGGACGCCGATGGCCTTCTCGACCTTTGCCTTGTCCGACGCTGTCGGATCCTCGGCGAGGTACTTCTTGTAGTGATCGACGGCCTTCTGATAGGCGTCGATGTCCGACGTCTTCTTCCCCTTCATGTGCCAGCTGGCACCGATGTTGTAGAGGAACTGCGGGAACGGACGCGCCACGTAGGCGTCCTGAAAGCCCTGTGCTGCCTCGTCGTACTTGCCCTGGAGATAGCTGAGCTGCGCGTTGTCGAACGCAGACTGGGCCTTCTTCAGAGCATCAACTGGCTGCGCAGATGCGGTCGCGCCAAGAAACAATGTCGCCAGGATCGCCGCGCAAACCAACGACAAAACGCGTGATTTCATAGTCTCTCCCCGAGGCCGGAAATCGTATCACACGCCGACGAAAGCAACGTTCTTTGCCACCGGGTCCCGTGTCGTCCGACACGCATTGGTGGGCGCTGCATCGTCCGCGTGTCCGAGGACCAGGCCGAACAGAATGATCTCGGTCTCGGCGATCGGGAGCCTCGCCCGCAGTGGCGCGGGATACGCGGCGATCGAGGCCATCGGGCACGTATCGATTCCCAGCGCCGCGGCGGCCGTCAGCACGAAGCCAAGCCACACGCCGACGTCGACATAGGCATACGGACCGAGACGCCGGTCACACGAGACGACCGCGAGGTGAGGAGCGTCGAACAGGGCGTAGTTGCGCAGCCACGCGTCATAGCGGCCGGCCTTGTTCTCTCTCGCGACGCCCATCGCCGTGTACAGCGCGGCACCGCATGCGATCCGGTTCTCGCGATAGGGCGACGGATACTCGAGCGGGAACCCGATCTCCGGCTGCGGAAACCCGCCTCGCGCTGCCGCCTGCAGCGTCGTCGCGAGCTCGCCGGTCACCGGCGGCATCGTGATCGCTACCCGCCACGGCTGAACGTTGCACCAGCTCGGCGCGTGCTGGACCGCCGCGAACAGCTTCTCGAGCACCGCCTGCTCGATTGGCTCGGGCCGAAACGCCCGCTTGCTCCGGCGCTCTGTCCACGCCGTCTCCAGCGCGGCGAAGCTGTTCACCGCTTCCTCGCCAGCAGCGCGAACCGGAAGATCCCCGTGGTGTGCCCGTCGGAGAAGTGGATGCCGACGCCGTAGTTCCCGACGAGGTGCATGTCCTTCACGGAGATGTCCATCGGCACCGTCGCGGGATCGAGCAGCCGCTCCCCGGTCGCTTCGGACTGGCAGTTGGCGCACGAGCACTTGATCCGCAGGTCGCGCACCGTCCAGACGTCCTCCACGCCCTCCTCCCAGACGAAACGGACCTCCTGCTTTCCGAGGCCGATGATCTCGAGGGGCATGGGCATGCCCGAGTCTTAGCAGTGAACAGGACAGATGATCAGCGATCCGGTAGCCTCCCCGCAGTGCCTCGCCCCGGACGTCAGCGCCGTGCTCTCTCGATGCCGCGAGCGCCGGGTCGGATCTTTGCAGACGGACCGCGCGAGCTCGCCGAGGGTCTCGTCGCGGGTCTGCGCGCCGCCTCGATCGACCACGAGGTCGCCGAGTCGCTGACGCACCCGTTCCACAGCTATCCCGCCCGCCTGCATCCCGCAACCGCGCGCGTCCTCGTCGACATCATCGCGAGCAACGTGCGCGAGCGAGCCCTCCTCGTCGATCCGTTCTGCGGCTCGGGCACGTCGCTCGTCGAGGCGCGCTACGCCGGGCTGCGCGCCGTCGGTAGCGATCTCAATCCGCTCGCCGTTCTCGTCGCCCGCGCCAAGACCTGGACCGCCCCCGCCAAGCGCCGCGCCAAGCTTCGCGACGTCGGCCACGAGATCAGCGGCCAGGTCCTCGCCGCGGGCAAGGCCGCCCGTCGCTCCGGCGCCGAGCCGGGCAAGATCCGCAAGCCGACCGGCTTCGATCCCAACGCGCGCAACCGTCGCCTCGCAGCCTGGTTCGCGCCGCACGTTCGCCGCGAGCTCGAGCTGATCGCGATGACGATCGACGACCTCCGCGAGGATGACCCCGAGCTCGCCGATATCCTCCTCGCGTGCCTCTCGGGCATTCTCTACAAGGTCTCGTCGCGCACGTCCGACACCGACGGGACCTGGGTCGACCGCAACGTCGCGCGCGGTGCCGCCGCCCGCAACTTCGTCATGCGCGTCGAGCTCCTCTGCGCGGGCCTCGACGATCTCGCACCCGCAGGCGGCCCGCCCGACGTCTACGAGCACGACGTCCGCACGCTCCACGAGATCGTCCCCGACGGCAGCGCGGACGCGATCCTGACCTCGCCGCCCTACGCCGGCACCTACGACTACGCCGAGCACCAGCGCCTGCGCTTCGACTTCCTCGGTCTCCGTCACGCCAAGCTCGACGACGGCGAGATCGGTTCGCGGCGCAGCTTCATGGCAGGTCCGCAGGGCGAACGCTGGTGGCGTACCGCCCTCGCCGAGACCGTGGTCTCGATCGGTCGCGCGCTCGCTCCCGGCGGGCTCGCCGCCATCGTCATCGGTGACTCCTATGCGGGCGGCCGCCCGATGTACGCGCTCGACGATCTGCGCAGCGCACTCACCGACGACCTGTTCGTCGACGCCTGGGCGAGCCAGCAGCGCCCGATGCTCGGCGCCGGCGAGCGCCGCTCGTTCCAGGATCGGCCGAAGGCCGAGCACATCGTCCTGCTGCGTCGCCGGTAGCGTTCCAGATTGCGACGCGGCCGTTGCCCACGTACGCTCGTGTCATGAGCCGGCTAAATCTGACACTCGACGATGACACACATGCGTGGCTCGAGAAGCACGCGTCGCGTGCCAACGTCGCCGTCGCGAGTCTCGCCCGCGAGCTACTCCAGGAGGCGGTCCTCCGCCGGGAGAGCCTCGTGCGGCGCCGCAAGCTGGCCGCCGACTACGCCGCCGGTCGCGACGACACGACGGAGCTCCTCGGCGAGCTCGAGGCTCCGCAGCTCGAGGGCCTGCTCGATGACGCGTAGGACCGAGATCCTTGACCTCCGTCGAGGTGACATCGTGTGGATCAACTGCGATCCGTCAGTCGGTGTGGAGCCGCGCAAGACCCGAACCTGCATCGTGGTCTCGAACGACATCGCGAATCACTACGGGCAGGCCGTCACGATCGTTCCGACGCAGACCTACACGAAGGAGCGCGCCGGTCGCGGGTACATGGTCGACGTCCGTAAGCCACGATCTCAGCTACGCGAGGCACGCGTTGCGAACTGCTCGATGATCATGACCTACGATCGCGGCCGGGTCGTTCGGCGCGAAGGCCGCATCAGCGGCGAGGCCATCTCCGAGATCGATCGTGCGTTGCTCGTCCACCTGGGCATCGCGCAACCCTAGGGGCCGGCCGGTTGGGGAGCGAAGGGCGCGCACCGGATGCGCTCCGGTTCGCATGGCGCCGGCCCGACGATGCCCATATGGGCACGAACGGGCGTCAGTGTGCTCCGACGACGTTTGGCCTCGCCGCGCGGCGGTGTCCTCGGCCCACGGACCAGTCATGTGCGATCCGGCGCGTCGGGCGCAGGCGCTCATGCGACCGTCGGTACCAACACCCACACGCATCCTCGTCGGGGCACACCTCGTGCTTTGTCTTCGAGCATGAACAAGCAATCGCCTGCGAACACCCCCGACATCAGCTCGATCAGCGACAGCGTGCACACGCTGATCGGTCAGGGCGGCGAGGCCGTCGACGCCATCAAGGCGCGTGTCGAGACGGTCACCAGCGATGCCCGTGACAAGCTCATGGCCGCCTATGACAAGAGCACCGCGTTCATCACCTCGAACCCGGGCAAGGCCATCGCGCTCGCGTTCAGCATCGGCTACGTCGCGATGCGGATCCGCACGAGCAAGCTGTTCCCGATCGCCATGCTCGGCGGCGTCGGCTACCTCGTTCGCCGCAACATGAAGTAGTCGGGGCCTGATCGCCGCTAGCGAGTCGGGATCGTTCCGTTGGGCTGTGGCATCGGCGATGCCGCGGACGGCGTGAGCGTCGGCGTTACGCCCGCGGGCGTGTACGACTGAAAGAAGCCCACGCTGCCACCGCCGCCACCTCCGGTTGCCATTGGCGCCATAGTTACCTGTTTGCCGTGACCGGGCAGCGTTGTTCCGGTGCCTCCCGCGCCTCCGGAACCGCCGCCTGCCGTTCCGATTCCACCGGTGATGGCAACGAGGCTGCGTTCGCCCTCGTAGCCTGCCGCGCCGTTGCCACCGCCCGCGGGTTTTCCTGCGCCGCCGCTGCCACCATTGGCGAACAGCTTCCCTGTGATC
Source organism: Myxococcales bacterium (assembly GCA_031421915.1). Lineage (GTDB taxonomy): Bacteria > Myxococcota_A > Polyangia > Haliangiales > Haliangiaceae > JABFXX01. Next base: position 4,800 of record JANOPP010000284.1, on the reverse strand, counting down.
ACGACGTTGGCGCCCTGGAGCACTACGTTTCCTCCTGCGCCTCCACCAGATCCACCGAGGTTTGCGATCCCGATGAATCCGCCTCCAAGTCCCGGTCCTCCGCCGGCGTGAATCTCACCGCTGACTTCGAAGATCCCGAGACATGAGACCAGCGTAGCTGCGCCACCACCGGGACCCATCGCGTAGTTGGGGTCGAGCTCCGGCAGGATCTGAGGCCCTCCAACCAGTGCAGCCAATGTTGATGGATCCACCGACTGGCCCCCATTCCCGGCGCCACCATCGAGCGCCGAGCTTCCGCCCGAACCACCAAGAGTTTTGAAGCCAGCGCCTCCGAACCCGCTTGAATTCGGAGCAGCTCCACCAGACCGGAGCGTGCCGCCACCCGGTCCATTCTGGCCAGCGTTGGCGCTCACGTCGAGCAAGCCCGCGATCGAGACAGTTCGATCGGCGACGAGTGCAATCGCGCGTGGTCCGGTGACGACGAGCGATACGCCAGCATCGAGCGTGATGGTCCCGTAGCGCAAGACGCAGATCTCTGGGCCACCCGTTTGAACAATCACACCTCCCGAACAGCTCGCGTTCAGGCTCGTATCGAACGTCGCGGAGCTTGAGATGATCAACGCACCGTTCGCCGCCGCAACATCGCAGACGTCGGGGAGGTAGCGCGGAACTACACGAGCGCAGTGCGGATCTGCACCATCGACGCATCCAAGCTGACATGCCTCGCTTGAGCTAGGAGTACCGTCGGCCCCGCAGGTCGACAACGAGTCGCCGTCGCAGCTGAGCGTGCCGGGCACGCACTGATTGCAGCTGGCAAGTGCTTCGCTGCAGCCGAGCGGACACTCTGTCGTTTCGTAGGTCGAACCTTCAGCGTTGCAAAACAGTGCGTCGTCGTCCCTGCACGCAGCGAACTCCATCGGCGTGCATGTGACGGCGATGCAGGAATTCGTATTGCCCGAGAACGAGCCATCCACATCACAGAATGGGAATGCGGAATCCGGGCAGGTTCCATCCCTGCAGACACGAGGATTGGGTGCCGTGCACCCCACCAGCGTCATCGCGACCAACCAACCTCGAAGCATCGAGCTCATCCTCCAAGAGTACGACAGCGCGAGTCCGGAACTATCGGCCGGTAACGCTCGTGTCATGACGCGGTGGACCGTGCGCCAGGTCGCAAAGATCCCCCTTGGAGCACCCCTGCGATCCGGTGTACGAACGCCCGCATGGGGAACCTTCGCGCTGTCGTCACGATCGCTTCGATCTGCTTTGCCGCCGCCTGTGGCGATGACGGAGGCAGCTCGACGATCGACGCGCCGAAGATCATCGACGCTCCGATCGTGGTCGACGGACCGCCAGACGCGTACGTGCCCGACGCGCCCAACTACGACTTCAGTTGCTATCAGAACGCAGCGCCGACGACGGCGACGGCGACGGTCCAGGTCACCGGCCTCGCGCAGGAGATCACATTCGCTGGGGGCTTCTCGCTGATTCCGTCCACGAACGTCACGATCAAGGCGTGCAAAGGCAACTGCAATGGGGCCAACGATCTCGGCGACAGCGCGGCGACGGGCACGAGCGGCATGTACACCTCGGCATCCGCGACGACCGGTGGAGTTCCACTTGACGCTTACCTTATCGCGACCAAGCCGGGCGACTTCCGCACGAACAACATCTATCCGGCGTCCCCGCTGACCAAGAACGAGGCGGGCGTTCCGGTGATCATGCTCACCAACACGCAGATCGGCCTGCTCGGGATGGCCGGTATTGATCAGAACGATGGAAACGGAATGTTCGCGGTCCTCGCGACCGACTGTGCGACGCCTCCGGTGCCGGTCGCGGGTGCAGTGGTCACAGTGACCCAGAACGGCACGATGGCCGGCGATGCACCACAGGACCTCGGCGCGATCGTTCCGCAGGCCGCGGGCGTCTATGCCATCACCAATGTCCTGCCGGGCGCCACCACCGTTAGTGCGTCCTACAACGGCATGACGTTCCGCGCGCACGTTGTCTCGTCGATCGCCAACCAGATCACGACGACCCAGGTCAAGCCCGGCTTCTAAGGGCTGAGCATCGTCGGGTCGGGCACGACGAGGAACGTCGTCGTCGTGCAGACCTCGACGGGATTGTGCGAGATCAAGTACGGCTTGAAGGTCCACTGGCGGATCTCTCGCAGGAGCTTCTGATCGTAGGCGGCAAAGCCGCTCGGCTTGTGGAGCGTCGCCGACGCGACCCGGCCGCGGACGTTGACGCACAGCTTGATGCTCGCGAGCACCGAGAGTTTGCCCGCGCCGATCATCTGGCCGCGCGTCGTCGCGTCAGGCTCGATCTGCTGGGTGCCGGTCAGCCGTAGGCGTTCGAGCGCGAGCGGCGTCACGGTCTGCTGGACCGTACTGGGAGGCGGACCGAAGCCGCTCGTGAGGTCGAGGCCGTCGAGATCGTCGAAGTCGATCGTCGTTTGCGCGACGGGGACCGTCGTCGCGGGCAGGATCTCGATCGCCGGCGCGCGGCTGGCGGGATAGGTCAGGAGCGACAGCGAGCAGACCGGGACCACCGCGCCCCGGATCTCGAACGGGCGGAACCGCCAGTCAGCGACGGCGCTGGTGAGGGCCTTGCTGATCGCGCCGCTCGCCGCGCCGTGGACGTCGACACGCGTGATCGATCCCCGGGCGTCGAGGCAGATCTGGAGCCAGGCGGACGTCGATCCGTTCGGTGCGAGGCCGAGTGCCTTCGGCGTGAGTGCCGCGTCGACGTTCGTCGAGCCCTTCGTGCGGAGCCCCTCGAATGCCTGCGCGGTCAGCGTCGGGATGATCGCGCCGGTACTGGCGTGGAGCGGATGGCCGATCCAGCGAAGACGCTCGCCATGGAACCTGAGCTCGAGCTCGATGCCCGGCTCGACGGTGAGGACGATACCGTTGCGGAGTGCCGACACGCGGGTCGAGAGCTGAAGGCGATGCTTGGAGAGGCAGCGCGCGAACATCCTGGTGCGCTTGCCCGTGATCTCGGTCGGCTCGGCGAACTCGCGCGCGCACGCGGCGTCGGGAAACCATACGCCGCCGTTGGTGAGCGAGGGGCCGAACACGGCGGCGACCGCGCGTGCGTCGTGGGCGCGAATGCCAGCAGCGAGCCTCGCGGCAGCGCGTGCGGAGTCGGACTCGGGATCCGCGTGCGCCACGAGCGGCGCGAGCGCAGCGACGAGTACGACCAGCCTCACCCCTCGATGATGCCTCGAAATCGTCGTCGGGGCTCGAAGGATCTGGCGCTCCGAGAACACCGATCCGGCGTCGGGGGCGCCTGGTAGACTCGTCGAGTCATGGCCGACCCAGCACGCCGACGCGCAACCTATCAAGACGTCATCGACTCACCCGAGCACAAGGTTGCCGAGATCATCGACGGCGAGCTCTATCTGTCGTCACGGCCGCGGATGCGCCATGCGTCGGCTGCGTTCAACCTGAGTGGAGAGCTCGGGATACCGTTCGGTCGAGGCCGCGGCGGTCCGGGCGGCTGGTTGTTTCTGACCGAACCCGAGCTCCATTTCGGTGAGGACGTGGTCGTCCCCGATCTCGCCGCGTGGCGCCGTGAGCGGCTTCCGTCCGTCGATGGTGACGCGACGTTCCTCACGCTGGCTCCGGACTGGTTGTGCGAAGTGCTGTCACCGTCGACCGAGAAACTCGATCGCGCCGAGAAGTTGCCCGTCTACGCGATGGCCGGCGTAGGGCACGTGTGGTTGATCAACCCGCACCAGCGAACGCTGGAGGTGTTTCGACTGCACGAAGGCAAGTGGCTCGGGCTCGCAGTGCATCGCGACGATCAGCGCGTGCGCGCCGAGCCGTTCGATACGTTCGAGCTCGATCTCGCGCTCCTCTGGGCCGACGTCTCCGGCCTCCCGTTCCGTGCCTCGGAATCGGGGGCGATGTACGGCGAGGACAAAGCGGTCCTCTAGCGCTCATAGGCCCGAAAATGCCTACGCGGCCCGTGAGACCATGTCTCCTGGGGCCGCGCAGTAAGTTAACGAGGAGAGAGTTTCAGATCTTCTTGCCGACGAGCTTGAAGCTCGACGTGCCGGTCGCGTAGCCGCGCGCCTGGACGAAGATCTTGGCGGGCTGCGCGAGCGAGACCTCGCAGCTCTCGTTCGAGCCGGTCTTGTACGGGCGGCAGTCGAAGGAGCTGGCGGTCGGCTCGCGGCCGATCTTGACGTAGAGGTCAGCGTCGCCGCCGGTGCCCGTCATCGCGAACTGGTACTTGCCGGCCGCGAGGGTCGTGGTCGCCCACTTCTTGGTCTCGCCCTTCTTCACGCCGCCGTTCTCGTTGATGCCGGCCCACGCCTCGGGGGTACCGCCACCACCGGGGGTGTACGTGTTGTCCTGCTCGCCGGAGACGAGGACGACCTCGGCGGAGTCGATGTTGCGGAAGATCTGCTCGAACGTCTTGGGGTCGTCGTGACCCTTGAGGCCGCGGAACATCGCCATCGAAGCGTCCGCCATCGAGTGGAAGAACGACGGCATCGCGTTGGTGACGATGTCGATGTACTTGTAGCCGGTGGTGTCGTCGGGGTTGACGTTCTTGTGCGCGGTGTTGAGCGCGTCGTCGACGTAGGCGAACGTGTCGCAGCCGTTCATGAACACGATGACGTACTGACCAGCGACCCACTTGCCCTTCGACGCGAGGGCGCGAACGTTGGCGCCGAGGCCAGCGTGGCCGTTGTAGACGATGAAGTCAGCGCGGGTCGACGCGTCCTCGTAGCGCGTGCGGAACGCGGGCTGCGAGAGGCCGGTCTGGACGTTGTCGGAGAGGAGAACGGTG
>JANOPP010000283.1:0-19477 GCA_031421915.1 Myxococcales bacterium | reverse complement strand
CAAGTTCCTGGTCAACGCGGAGGGGCAGGTCGTGCGGAGCCAGGTCCAGTCCACGCTCAACAAGCCGAAGGTCTCGAACTGCATCCTGCTCGCGCTGCGGACGTGGAAGTTTCCCAAGCAGGCCGCGAGCGGCACGTACGCGATCTCGTTTCAGTGACAGCGTAGTCGCCCGACGAGCTCGGTCGCCGTCTGGATCCGCTGCGCGGGATCCTTCGCCAGCGCGTGCTGCACGATCGTGTCGAGAGCGGGATCCGCGAGCGGTGGTACCGGCGCCTCGACGACGGCGGCCATCGACAGCCACGACGGTCCGCGATGGAACAGCCGCTCACCGGCCGCGAGCTCCCACAGCACGACGCCGAGGGCGAAGACGTCGGTCGCGCGGGTCCACGGCTCGCCGCGGACTTGCTCGGGCGCCATGTACGCATGCGTGCCGCGCACCGCGCCGGCCTCGCCGATCGCGCGCGACACGCCGAGATCGATCAGCGTGGTCTGGTCATCGTCGTCGACGACCAGGTTGCCGGGGTTGACGTCCCCATGGACCCAGCCGTGCGCGTGGAGGTGCGCGACCGCATCGCAGGCGCGCGTGAGGATCGCCATCGTGCGCGCACGCGGTAGGAGCACGCGGTGAGGATTCGGATCCGCCTTGGTGACGGGCGGTGCGATCAACCGCCGGAGGTCCTCGCCGGGTGCGAGCTCGAGCGCGATGTACGGGCGCCCGTCGACGTCGCCCGTCTCGTCGGCATGAACGACGCCGGGGTGACGCGGGAGCGACGTCGTCAGCTGTTGCTCGACAGCGAACTGGATTCGGCCCTCCTCGTTGCGCGCGAGGTGCGTGTGGAGACGCTTCAGCGCCCGCGTGCGGTCGCCTTGCGTCGCCCGCCACACCTCACCGAGGCCACCGACCGCGATCAGCGCGTCGAGGTGCCAGTCGCCGAACCGCTCCATCGAGCACAGCGTACCCGATCGCGGTGTAGAGTCCTGCGCCATGGATCTGAGCTTCACGGAAGAGCAGGACGCCCTCGCCACCACCGCCCGCGAGTTCACGCGCAAGGAGATCATCCCGCGCGCGTCGCACTTCGACGAGACCGGCGAGTTCCCCCGGGACATTCTCAAGCGCGCCTGGGAGACCGGGCTGATGAACATCGAGATCCCCGAAGCGTACGGCGGCCTCGGAGGCACCTGCCTCGATGACTGCCTCGTCCAGGAAGAGATCTCGTTCGGCTGCTCGGGCATCAACACCTCGATGGCCGCGAACTCGCTCGGCGCGACGCCGCTCCTGGTCGCCGGCACCGACGAGCAGAAGAAGCAGTACCTGTCGCGCCTGACGTCGCAGCTCGAGTTCTGCGCGTACTGCTGCTCGGAGCCCGATGCAGGCTCCGATGTCGCGGGAATGCGCACACGCGTGACTCGCCACGGTGACGACTACGTCCTCAACGGACAGAAGCGGTGGATCACCAACGGCGGCGTCGCCGGCTTCTACACCGTCTTCGCGACGTTCGATCCCGCGATGAAGCACAAGGGCATCGCGTGCTTCGTCGTCGATGCGAGCACGCCAGGCGTCAAGGCCGGTCGCAAGGAGGACAAGATGGGGCAGCGCGCCTCGAACACCACCGACGTGATCTTCGAGGACTGCAAGATCCCGAAGAGCGCGCTCGTCGGTACCGAGGACTCGGGCTTCAAGGTCGCGATGAAGACGTTCGACCGGTCGCGTCCGTGGATCGCGGCGACGGCAGCCGGGGTGATCCGCCGCTCTCTCGAGGAGAGCCGCGCGTACTCGCTCGAGCGCAAGACGTTCGGCGTGCCGATCGCTCAGCACCAGGCGATCCAGTTCATGCTCGCCGAGATGGCGATCTCGTACGAGGCGACGCGCCTCCTGACGCACAAGGCGGCGTGGCAGGTCGACAAGGGCGATCTGTCCGCGATCACGTCGGCGTACGCGAAGGCCTACGGGGCTGACGCGGCGATGCGTGCATCGACGGACGCGGTCCAGATCTTCGGTGGTTACGGCTATACGAAGGAGTACCCGGTCGAGAAGCTGATGCGCGACGCGAAGCTCCTCCAGATCTACGAGGGAACCTCGCAGATCCAGCGCGTCGTGATCGCGCGGAACATCCTCGGCGGCAAGTAGTAGGATCGGGTCATGCCCGAGTGCCGCGAGTGCAAGAACGAGGTGACGAAGCTCGTGACGGTCAAGGTCAGTGGCAAGGCCAAGAAGATGTGCGAGGACTGCGCCGACCGGGCGCGGGAGGAGGGCGAGGTCGCCGAGGCCAGCGAGGGCGTGATCCAGGGAATGATGGGCTTCAAGGGGCGACGCTGAGCGACTGTCATAGCGGTCTGGCAGGCTCCGCGACGTGCTGCCCGACCCCCTCATGACGCCATCGTCTGCGCCCGAGCTCCTCGATCCCAGCATCCGTCCGGCCGGTCGCCATCCGCTCGCGGACGGGTCCGGTCCGACGCAGGCTGGCTCCGCCACGCGCACGGTCGCGCCCGACGTCTTCGGCAACATCTTCATCGGCATCGCCGGGATGATCGGCGCCGGCAAGTCGACGCTCGCCAAGGAGCTCGGAGACCACCTCGGCATCGACACGTATTACGAGCCGGTCGCCGACAACGAGTACCTGACCGACTTCTATCGCGACACCGCGCGCTACTCGTTCGCGATGCAGGTGTACCTGCTGAACCGGCGGTTCCAGCAGCACCAGGAGATCATCTGGCGCGGCCGCTCCGCGGTGCAGGACCGCACGATCTACGAGGACTCGATCTTCGCGAAGATGCTCGCCAAGACCGGGCTCATGGACGAGCGCGACTACCGCACCTACGTCCAGCTGTTCCGCAACATGAGCAACTTCATGTGCAAGCCGAGCGTGATCGTGTTTCTCGACGTCTCGCCCGAGGCGTCGGCCGATCGCATTCGCATGCGCAGCCGGGACGTCGAGTCGAAGATCGAGCTCGGCTACCTGCAGGCGCTGTACGACGGCTACCAGGAGTTCATCGAGTCCATCTCCAAGGTCATCCCGGTGATCCGGATCGACTACGAGAAGTTCAAGACGGCGGGCGAGATGGCCGAGGTCATCAAGCGCGAGTATCTCGACGCGTCGTTTCTTCGGCGTGTGACCGCGTTTGACCCTGCGCGCTAACGTCCGCGCGGGCCTGATCGCCTTCGCGATCGCGCTCGGCCTCGTCGACGGCTGTCCCTTGCCACCTCCGCGCGAGGTCCTGCCGTGGCAGGCGCCGATCGTCGACGCCGTCCGGCCGGTGCAGCGCGCGGTGCTCACCCCGTTCCGCTGGATCACCTCGTCGATGCGATTCTCGCAGCGCTGGGCTCTGTTCCAGGTCGCCCCACGCGACGTCCACCGGCTCGTGATCGACGGCCACACGCATGGCGGGCGGTGGCAGCCGCTGTTCATCGCGGGCGATCCGGAGCACGCCGCCTACGCCGACATCCTCGAGCAGGAGCGCATTCGCGGCGCGTGGGATCCGACCGATCGCCCGATGTATCAGTACCCGGCGTTCGCGCGCTGGCTCACCGGGCGCCTGCTCGACGATCACCCCGACCTCGAGGTCGTGCGCATGCGGTTCGAGACCATCGAGATCGTCGACGGTACCGTGCGGGGCACGGGCGCCTTCGTCTATCCGTTCGGGCGCGCGCGAGGCACGCGATGATGAGGCTGTGGCGCGCATGGGTCGCGCTCTGGGATCGTCGTGAGCCCGCCACTGCGCTCGCGCTGATCCGGATCGGCGTCGGACTCGTGTTGCTCGTCGATCTCCTGAACCTCGGCCGCCTCGGTCTCGTCACGCCAATGTTCGCGGCGCCACCCGATGGCTACGCGGTCGCGCACGATGGCTGGGGCGCCGCTCTGCTCGGCACCGGTGCCGATGCGGCCTTCACGCTGACACTCGCGGCGGTGATCGCGGCGGTCTGCATCGTCCTCGGTCTCGCAACCCGCGTCGCGTGTGTCGGCTTCGTCGTGGTCTCTGCACAGCTCGCGCACATCGCGCCCGATTCCGATCGCGGGATTCACATGATCCTGCGGATCGTCCTCGTGATCCTCGCCCTGTCATGGTGCCACGCGCGGTGGTCGATCGATGCTGCGGTCTGGCGGCGCTTCGGGCGCCCGCTGCCGACCGAGGTGCCGGCATGGCCGCGCCTGCTGATCCTCCTCCAGGTCATCTGGGTCTACTTCTCCGCCGGGATGAACAAGGCCGGGGCAGAGTGGGGCCCGCTCGACGGCTTTCGCGCGCTCGGCAACGCGGTCTGCGATCCACACATCGCCCGGATGTCGTGCGAGTGGGTCGGCTCGGTGCTGCCGCTCACGCAGCTCGCGACGGCACTGTCGATGGCCTTCGAGCTGACCGCGCCGCTCTACCTCGTCTATCTGTACTTCGCCGAGACCTCCGATCGCCCCGGACGGCTGCGGCGGATCGTCAACACCCTGCGACTGCGCTGGATCTGGATCGGACTCGGTGTCGCGTTTCACGTGGGGATCGCCGTGTTCCTCCGCCTCGGCGTGTTCCCGTGGGGGATGCTCGCGCTGTACCCGGCTCTGCTCTGGCGCAAATAGTGTGCGACTCTTGTGCCGCGGTTTACGTCTGACCTACATGGAGCTGAAGATGAATCTCAAGAAGCTGTTCGGTGGTCTCGTACTCACGGTCTCTCTGGTCGCCTGCAGCAAGGGCGGCGGGGGCGACATGGAAGCATTCGTGAAGCTCGATACCGAGAAGGGCGCCGCGTTCGCCGTCGGTGGCGATGACTGCGTGGCCAAGGCCAAGAGCGTGGGCGACTGGCGCAAGGCGAACACCGCCAACTACAAGGCGATGCAGGCCAAGCTCAAGGAGAAGTATCCGAAGGGTCCGCCCGAGGACGTGATGAAGAAGCACGGCGAGGCCATGAAGGCGGCCAAGTCGTCGGTCATGGACGCGATGCTGAAGTGCACGAACGACCCGGCGTTCAGCAAGATGATGGACGACACGAAGACCGAGTAACGGTCTTCGCGCGCGTCACTGGGCGGGCGTGACTGGGCGGGCGTGACTGGGCGGGCGTGACTGGGCGCGCGTCACTGCGCGGGCGTCACTGGGCGCGCGTCACTGCGCGGGCGTCACTGGGCGGGCGTCACTGGGCGGGCGTGACTGGGCGCGCGTCACTGCGCGGGCGTCACTGGGCGGGCGCCATGGTCGGCTCGCCCTGCTGCATGTGCGGCGCTACCTCGCAGCGACCATTCTGACCGCAGACCGCCTCGGCGCTGCAGCTCGGATGGTTGCTGATCATCTGCGCGCACATGTTGCCACCGCAGCGCTCGGGGCGCGCGGCTTCGAAGCCGGCGACCGCATCCTTGCGGATCGCGATCTGCGTGCCGCCCGCGTTGCAGCCGCAACATGCCTGCACGAGCTCGCAGTCGTCGGAGGTCGTGCAGGTGTCGGGCAGCTCGCCGGTGATCGGCTTGGCGCCGCCCCCGCCCTCGGGCGCCGGCTTTGACGAGCCACACGCCGCAGTGACGACGATAAGAATCTGGAGGAGCCTTTGCACGAAATTGGTACTAGCACGGCAGCTCTGTGGATTCCGCCCCCCCTGACTTGGAAGGGTCTCTCGGCGTTTTGGTAATTACACCGTAATTACCGATTTCTCACGAGGGGTGCCACTCGACGTGGGGTTAGTCGTGATGTCCGAAACTCGGACACTGTCGTTCTTCGTGCCTCGCAACGAACGTCAGCCGCGTCCGCTATAAACGAGCATGCGGAAGCGACTCGCCCTCGTCGGAAACAGCCTGGCGCTCGTGATCGATAAATCGCTCCGAGACGTGCTTGGAATCGGTCGTGACACGATTCTGAACGTCTCCACGGACGGAAGGCGAATCGTGATCGAGCCGACGGGGGACGTGCACGTGTCCAGGGTGACGGCAACAGAGGTCGATGCCCCACGCGTGTTCGATACGCTCGTGCGCCGCTTCAACATGAGCCCCGCGCAGTTCGCTCGGCTGGCAGCGGTTCCGATCCGCATCATGGTCTATCGCGGAGGACTCGGGATCCCTCGCGATGAGCCGACGACCGACGTCACGATGAAGCGTCTCGCGGCGTGCCTCGAGCACCTCCTGGCAAAGGCCACGTGGGACGACGCGATCCGCGCGTCCGTCGTCGCAGTGCCATACGCCGCTCCCCCGGTGGATCCGGAAACTCAGGTGCGCAGCACCGAGCGACCGGCGAACCGCGCCTCGTCGCCGAGCTGATCGGCGATGCGGAGCAGCTGGTTGTACTTCGCGATCCGATCGGAGCGCGATGCGGAGCCCGTCTTGATCTGACCGGCGTTGGTCGCGACCGCGAGGTCCGCGATGAACGAGTCCTCGCTCTCACCGGAGCGGTGCGAGATGACGGCCGTGTAGCGCGCGTGCTGCGCGGTGCGCACGGCGTCGAGCGTCTCGGACAGCGAGCCGATCTGGTTGACCTTGACGAGGATCGAGTTCGCGATCCCTTCCTTGATGCCGCGCTTGAGCCGCGACGTCTGTGTCACGAACAGATCGTCGCCGACGATCTGCGTGGTCGTGCCGAGCTTGTCGGTCAGCGCCTTCCAGCCGGCCCAGTCATTCTGATCGAGACCGTCCTCGATCGAGACGAGCGGATACTTTTTGGTCCAGCCCGCGTACATCTCGACCATCTCGGCCGAGGACTTGTGCTTGCCTTCGTAGTCGTAGGTGCCCTTCGCCTGGTCGAAGAACTCCGATGCGGCCACGTCGAGCGCGAGGAACATCTGTTCGCCCGCCTTGTAGCCGGCCTTGCCGATCGCTTCGAGGAGGAGCGTCAGTGCCTCGTCGGCGTTGTCGAGGCTTGGCGCGAAGCCGCCCTCGTCACCGACGTTGGTCGCCTTGCCCTTCGCGGAGAGAAGCTTCTTGAGGTGATGGAATGTCTCGACACCGGCGCGCAGCGCGTCCTCGAAGTTGTCGAACCCCGCGGGGACGATCATGAACTCCTGGATGTCGAGGTTGTTGTCGGCGTGCGCGCCGCCGTTGATCACGTTCATCAGCGGGACGGGCAGCGTCACAGCGCCGACGCCGCCGAGGTACCGATACAGCGGGAGGTCGTGACCGAGGGCCGCGGCGCGAGCGGTCGCCATCGAGACGGCGAGGATCGCATTCGCACCGAGGTGCGACTTGGTCGGCGTGCCGTCGAGCGCGAGGAGCGCGGCGTCGACCGCGGACTGATCCGTGGCGTCCATGCCGATCAGCGTCGGCGCGATGATGTCGCGCACGTGATCGACGGCCTTGAGCACGCCCTTGCCGAGGAAGCGCGCGGCGTCGCCGTCGCGGAGCTCGAGCGCCTCGTGCTCACCGGTCGATGCGCCCGAGGGCACGATCGCGCGGCCGAGGGCGCCACCGTCGAGTCCGACTTCGGCCTCGATGGTCGGGTTACCACGGGAATCCAGGACCTCGCGTGCGTGCAGCCAAACGATCTCCGTCATGCGCGGACACTAACCGAACACGGCGTCGCGATCACCCTCGCAGGCCTGTGTTACACACCCCTCGTGCGACGCCCTGCGATCACAGCGCTCGCTGTCCTTCTGACCTCTGTCCTCGTCGGCGGCTGTCCCGCGGGTAACTCCGCGGGAGCTGAGGGGCCAAGCGCAGCCACACCGAAGGAAGTGGTCACGGCAGCGAAGGCGACGGTCGAGCAGTGGCGGCAGGCCTACGAGATCCGCAGCGTCGACGCCCTCGCGCAGCTCTACGCGCGCGACGTCGATCTGGTCGTGGTCCAGGAAGGCACGACGTACCTCGGCTGGAGCTCGGTCGAGGCGATGCTGAAGGATCGGATCGCACGCACCGGCGCGATCCACATCCGCCTCAAGGACATGCAGGTCCTCTCGCTCGCGCCCGAGGTCGCGACGGCGTACGCGACCATGACGCGCGAGTTGACCTCCGAGAGCACGACTGTCACCGAGAGTGGAGTGCTCACGCTCGTCCTCCGCAAGCAGGGCGCGGGCTGGGTGATCACCTCCGAGCACTACTCGTACAAGCGATGACGACACGCACGATCGGAGTCGCCCTTCTCGGCCTGGGCAATGTCGGCGGTGGCGTCGTCAAGCTGCTCGAGGCCAACGCCGCCGCGATCGAAGCGCGCCTCGGGGCTCGCCTCGTCGTCCGCACCGTCGTCGTTCGCGATCCGGACAAGGGCAATCGCGTCGTCGATGTCGACCGCTCCCTCCTGACCACGGATCTCGATGCGGCACTCGCGCGCCCCGACATCGACATCGTCTGCGAGCTGATCGGTGGCACCACGCTCGCGCGGACGGCGGTCCTGTCGGCGATCGCGCACAAGAAGCACGTCGTCACGGCGAACAAGGCGCTGCTCGCCGAGTACGGCGCCGAGGTGTTCACGGCCGCCGAGGCCGCGGGTGTCGACGTCTACTACGAGGCCGCCGTGTGCGGCGGCGTCCCGATCATCCGCGTGCTCCGCGAGGGGCTCGCGTCCGATCGCGTCGAGGCGATCCACGGCATCGTCAACGGCACGTCGAACTACATCCTGTCGACGATGACGGAGACCCGGCGCCCGTTCGCCGACATCCTCAAAGAGGCGCAGGATCTCGGATATGCCGAGGCGGATCCGACCCTCGACATCGGCGGCGGCGACGCGGCCCACAAGCTCGCGATCCTAGTGAACCTCTGCTTCGGAACCACCGTCGACGTCCACGCGATCCCGAAGGACGGTATCGACGTCGTCGATCCGATCGATCTCGGGTACGCCGAGAAGTTCGGCTACGTGATCAAGCCGCTCGTGATCGCGCGCGCGCACGGCGAGGAGGCCGACAGCCCGATCGAGGCGCGCGTCCACGCAGCGCTCATCCCGAGCAACTGGCTGCTCGCCGACGTCTCGGGCGCGAAGAACGCGGTCTTCGTCCACAGCTACGCACTGGGGCCGTCGATGTACTACGGCGCCGGTGCGGGCATGTTGCCGACCGCGATGGCCGTCGTCTCCGACATGATCGAGGTCGGCCGCAACATGGCCGCGCGCGCGGGCTCCCCATCGGCGCCGCAGCGCCCGCGCCCGATTGCGGCTCGTCCATTGATCCCGCTCAGCGAGATCCGGACCCAGTACTACCTCCGGTTCGGCGTCGCCGATCAGCCCGGCGTACTCGGCCAGCTGATGACGATCCTGGGCGCGCACGGCGTCTCGATCGCGCAGGTCGTGCAGGACGGCGCGCGCGGGGAGACTGCCGGCCCGGTCTGGGTCGTGGTGCTCACGCACGTCGCACGCGAGGGCAACGTCCGCGACGCGCTCGCCGAGATCGAGCAGCTCCCCATCCTGCGCGAGCGCGCCCGCGTGATCCGGATCGCCGGCTGATGAAGCACGAGATCCGGATCATCTTCGGCGACACGGACCAGATGGGCATCGTGTACTACGCGAACTATCTGCGCTTCTTCGAGAGCGCCCGTGCCGCCTACTGGCGCAGCCTCGGTCGCACCTACCAGGACCTCGTCGACTGGGGCGTCGCGATGCCCGTCGTCGAGGCGCACTGCAACTACAAGCGCCCCGCACTCTACGAGGATCTGATCGACGTCGACGTCTCGGTCAGCGAAGTCCGCGCCGCGTCCCTGCGCTTCGCCTACAGAGTGACGCGCGGCGCCGATCTGATCGCCGAAGGCTACACGCGCCACGCCATCGTCGGTCCAGATGGTCGGCCGAAGCGCCTGCCTCCGCAGCTGATCGCCGCGATCCCACCGCTGGCTACGTGACTCCGAAGCGCGTTGCCTCCCGGAGCGTCCAGGCGGTACACCTAGCGCCCATGCAAGACCGCAATCTCGCCCTCGAAGTGGTCCGGATCACGGAGGCCGCGGCGCTCGCGTCCGCGCGCCTGATGGGACGCGGTGATCGCAAGCTCGCGGATCACGTCGCCGTCGAAGCGATGCGGCGTGCCTTCGATACGATCGATATTCGCGGCACCGTCGTGATCGGCGAAGGTGAGCGCGACGAGGCGCCGATGCTCTACATCGGCGAGAACGTCGGCATGGGCTGGCAGACCGGCGAGAGCTCGCCGAAGGTCGATATCGCCGTCGATCCTCTCGAGGGCACGAACCTGTGCGCGACCGGCGCCCCCGACGCGATCTGCGTGATCGCGATCGCGAACGAAGGGCAGTTCCTCAACGCGCCCGACACGTACATGCAGAAGATCGCGGTCGGCCCCGAGGCGCGCCACGTGATCGACCTCCGCGAGTCGCCGACCTGGAACCTCGAGAGGATCGCGAAGGCAAAGGGCAAGAAGGTCACCGACTGCACCGCCGTGATCCTCGACCGCGATCGCCACGCCGATCTGATCGGAGAGGTACGTCAGGCCGGCGCGCGCATCCGGCTGATCGGCGACGGCGACGTCTCGGGTGGCGTGATGACGGCGAACCCGGACTCCGGCATCGACGTCTTGTTCGGCACGGGTGGCGCGCCCGAGGGCGTGATCGCAGCGGCCGCACTCAAGTGTGTCGGTGGTGAGCTGCAGGGCCGCCTGCGGTTCCGCAACGACGAGGAGCGCGCGCGCGCGAAGCGGATGGGCGTCAAGAGCGAGGACACGATCTACTCGACCGAGGACCTCGCGAAGGGCGACGTGATGTTCGCCGCGACGGGCGTCACCAAGGGCTACCTGCTCGAGGGTGTGCGGTTCTTCGGCGATAGCGCGAAGACCGAGTCGATCGTCATGCGCAGCAAGTCGGGCACGGTCCGCGTGATCAACGCGACGCACCACTTCAACACGAAGCCAAAGAACTCCTGGGCGACCGGCCTCGAGCCCTGATCCTCACGGAAGATTGAAGCTGAGCTTCGTCGTCTTGTTCGCGGTGATCACGACCTTGCGGGTCACGGTCGCGCGGTTCGGATTGCGGAACACGAGCGAGTAGGTTCCTGCCGGAAGCTCGAGGTCTGCGAACGGCGTCTCGCCGAGCCGCTTGCCGTTGTGGAACACGACCGAGTACGGGGTCGTTCGCACGGTGAGCTTGCCGACCGAGGGGGCAGGGCGCGAGGTCGAGAGCTTGCGGGTGAACGCGATCTCCTGGACGAGGTCGGCGCCCTTGAACAGCTCGATCGCGCGGTTCTCGTTCTGGTAGCCGTCGAGCTCGGCGACGATCGTGTACTTCCCCGGTAGCAGCGCGAACTTCGCCGGATCGGCGCGTGACTCGCCGCCGACACGTACCGTCCCGCCGGCTGGCTTGGTCCGGACCTCGAGCACTTGCAGCGCGTCGGGCGCATCGACGGGGATCGTCGGCATCCGCGCATCGTTCGCGACGACGGCCGGCGCGGCGTCGGTCGGAGCTGCGTCGATCGGAGCGACGGCGACGCCTGCGTCACGCGGTGCGCCCTTCGATCCGCCTTTCGCGGCGAGCGCGATCAGGAAGCTGAGGATCGCGATTCCGAACAGCGCGCCGACGGCGAGCACGCGGCGCGGGATCCGGCGGCCGCGGGCGGCCGGGGTGATCGTGATCTCCGTCGCCAGCGGGGGGGGCGTGCGGCGTCGTTGCAGAGGTGGAGCGACGATCCGCGTCGGCACGATCGCCGCGCCGCCGGCGACCGGCACGCGGTACGCGCCGCTGCGCTCGGCCGTCTCCATGATCGTGTCGTCGCCGACGTGCATGCCCTCGGGGGCGGTGGTCTGGTGGGCGCGCCGGTGACCCGAATCGATCACCGTCGCTTCGTTCGCGGCGTTGATGCCGGAGACGTCACCGGTCTGATCGATCGAGACGGTCTCGGCACTATCGAGCAGGTCCTCCTCGGACAGCTCGCGCGTCGACATCCGGATCAGCTCCTGCGGCGGAGTCCGCACGACAAACTCGGGCGGCGGGGTGACCGTACCGACGGCGGTACCCGGCGATGCGATCGTGCCCTGGCCCGCGGAGGTTCCTGGCTCGGCGTGCGTCCCGGCGACGACGCGCGTACCGACGGACACGCCAGGGATCGCGTTGTGCTGACCGGTGCCCTCGCGCGCGAACCGTTGCCGCACCCATGCGCCGAGTTGCATCGGCGTCGCGAGCTCGGGGGAGGACTTGATGAACGCCTCGAGCGCCTGCGCGAAGTCCATCGCGGTCGCGCGGATCTCGCGACGAGTCTGCAGCGCCCAGGTCAGCGCCTTCGCGAGGGCAGGTGGTGTGTGGGGCGCGACCGTCGCGATCGGCGGCAGCTTGCCGTCGCGGATCGCGCGCATCGCCTCGACCGCATCGCCACGCCCGACGATCGTCTTTCCCGTGAGCAGCTCCCACATCACGATCGCGAGCGAGAACACGTCGCTGCGGCCGTCGAGCGGCGCCGCGATCGTCTGTTCGGGGGACATGTACGCGTACTTGCCTTTGACCTGGCCCGGGTTCGTCAACTCGTTGCCGAGCGCCGCCGCCTTCGCGATGCCGAAGTCGCACAGTTTCACGACGCCGTCGAACGACACCATGATGTTCGCGGGCGAGACATCGCGGTGGACGAGGCCGAGCACCTGACCGTTCTGGTTCCGCAGCTCGTGCGCGTAGTGCAGTGCCGTCGCGGCATCCGCGCCGATGCGCGCGATCATCGTGGGCGGGAGGCGCTCCTTCTCGACGTGCTTGAACAGCTGCCCGGCGTGCACGCCATCGACGAACTCCATCGCGATGAAGTAGTCGCCGTCGTGCTTTCCGAAGTCATAGATGTGGACGACGTTGGGATGCGAGAGCATCGCGGCGAGCCGGGCCTCGCTGAGGAACATCTTGAGGAAGTCGGGAGCGTCCGCGAGGTGCGGGAGGATCCGCTTGACCGCGACGCGGCGGTCGAAACCTTCGAGCCCCTTCTGCTGGGCGAGGAACACCTCGGCCATGCCGCCGCGCGCGATCCGGCGCAACAGCACGTACTGACCGAAGCGGATACCGCCCTCGGCGGACGCAGACACCTGGGCATCTTACCTTTTCCCTGAGCCTCCTCCGGGGACCCGACGCGGTGCGCACACGAGTTTGCACATCGTGAGCAGATTCTGGGGGTTCCAATGTCCGAAGATGTCGGTAGACCTCTCGCGAGGATTGGCGACAATGCTCTACGATGCAACGCATGCGAATGGGGACCCGGCTCGCCGGCTTCGCTCTGGCGTCTGTGTTGTTTGCGGGCGCGTGCGCGACCCAGAACGAGCCGACTGCGCCGCGGATCACGGTCGGTGGTAGCTCGCAGCTCGTCGACATGTTC
Organism: Myxococcales bacterium; assembly: GCA_031421915.1. GTDB lineage: Bacteria > Myxococcota_A > Polyangia > Haliangiales > Haliangiaceae > JABFXX01. The sequence continues at coordinate 6,322 of JANOPP010000283.1, read as the reverse complement.
ACGCGCGTTGGTGCCGAGACCGGCCTGCCGCCCGAGCTACTCGCCGCTCTCTCGTACGTCGAGACCCGGCTGCGGTTCGTCGACAGTGCCGACCACGGCGCCACGGCGATCGGCCTGTTCGGCCTGACCGAGGCCGATCTCCTCCGCGGTGCGCGCCTCGCCGGCGTCACCGACGTCGCCGCTCGCACCGATGCCGAGGCGTCGCTGCGCGCTGGTGCTGCCCTCATCCGCGAGGCCGCGCCCGCCGCGGCCACCCTCGACGACGTCCTCGCCGCTCTCGAGCCCACGCTGCGCGCGGAGCTCGTCAGCGTGCTCGCGCGCGGCGTCGCCGGTCAGGACGTCCTCGGCGAGTCCGTCACGATCGCGGCGCGCCCGTACCTCGACCGCACCGCCGGCACCGGCACGACCACGCAGGCGCTCGGCAATGCCGACTACGCGCCGGCCGCCTGGTCCGCCGCCTACAGCGGCAACTTCGGCGCCGCCAACCGGGGCCTCACGTCGATCTCGCACGTCGTCATCCACACCGTGCAGGGCAGCTACAACGGCTGCATCAGCTGGTTCAAGAATCCTGACGCCGGCGTCTCCGCCCACTACGTCGTGAAGTCCTCGACGGGCGCCATCACGCAGATGGTCAAGGAGAAGGACGTTGCCTGGCACGACAAGTGTTTCAACACGAACACCGTCGGCATCGAGCACGAGGGCTACGTCGACGATCCCGAGGTCTGGTACACGGACGCGATGTACGCGGAGTCGGCGAAGCTGACCGCGTATCTCGCCGACAAGTACGGCATCGCAAAGACGCACGAGTTCATCCTCGGTCACGGCGACGCGCCGGACTGCTCGACGCACACGGATCCGGGGGCGGGCTGGAACTGGGATCGGTACCTCGATCTCGTTGGCACCGGCGGCGCGCCGATGTTTGGCGCGAGCGACGTCACGATCGACGCGCCGACTTCGTTGACCTCGGGAGACAAGGCGACGGTCACCATCACCGTGACCAACAACGGCAACACCGCGTGGGATCTAGATCTCACGCGCCTCGGCACCGCGGCCCCGCAGGATCGCGAGTCCGAGCTGTTCGTCGACGGCGACTGGATGTCGCCCAAGCGCGCGACCGGGGCCGATGGCCGCGTCGAGCCGGGTGCGACCGGCACGTTCACGTTCGACATCCTCGCGCCGTCGGTGCGCGAGCCTGTCGTGTATGACGAGGCGTTCCAGCTCGTGCAGGAAGGCGTCGCCTGGTTCGGTCCCGAGCTCCACGTGACGGTTCAGGTCGTGCCGCGCGCCGTCGACGACACCGGCTGCAACGCGGGCGGGGCTGGTTCGAGCGGTGCAGCGTGTGCCATGCTGCTGCTCGGTGCAATCGCTGGTCGTCGCCGCCGTCGGGCTGCTAGCGCTCGTTTCGGCCGTCGGCTGTAACGACGCGGTCACGCTCGAGATCGCGGGCGACCGTCCTGTCCCGACGGCGATCGACTCGATCTGCGTCGCCGTTGCGGATGCGTCCCTGACCGGCGGCCAGTTCGGTCGCAACTACCGGCTCGAGGGCAAGCTCGCGAGCCTGCCGCAGACGCTGCGCGTCGAGGCCGGTGGCGCCGACACCGCGTGGGCCTGGGTCCGCGGTGATCGGGGCGGTGTGCCGAGCGCGGGGGCCGCCGTCGCGATCGACTTCACGCGCGACGTCGCGCTGACCTTGAACAGGTGCGTGACCGGTCCGGGTGACGGTCCCGCGGAGATCGGGGACGCCACGGGCCCCGCCAGTGCCCGGCTCGCCGCGTCGCAGGGCCCCGGTGGGACGCTCGTGATCGCCGCCGGCGCGACCGTCGACGTTCTCGATGCGCGCAGCGGCGCCCTGGTCGCGACCACGGCCCCGGCTCCGCGCGCCGGTACTGTCACCGCACTCGTCGCGGTCGACATCGATAGCGACTGCGACGACGACATCCTGATCGCGACCGACGGTGCCGCGCCCGCTCTTTGGCGCCGCGATGGGGTCACGTTCACCGAGGTCGGCTCGCTCACCGGGGGGCCGATCGCGGCCGCGGCCGTCGCCGATGTCGATCACGATGGTGACCTAGATCTCGTGGTCGGCGGCGGCGCGCAGCTCGCGCTGTGGCTCAACGACGGCGGCGGCAACTTCGCGCGCAAGGACGGTGCGATCGTGACGCCGGGCCGCGTCACCGCGGTGAGCGCTCTCGCACTCGGGGATCTCGACGGTGATGGCAACGCGGAGCTCGTCGTCGGCCAGTCTCCAGGGCCGCTGCGCGCGTGGCTCGGTGGCACCGGCAACTTCAGCGTCGCCGACGCCGCGATCCCCGCGGTGCCGCTCGACGTCACCCGCCTCGTCCTCGCCGACGCAGATGGCGACTTCGATCCGGACCTCGCCGTGTCGCTGCGCTCGGGTCCGATGCGCCTCTATGTCGATCGCGAGGGTCGTCTCGAGGATCAGTCGTTCGTGCGCCTCCCGCAGCCGGCACCTGTGGCGTCCGCTGTCGCGATCGGCGGCTGGGACGACGGCTGCGAGCCCGATGCCGTGATCGCGAGTACCGCGGGTGCCCCCGCGCTGCGCGGCACCGCGAACGGCGTCCTCGCTGCCGAGAACGATACGCCGCCCGCGACCGACGTCGTGATGGCCGACATCGATGACGACGGCGATCTCGATGCGCTGCTCGCCGGCGCGAACGGAGTCATGTGGCTCGCGCGCTGATCCTCCTCGTCCTCGTCGCGTTCGCGCGGCTCGGCCATGCCGATGTCGGCCCGCAGGCGATCGAGACCTATCTCGTGGCGGGTCAGAAGCTCTACGACGAGCAGGAGTATGCGGGCGCGATCCAGGCCCTCTCGCCGGTGACCCGCGATGCGCGTGCGACGCGTGCACAGCGCCTGCGCGCGCTCGAGCTGATCGCGCTCGCGAACTTCATCAAGGGCGACGAGGGTGCAGCGCGCGCCACGTTCGAGCGCATCCTCGACATCGATCCCGGCTACCAGCTCCGGGACACCACGGGCTCACCGAAGATTCGCGCGTTCTTCGATGCGATGAAGAAGCAGCTGATCCCCGGCTTCGATCCGAACGCCGGCGCCGATCTCGAGCACGCCGCGCCGACGGCCGGCACCGCGGGACGTCCGATCGAGATCGAGACGCGTGCGACGCGCGGCGGGGAGCGTGTCTTCGAGCTCGTGGTCGCGACGCGCCGCCGCGGCGAGCTCGCCTATCGAACCTTCACCGCTTCTCCGCGCGGGGATGCGCGGTGGCGTGCGCGCATCGCACCGGAGCCGTCGAGCAAGCCGTACGTGCTCGAGTACTACGTCGAGGCACGCGATGCCGGCGGTGGTGCCGTCGCGCGGATCGCGGGCCCCGATGCCCCGCTCGAGGTTGTGCTCGCTGCGGGTTCTGCGGAGGGCGGCAAGCGCGCCTGGTACACCCGGTGGTACGTCTACGCGGGGGTCGCGGTCGTCGCTGCGGGTGTGACGGGCATCGCCGTCGCTGCGACCCGAGGTCCAGACCCAGGCTCGCTGCCTCCGGGATCTGTGACCGTCTCCCCGTGAGCGCGCCTCGAAACCCTCGATATACGTGAAATCCCGTCGAGCCGCGACCGCACACCTCAACTGGAGTAGCTGGTGTTAGGCCCGCGGCGCCCGTCGTGTGATCGACGTCATCGTCGGGATTCCTCGTCGGAGTTCTAGTGTCTGAACCCCGGCGTTGCTCTCGGAATCAGCGCACGAAATGGTCTTGACCCCCGGGAGCAACATAAGTAGGGTCCGCGAGCATTTTTGAACCGCCGTACGTCTTGGGGCATTCCCAGCGGCAACGAACTTCCAGAGGAGTCGACGATATGAAGAAGCTAGCTTTGGGAGCCCTGTTCGCTGGGCTCACCGCATGTGGTGGTGGCGGGGGTAACAACTCCGTCCAGCTCGTCGACGCACCGACGGTCGACGCCATGACGACGTGTAACCCGCTCACGCAGGGCGGCTGCAACCCCGGTGAGAAGTGCACCTGGATCAACGACCAGGATGATCCGCCGATCGGTCACGTGGGCTGCGCCCCGGACCCGGGCGCGACGGGCATCGCGATCGCTGGCGCCTGCACCGAAGGCCCCGCGGGCCCGATGGGCTACGACACCTGCGTCAAGGGCGCGGTGTGTCTCTCGGGCGAGTGCAAGCAGATCTGTGATCAGGCGGGCGGCGCGCCGACGTGCGATCAGAACCACTCGTGCACGCGCTACGCGGACTTCTTCGAGACCGGCGGCACGGCGGTCGCTGGCGTGTGCGACCCGGCGTGCGATCCTTTGACGCAGGACCTCAAGGTCGGCGCGGTGAAGCAGGCATGCGGCTCGACGATGGCGACGATGCCGACGAAGGGCTGCTACGGCTACGACGACTACTCGTGCGCGCCGGCCGGCCCGTCGGTGTACGCGCTGACGGATCGCGCGGCTCCTCGCACGAACGCGTCGGGTAACCCGTACCTCAACGGCTGCGCCCCGGGCTTCCTGCCGTTCTTCTACGAGATGACGGGTTCGACCGTGACCAAGTGCACGGGCTACTGCGCGGCGCTCGAGATCGACAACACCCAGCTGACGGACACCACGAAGGGCAGCGCGACCGCGATCGGCAAGCTGCCGACGACCGCAGCTGCAGCTGGCGACGCCACGTGTAACGCGACCAAGAAGGGTTCGACGGCGGACTCGCACTGCAAGTTCATGTGGCCGTACGTGGCGGACCGCACGACGGGCGAGCTGCCGATGCAGTTCGCGATGGGCCCGCACCTCGACACGCTCGGTGTGTGCCAGTCGATCGGGTTCTTCTCGTACGACCACGACATGATGCCGGGAACGGCCAACCTGCCGTTCCCAGCATGCAGAATGCTGCCGCGGCTGACGGCGAGCATGGACGACGAGGACGCCGCCGACTGGGGCTGCCAGAAGTTCTCGAACTCGACGTTCGTGGGCGGCAAGCCGAAGCTGCACCCGGCGCTGTCGAACGTTCGCGTTCCGAAGGATCTCCCGCTCGAGATCGTTCGCCACAACCTGCGTTAGTCGTCACACGCTGAGGCGTCAAAGCCTCTGCACCTGGACAGCCGGCCTCAGTGCCGGCTGTTTTTGTTTTCGGTGGTCGCGTGCGATGACTCGATGATGAACAAGCTAGCGATTGCTGCCGTGCTGTTTGGGTTTGCGGCATGCGACAAGAAGGAAGGCGTCATTCTCGTCGATGCCCCGATGGGCGATGGCGGCAACACAATGACGTGTAACCCGCTCACGCAGGGCGGCTGCAACACTGGTGAGAAGTGCACCTGGATCAACGATCAGGACGATCCGCCGATCGGTCACGTGGGCTGCGCCCCGGACCCGGGCGCGACGGGCATCGCCATCGGCGGCGCGTGCACCGAGGGCCCCGCGGGCCCGATGGGCTTTGACACCTGCGTCAAGGGCTCGGTCTGTCTGTCCGGCGAGTGCAAGCAGATCTGTGATCAGGCGGGCGGCGCGCCGACCTGCGATCAGGATCACTCGTGCACGCGCTACGCGGACTTCTTCGAGTTCGGCGGCACGGCCGTGGCCGGCGTGTGTGACCCGGCGTGCGATCCGCTGACGCAGGACCTCAAGGTCGGCGCGGTGAAGGCGGGCTGCGGCTCGACGATGGCGACGATGCCGACCAAGGGCTGCTACGGCTACGACGACTACTCGTGCGCGCCTGCCGGCCCGTCGGTGTACGCGCTGACGGATCGCGCGGCTCCTCGGACGAACGCGTCGGGTAACCCGTACCTCAACGGCTGCGCCCCGGGCTTCCTGCCGTTCTTCTACGAGATGACGGGTTCGACCGTGACCAAGTGCACGGGCTACTGCGCGGCGCTCGAGATCGACAACACGCAGCCGACCGACACCACGCGCGGTGACGCGACGGCGATCGGCAAGCTGCCGACGACCGCAGCGATTGCTGGCGACGCCATCTGCAGCCCGGCGAAGAAGGGCTCGACGGCGGACTCTCACTGCAAGTTCATGTGGCCGTACGTCGTGGACCGCACGACGATGCAGCTGCCGATGCAGTTCGCGATGGGCCCGTACCTCGACAAGCTCGGCGTGTGCCAGTCGATCGGGTTCTTCCAGTACGACTCGAACAACGACATGATGCCGGACGCACCGTTCCCGGCGTGCAGAACGCTGCCGCGGCTGACGGCGAGCACGACCGACGAGGATGCGGCCGACTGGGGTTGCCAGAAGTTCTCGAACTCGATGTTCGAGGGCGGCAAGCCGAAGCTGCACCCGGCGCTGTCGAACGTTCGCGTTCCGAAGGATCTCCCGCTCGAGATCGTTCGCCACAACCTGCGTTAGTCGTCACA